>CAZMGU010000051.1:0-16133 GCA_964565905.1 uncultured Halobacteriales archaeon
ACGCCTGGAACATGTGGTTCGTGGTGACGGCGGAGGACCGGGCGACCCGCGACGATATCCTCGACGACGTCGAGACACAGACCGGGTGTCGCGTCCTGAACCTTCCGATGCGCACGGACTACTACATCGACCTGGAGTTCCCCGTCGTCAACGGGGACCGGTTCGCCAGGGAGAGCCTGCAGGCCACCGACGTCGAGGCGACGTCCATTAGCGAACGGGCCGTTGCGGACCTCTCGACGCTCGACCGGAAGGTGCTCCTCGCGGTCCAGGAGGGGTTCCCGGTCTCCGCGACGCCGTATCGCGACGTGGCCGCCGACGTCGGCGCGTCCGTCGACGCGGTCCTCTCGTCCGTCGGGTCGCTGGTCGAGAGCGGTTGCATCAAGCGCATCGGCTGCGTGGTCAACCACGTCGCCACCGGCTTCGACAGCAACTGCATGGTCGTCTGGGACGTGCCGGACGACGAACTGGACGCGCGCGGCGAGGCCGCCGGCCGCCTCCCGTACGTCACCCTGTGTTACCACCGACCCCGCCGACCGGAGCAGGACTGGTCGTACAACCTGTTCACGATGATCCACGGCCGGGAGAGCGCCGCCGTCGACGCGAAGATAGACGAACTCGCCGCGGACCACCTACCGTTCGACCACGAACGGCTCTACTCGACGGCGACGCTGAAGCAGACCGGCGCTCGCTACGGCGAACTCGTCGCCGAGTGAGCCGTCACCGGACGGCGGTGGCGCGAACTCATCGCCGATAACGGCCAGAACCGTTATATGCGCGTTTTCACATACTACAGGGAGATGACCGCATCGGACCGCGCGACCATCCTGATCGCCGACGACGAGCAGGGGGTGGCGGACGCCTACGCCGCACAGCTCTCGCCGGAGTACGACGTCGAGACGGCCTACAGCGGCGACGACGCCCTGGCCGCGCTGACGCCGGACGTGGACGTCGTGTTGCTGGACCGCCGGATGCCCGACGTCGGTGGCGACGACGTGCTCGCCGAAATCCGCGACCGCGGGCTCGACATCAGGGTCGCGATGGTGACGGCGGTCGACCCGGACTTCGACATCATCGAGATGCCGTTCGACGACTACGTCGTCAAACCGGTGACGCGGCAGGACCTGATCGACACCATCGAGCGACTGCTGACGTGCGTCGACTACGAGTCGCGGATCCGCGAGTACTACGCACTGTCGTCGAAACACGCCGCGCTGCAGGCGTCGAAGACGAGCGCGGAGCTCCGCGTGAACGAGGAGTTCCAGGAACTCGAGGAGCAACTCGGCCGGCTCCAGTCGGAACTCGACCGCATCGTCACCTCCTTCGACGACGAGGACTACGAGGTGCTCCTCCGGGACTTCGGCGGGTCCGAAGCGATCGCGTCGGACGCCGAGTGAGCGATCCGGCCGGACGCCCGTCCGCGCCGGAGGGTCGGTTTCGAAAGCACTAACCCCCGATCCGCTCTAGAGCTACCCAATGAGTCAGCAACTGCCGGACGTCCAGGCGTCGAGTCCGGACGTGACCGTCGGTCTCAATCGCGTCGGCGTCACCGGCGTCGAGAAGCTGGTCAAGATCGGTCGCGAGGACCAGCGCCCCATCGTCCTGATGGCCGAGTTCTCCGTCTTCGTCGACCTGCCGTCCTGGCGCAAGGGCGCGGACATGAGCCGGAACATGGAGGTCATCGACGAGACGCTGGAGGCCGCCGTCCGCGAGGAGGTCTCCGGCGTCGAGGACGTCTGCGGCGAGGCGGCCGAACGACTCCTGGAGAAACACGAGTACACCACCCGCGCGGAGGTCAGCATGGAGGCGGAGTACGTCACCCGCGAGCGGACGCCCGAGTCCGACATGGCGACCCAGTCGACCGCCGACATCATCGCATCGGCGACGGCCGACGAGGACGGCACGCGCGAGGAGATAGGCGCCCGCGTGACGGGCATGACCGTCTGCCCCTGCTCGCAGGGGATGTCCGCGGCCCGCGCCCGCGACACGCTGCGCGGACTGGACGTCGACGACGAGACCATCGACGCGTTCCTCGAGGAGGCCCCGCAGCCGGGCCACTCCCAGCGCGGCCACGCCACGCTCACCATCGAGAGCGAGGGGTCGCCCGCCGTCGACCTGGACGACGTCATCGAAGTCGCCCGCGACTCGATGAGCGCGCGCATCTACAACCTGGCCAAGCGGCCGGACGAGGACCACATGACCTACGAGTCCCACAAGAACGCCAAGTTCGTCGAGGACTGCGTCCGGTCGATGGCCGAGGGCGTCGTCGACCGGTTCCCCGGCCTCCCCGAGGAGGCCGTCGTCCGGATGGAGCAGTCGAACGACGAGTCGATCCACCAGCACAACGCCCACGCCGAGCGAGTCGCGGAGTTCGGGTCGCTGGAGCGGGAAGTCAACGGGGAATAGTCGGCAGCAGTCCGTCGCGGTCTTCTCAGTCGTCTTCTCGGCCGCCTTCTCAGTCCGTCAGTACCTCGAAGCGAGCGCCGCCGTCGTGGCCGGTGACGGTCCTGATCGACCAGTCGTGGGCCTCGACGATGCGGCTGACGATGGCGAGTCCGAGGCCGGTGCTCGTCCCGCCCGAGTAGCCGGAGTCGAACACCTGGTCGCGCTGGTCGGTGTCGATGCCCGGCCCGTCGTCCATCACGTAGAACCCGTCCGTCGTCGTTCCGATCCAGACGGTGACGTCGTCGCCGCCGTGGTCCATCGCGTTGCGAAAGAGGTTCTCGAGGGCCTGCTGGAGCAGTCGCGGGTCGGCCGGCAGTTCTCCGTCGGCCTCGACGCGGAGCGACGCCTCCTCGGCCTGGATGGCGTCCCACGCCTCGTCGGCCACCTCGGACAGGCGGACGGATTCGGCCTCGACGGAGTCGTTACCGATCCGGGAGAACTGGAGGACGTCGTCGACGATGGTCCCCATCCGGTCGATGGACCGTTCGAGGCGGTCGAGCGACTCCTCGTCGCCCTCCTCCCGGACCGCGGCGAGGCTCCCGTGGGCGACCTGGAGCGGATTGCGCAGGTCGTGGCTGGCGACCGAGGCGAAGTCGTCGAGGCGCTCGTTCTGCCGTCGCAGATACCGCTCGCGTTCGTACACCCGTCCGATCCCGCGACTGACGGCGAGGACGAAACAGCCGGCGGCGAGCCCTCTGGGGATGCCCTCCAGCGTGAGGCTGAACAGGTACGGCTGGAAGACGAACTCGTCCATGAGGTCGGTCGTCCCGGCGACGGCGAGCAGGACGGATCCAGTGGCCAGGGGCAGGTAGAGCCTCCGTTCCGACCGGAGGCCGTCGAAGACGACGAGACCGGCGACCCCGACGACGACGATGCCCAGTTCCAGCGCCGGGCCGACCACGTCGATGGACGCCTTGTGCTGAAACGTGTTCCACTGGACGTAGCCGAAGCCGATGAGGACGACCACGAGCGTGGCGCTGGCCGCGCCGGCCCTCGGGACGTCTGCAGCGTCGATGGCCGCCCGTAACTGCGACCCGAGCGTTTCCATTCGGTGTACCCACGACGCTCGCCCTGCTAAGCGTTACCCCTCGGTTATCTCAGTTGATACCTGTCTCGCGTCCTCCCAGCGGGGCGTGAACTCCTCGTAGACGTCGGCGGCGAACTCCGGGTCCTTGAGGTCGATGACGGCGAACGTGGACCCGCCCATGGGGTGGGGAACCTCGATGCACACCTCGACGTCGTCGACTATCTCGAACGTCGAGGTGACCTCGTCGCTGGCCCGGTAGTGAAACTGGTCGTACCCCTGCAGTCGCCGCTGGTAGTCGCGGCCCCGCTCCGTCGGGATGTGGTCGTAGAATGCGGGGGGCAACAGCATGTACACCTCGACGTCCCGTTCGAGCGCTCGCTCTATCTCGTCGACGATGCGGTCGGCGGCGTCCGTGAGGTCGAACTGCCGGGACGGCGGCGACCCGACGACGACGATGCGCTCGTCGGCCGCGGCCAGGCGCTCGACCAGCAGGTCGACGGTCTCCTCGGGGCCGACGGCGGCGGTCCAGAACGGCTCCTCGACGGGTTCGGCGGACTCCAGTTGCTCGGCGAGTTCGTCGACGATGGACTCGTACTGGTCGGCCTTCTCGGCAAGCTGGCGTTTCCGGTCCGCGAGCAGGCGGTCGAGCGCGGTGTCGGGTTCGACGGCGACGTACTTCTTCGGGCGACTCGCCGCCTGGCTCCGGACGATGTCGAGCGTCTCGAGCCCGTTGAGCACGTCGTAGATGCGCCCCATCGGCACGTCGCTCGCGCGGGACAACTCCTTGGCCGTTGTCGGACCGGTTTCGAGCAGCGAGCGGAACGCGCGCGCTTCGTACTCCGAGAGGCCGAGGTCTCGCAGACTGGGCATGCCGGCGGTTCCCGTTCCGGGAGTAAAAACGCACCGCCGGTTTCCCGGTCGCTCCTCACGGTCTCCTCTCCCGGCCGGTTCTCCCGACTGACTTCGTGCGGCGTCGGCGTCCGGACTCGGCGGCGAGTCGCACCGGGTCGCTACTCGCCGGTCAGCAGCGACTCCAGTTCGGCCGGGGAGTCGGCGGTGCCGGTCACCTCGCCGTCGACGCGACGCTCGGCCGCGCCGTCCAGGTCGGGAGCGTCCGGGACGACGACGGACTCGTGGTCGGCGAGGCGGAGCGCGGCGCGGTGGAGGTCGCTCCCGGCCGGCGCCCCGACGAAGACTGCGGCGGGTTCGAGCAGGCGCGAGGCCACCGTCGCGTAGGCGGCCACCTCGACGCCCATCCGGTCGGCGGCGCCCGCGAAGGCGGCGACGGCCTCGCGGGCGACGTCGCGGTAGGCGTCCTCGCCGGCGAGCGCGGCCAGGTCCAGCAGGGCGTCCGCGAGTTCCACCGTCGCGTCGAGCGGGTACTGCGGTCGCGAGAGGAGTCCGGCGCCCTCGGCCGGGCCGTCGCGGAACGCACCGCCCTCGTCCTGCAGGTTCTCGACCGTCCACGCCGCGACGTCCTCGGCCGGGCCACCGTCGCCGAGGACCTGCCAGCTGGTCGTGAGCCCCTGGAGGACGCGGGCCTGGTCGAGTAGGAGGCCGCGCTCCCCGACGTCACCGGTCTCCGCGTCGGCGTAGTGGGTCACCGCGCCGTCGGCGTCGACCAGTTCCCCGACGACGTGGTCGCGGGCGCGCTCGGCGTAGCGACTCGCCCGCTCGTCGTCGGTGTAGGCGGCGTAGGTACACAGGGCGTCGACGGCGACGCCGTTGCGGTCCGCGAGGACGGTCCCGTCGACGTGGGGGGCCTCCGTCGTCTCGCGCTCGGTCGCCTGCAACTCGGCGTAAGAGGCGTCGCCGGCCTGGCTCCCCGCGAACGCGTCGCCGGTCCACAGCGTCGTCGTCAGGTACTCCACGGCGTCCTCGGCGGTCTCACGGTAGGCCTCCTCGCCGGTGTAGCGGTAGGCGTGGGCGAACGCCCGGAGAACCGCCGCGTTCTCGTCGAGGAGCTTCTCGCTGCGCGCCTCGGACCAGTCGCGGTTGGTCGCGTAGCGGTAGAACCCGCCGTCGTAGGTGTCGCGGAGGTGCGTCCGTATCGCCTCCAGGGTTCGGGTCGCCTGGTCGCGGGCGCGGACCAGCGCGAACTCGACGGTCCGGGCCATCGGGAACTTCACGTCGCTGCCCCACCCGCCGAACTCCTCGTCGTAGGCGGCGAGCAACTGCTCGACCATGTGCTCCTCGATACGGGGGGTGACTTCCCCCGCCGGCGGAACGCCGGACTGGACCGACCGCGGGACCGACCCGGCGGCCTCGCCCTTCGCGTCCCAGCTCTCGCGGACGCTGTCGAGGATGCCGCGGAAGCCGTCGGGGCCGAGGTAGGTCGCGCCGGAGAGCACCTCTCCGTCGGGCGTGAGAAACACCGTCGACGGGAACCCGCCCATGTTGTAGCGCTCGCGGACGCGGGGGTGGCGGTCGGCGTCGACGCGGACCGGGACGAACCCGTCGTTGACGTTGGCGGCGATGCGCGGTTCGCCGTAGGTCCGCGCGTCCATCGCCCGGCACTCGGGGCTCCACGGCACGGTCAGCGCGAGCAGGACCGGCTTCCCGGCCTCGGCGGCGTCCTCGAACGCCGACGGTCCCCACTCGCACCACTCCACCTTGGTCTCCGTCGCGAACTCGTCCATGGGGTCGCTACGGGAGTGGACGGAAAAACGGTTGCACTCTGTGCTCGTCGGGCCGGTCGATCCCCGGCCGGGGTACCTGAAGGCCCCTCACGGGCGAGGGGAACCGCCTTTGTCCCGGGGGAGCCAAGGTCGGATCGATGGCTTCCAGCCACGGCGACGGCGAGGCCGAGCATCGGACGGAGCGGTCCGCGGGCGCCACGCCGCCGGGTCCGGCCGGACTCCCCCTCGTGGGCAACACCGTTCAGTTCGTCCGCGACCCGTTCGCGTTCTACGAGCGGTGTCGCGAGGAGTTCGACGCCGACGTCGTCCACTACCGCATCGCCGGCACGGACGGCTACATGCTCACTCACCCCGACGACATTCAGACCGTCCTGGTCGAGCGCGACCGGGACTTCGTCAAGGGGACCGTCGTCGAGCAGTCCATCGGTGCTATCGCCCCGACTGGGCTCATCTCGACCAGCGGCGAGGAGTGGCAGCGCGACCGGAACCTCATCCAGCCCGCGTTCTACCGGGAGCGCATCGAGACCCACGCGCCGATGATGGCCGAGTACGCCAGCGGGTTCGCCGACGGCTTGCCCCCGGGAGAGCCGGTCCGCATCGACGACCGGCTGAAGGGACTCACGCTCGACGTCCTGGCCAAGACGCTGCTCGACGTGGACGTGCGCGACAGGCAGACCGCCATCGGCCACGCCAGCGACACCATCGCCGAGCGCTTCGACACCTCGGGTTTCTCGGCGTACCTCCCGCTCTGGGTGCCGACGCCAGCGAACCTGCGCTGCAAGCGGGCCGTCCGGGACTTCTTCGACGCGGTCGACGAGATAATCGCCGAACGGCAGGCGGAGGACGCCGAGCGCGACGATCTGCTCTCCCTGCTCCTAGAGCGGGAGTACCCGGACGGGACGACCATGGAGCCCCGGCGCGTGCGCGACCAGTTGATGACGTTCCTCTTCGCCGGCCACGAGACGACGGCGCTCACGCTCACGTACGCTATCTTCCTGCTGGCGACGAACCCGGAGAAGCAGACCCGCGTCCACGAGGAACTCGACGCCGTCTGCGACGGCCGCCCGACCGGGGACGACCTGGCCGACCTCGACTACCTGGAACGGGTCGTCCAGGAGGCCCTGCGGCTCTACCCGCCCGCGTTCGTCGTCTTCCGCGAACCCACGGTTGACGTCGAACTCGGCGGTTACACGATACCCGCGGGGTCGACGCTGTCGCTCCCTCAGTGGAACGTCCACCGCGACGAGCGGTGGTACGACGACCCCGAGACGTTCCGCCCCGACCGGTGGACCGACGAGTTCGAGGACGACCTGCCGGAGTACGCCTACTACCCCTTCGGCGGCGGCCCGCGCCACTGCATCGGGATGCGCTTCGCGACGATGGAGGCGAAACTGATCCTGGCGACGCTGTGCCAGCGCTTCCAGTTCGACCCCGTGACTCAGCCCCCGCTCGACCTCTCGATGCAGATAACGCTCCAGCCCAGCGACGGTATCGACGTGATTCCTCGGGCCAGGTGACAGGAGAGGCTGCGAGAAGCAACAGTGACTGAAACGGTTTTCGGCGACAACTCGAAAGCCCCGAGAGACTCCACTCGGGGGGCTCGCTGCGCGCCTCGCTTCGCTCGGTGCTTGCGTCGCCCGCCTTCGTGGAGTCTCTCGCCCCTTTCATTCCCGCCCGACGTTCGTTCGTCCGGCCGACTCGCGATGGACGGCCCATCCGCAGGGTGGGAATGAAAGGGGCGGCCGGTTCAACGAAGCCCGGCGAAGCAAGCACGCGACCAGCGGGAGCGCGCGCAGCGAGCCGCGCGAGTTGAACCGGCCGGGGCTTTCGAGTTGTTCACACTGATTCTACTCTCCGTCACAGATCCTCCACGAACTCCGAGTGCTAGCACGAAAAGCGTTTGAGGCGTCGGGGGCAAATCGAGGGTATGCTCCGCATCATCGCGGTGTTGCTCCTGATCCCGCTGCTGGACGCGATCATGCTGCTCGTGATCGGGACCCAGTTCCTGAGCCTGGAGCTCACCGTGTTGCTGGTCGTCCTCACCGGCCTGATCGGTATGCTGCTCGTCCGCGCCGAAGGTCGTCACACCCTCGCCGAGATACAGCGAAAGCTCGCGACCGGCGAGATTCCGACGGACGAACTCGTCGACGGCGGCTTCCTCATCGCCGCCGGCGCGTTCTTCCTCACCCCCGGCCTGGTGACGGACTTCATCGGCCTCCTGCTGGCGATTCCGGTCACGCGCTGGCCCATCCGCGCCGCCGCGAAGAAGTGGGTGATCACCCCCTACATCGACGCGAAGTCGGGCGGCTTCGCCACCGGCAACGTCTACGTCGGCGGGTTCCCCGGCGACGACGGTGAGGGCGAGCGGATGGGCTTCGGCGGCCTGGGCGGCCAGGGCGGCGTCGGGGGGCAGGGCGGCGTCGGCGGGCAGGGCGGCCCCGGCGGCACCGGCGGTTCGGCCAGTAGCTCCGGCGTCGAGGGGAACGACGCAGGATCGGGGTTCGACCCCGACGACGCGACGGACATCGACTTCGAAGAGCGGGAGGACGAGTGAGTCGTCGGGTGGTATCCCTGTGCATCCGGACCCCGAGTAGTAACGCTTAACAGTTCCCCTCGGATACCAACGAATGCGCCGGGGCCAATAGCTCAATCAGGTTGAGCGCTCGGCTGATAACCGGGAGGTTCGCGGTTCAAATCCGCGTTGGCCCATACTTTTGCGCGAGGCGTCGAACGTAGTCGTCAGCGGTGACGACGTATCTCTAAAGTTCACTGATCAATGATGATCAGAAACACGGCGCAATTGGCTGCTTCGACTCCATCTCGTCCAAACAGTCTTGTATACTCGTCTGTATACTAACGGCTATGAGCAAGAGTATTCGAGTCGACGAGGAAACCCACGCGGCGCTCGAAGCACTGAAGGGCGAGGACGAGACGTTCGACGAGTTCCTCTCCCGCCTCGTCGCGGAACGACGCGAATCTATCCGGGAGGGTGCAGGGCTCTGGGAGGGGACCGACGCCGCCGAGAGCGCACGAGCGGCACGGGAGGAGATGAAGAAGGGCGTCGGATCCAGATGACTGTTTACGATAGCAGCGTCCTCATCGACTATCTCGACGGCGTTCAGGCGGCCATCGACTACGTCGAACGCCATTCGGACGAACGGGCCGTTGCGCCACCGCTGGTCGCGTTCGAGGTTTACCAGGGCGAGGTGTTCAAATCCGGCCCTGCGGAGTTCGACGCGGTCGACGCCGCACTGGATTGGCTCACCGTGATCGACGGTTCCGCCGAACTCGCGCGTACAGCCGCGGAGCTACAGGCTCACCTCCACGAGCAGGGCGAAGTCCTCGCCGCTCGTGACGCGTTCGTCGCCGGAACTGCGGCGATTCTCGGTGAACCCCTCGCCGTCGCCGATGCCGACTTCGACGTCGAAGGAATCACGGACAGGCTGGAAGTCGATTTCGTCCAGTAGATTGGCCGCCTACCGACCGATTAGAACGTCCCACATCTCCAACCTCCTACCCCCAGTTTAAGTCGCTCCCACTCTACCACTCACCCAATATGAAGGAAACCATCGAAGTCTACACGGGCGAGCAGGTCACCATCGAACACGTCGACGCGCTGCCGGGGGGTGGCGCACGGTTCGACCTCACAACCGAGGACGGCCGGAAGTGGCAGGTGGACGTGACGCGGCAGGGCGAGACGGAAATCGTCACCACCTGGCGCGACGGGGTGCTGGCGGACCTGGACGAACCGGAGTGGCTGGGGGACGTGGCGTCGCGGCTGGCGCGCTCCTGATCAGGCCTCCAGGATCACGGTGTGGTGGTATTCGTTCTCGTGGACGCGCTTGGCGTGCTCGGCGGTGTCGCGACTGGGCATCGGTTGTTCCCACTCGCAGTCCTGGCAGACGGCGACGAGTGCTTCCATACCGACGGGTTGGGTCCGCCGACGCAAAACGCTGGTCCGGAGGGGTGAGCGCAGCGCGAGCGTAGCGAGGCCCGTCGCCCGGTTCATAGTGGTGGTTGTAAGGCCTTACCGGCGTTCGACGTGGCCGGTGCCGTCGAAGGCCGGTAAATAGTTACAACCACCACTATCAGTCGTCACCGTCGAGTTCGACGGTCCAGCGGTGGCCACAGGACGGGCACTGGAACGTGGCGTCGACGACGGCGTCGGACCCGTCGACCGACACGCTGTCGTCGTCGCAATCGGGACACCGGTGGTCCCGCCCGGGGGTCCGGGCGCTGTGGTCCGACGGCGCGACAGAGACGTCGCCGGCGTCGTTGACGACGACGTCGTGGCCGGCGTAGGTGAACGCGGTCGTCCACTCCACCGACTCTCCGTGGCGTCGGGCGTGGGCGTACAGCGACTCGAGCGCGTCGACGTCGACGGCGTCGTACAGCGGAGGTCCGGAGCGGTCACCGGGCGCGACGGTCCCGGCGTCGTCGGTCCGGTCCGGCGCGGCACGGACGGCGTCCAGGACGGCCTGCGTGAGCGATTCCTGCGATCCGACGCGAGTGATGACTGCCGCTGACGGACGTTCGTTATCGACGAAATCCAATAGTAAGCACCGGGAGGGGTTACGGGCGAATCCCCGGAGAACGTTGGCCTTCAGTATGGGCGGCGTTGAAGTGACGGGGCCGGTCAGACGTCCCCGGGGTCCTGCTCGTGGGCGATGGTGGCCTCGATCAGGTTGCCGTAGCCGCGTTTGAGTCGCTCGCCGAACGCGGACCGCGAGATGCCCAGTTCGCGAGCGAGCGTCGCCAGGTCGGTCCGGGCCGGCGTCTCGTAGTAGCCCGCGTCGTACGCGAGTAACAGCGCCTCCCGCTGTTCGGCGGTCAGGTTGTAGCGGCCCGAGGTGGCCTCCGCGTCGAGGTCGTACATCCTGGTCAGCGTCGCGGCGACGTCGTTGTCGGTGAGGTATCGCTGGAACTGCGGCAGTTCGTCGAGCGCCTCCGCGCGGAACTCGAACTGCCAGTCGTCCGCGGTACCCACCGCCTTGCGGAGCGTGAGCCCCGACCGTTCCATCCCCTCGAGGAGGCCGTCGAAGTCGCGCGTCCAGCGGGCGTAGAACAGCCCACCTCCCTCGACGTCGTCGACGAGGGTCACCGCAGTGAGGGGTTCGGCGTCCTCGACGACGGCGACGACGCCCTCGACGTCGGCGTCCCAGACCCAGAAGTAGGGGAGGAACGCCTCGTCGGTCGGCACCACCCGGTCGAGTTCGATAGTCGCGTCGGGGTACGCGTCGAAGACGTGTTCGAGGACGAAATCCGTGTGGGAGACGGTGAACTCCGCGATGACGGCCATGGCGTTCGTAGCACGTGAGGCCACTTACGTGTCGTCCAAAACAAACGACCGGTCCGCCGGACCGGTCGTCCGGCCGCCAGTGGTTCCCGCCACTCGTCGCCTACTCCACGTCGCGCAACACGGCGTGGCCGTCGTGGAACAGCGTCACGCGGAACCCCTCGTAGGTGAACTCGATCTGCGCCTGGTTCTCCTCCGGCGGCGGTGAGAGGAGCACGTCCTTGACGAGGCCGTCGAGGTTACCTTGGAGGGGGTCCAGTTCGGTCTGGTCGACGCCCTTGACCGCGGCGAGCGTCTCGACGAACGGGACCTCCGGTTCGTCCTCGTCTATCTCTACCTCAACGTGGTGGACGGTCCGGTCCGCCGGCTCTCCGTCGGGCGATTCGGATTCGGCGTCTCTCTCGACGGTCATGGAGTCGGGTACGGTTTCCACCGAAATAGGGACGGGGAATCCGGGCGGAACTGGAACGAGTCTGGAACGTACGGTTCCGCGGCGGGGCCGCGAAGGGGCGAACGCCGGTCCGAACCACTTTTGCGCCAGCGCGTCGCCGATCAGTGCGATGCCCTCCTGGACCCGCCGACGGACGCTCGCCGCCCTCGGCACGCTCCCCGCAGCGTCGCTCGCCGGCTGTAACGACCTCGTCTCCGCGTCGGACGACGAGGCGGAGGAGGAGTACAGCCTCCACCTCGACTCGCTCGACGAGTCGCTCGCCGAGCGGATGCTCTGGTCACCCGAGCAGTTCGACGGGCCCACGGACGACCAGCAGGCCGAGGCCCGCCGGGCGGCCATCGAGGACGGCCGGTACACCACCTACGGCTTCCCCGCCATCAGCGAGGACGGCGAGTACACCGAGTACGAGGGGAGCTACTACCGGCTCTCCGTCGTGATCACCGGCTCGAAGGCGATTGACCGCCACGTCCTCCGACTGCGCTGGCTCGGCCGGGCCGACGACGAGGACGTCCCCGACCCCGACGCGGCCATCGAGGACCTCCCGGACCCGGACCGGAACGCCGCCGGGATCGCCTACTTCGCCGCACGCGCTCGCGAACACGGCGACGGTCCCGACGACCTCGCCGAGCACGGCGGCTTCGTCTATCGACGCGACCTCGCCGCGGACAGCGTCCTGGTCCCCGACCCCGAGTACGAGACGCTCTCCTTCCACGACCACACCGTCCTCCGCGTCGAGGCGAGCGAGGAGCGCCTGGTCGAACCCGCCTACTCCGTCGTCGCGACGGAACTCGGCGACTCGATGGCCGAGTACGCGGACGCCGTCGACGCCGCGAAACTGGACCACCGCCTCTCGTCGGCCGACCTCTCCGAGGCGGAGCGCGAACTCGTCGTCCGCGCCCGCGGCGACGGCTACGAGGAGGCGACGCCGCTGTCCGACGCGTTCGACTCGCTGCTCCGGACGCTGGACCTCGACGACCCCGCCGACGCGATATCCCGGGGCTACCTCCGGTACGACGGCGACGACTTCCGGTACGAACTGTACGTGAACGAGGCGTGACCGGCGAGACGGGGACACGAGCGGTCGATCACCCGTCGGTGAGGAAGGGGTTCAACAGCGGCATCCGGCTGACGATGGTGGAGATGCGAACCATGTACGACAGGAGGATGGCCAGCGGCAGGAACCCCACCGCGGCGACGACGCTGTAGGTGGGGACGAGCAGCGGCCGCGGGACGGTCACGCCCGCCCCGGGACGGTAGACGAGCATGCCGAGTCCGCTGACGATCAGGGACGGGATGCCGACGTACAGCAGGAGGCGGGACAGCTGGCCGAGCTCCTTCTGCATGTACAGCGTCTGGAGATACTGGCGAGCGATGTTGAGGTCCTGCAGCAACCGTTCGAGTTCCTCGACGGTCGCGACGGTCGACTCGTCGAGGCTCTCGTCGAACTCCGTCCGGATCCGCCGGAGCGTGTGGAGTTGCCAGGCGATGCGGAAGAACAGGAGCGTCGTCAGCACCCGGAAATTTCCGACCTCCGAGTCCGACAGCGCGTCGTCGGCCTCCTTCGCGTCTGCGGAAACGGCCGTCGACAGCGACTCGACGGACTCGACCAGCCGCGGCTCACCCGCGTCGACGTCGTCCCGGAGTTCGGTCACCCGGTCCTCGACCGACCGGACGATACGGCGAACGAACACGAGCGGGTCGGCCGGTCCCGCGCCGCCGCCGGTGAGCCGCGTGACGTCCTCGCGAAAATCCAGGATCCCCTCGTTGCGCTGGCGCAGGACGTGCGGCTTGCCGAACTCCCGGGAGAGCACCAGCTGGTTGATGGTGATGACGATGCTCACGAGCGTGAAGTTGCCAGCGACGACGACGCTCAGGAACAGCGCGCCCGTCGACTCGTTTCGATAGGAGACCAGGCCGGTGCGGCCGGCGATGAAGAACGACGCGGCGATGACGACGAGGAGGACGACGACGAGCGTCCAGCGACTCGCGTCGAAGAACAGCCACCGCTGGAACGCCGACTCCGCGGGGAGCCGGGCCTCGTAGTCCTCCGTCGGTACGTCCTCCGGCGGTAGCTCGTCGCGTTCCCGGGACATCCGTGCTCCTCACACACAGTTGTCGTTAGACTAACAAAACCCTGGCTCCGTCCGGGTCGGCCGGAGCCGGTCCACCGGACGTCGACCGACCCCCCTCACCCGGTCAGCGCGTCGAGCAGGTAGCTCGCGAGCCCCTTGTCCAGCGGGTCGTTCGCGTTGCCGCAGTGGGGCGACTGGACGCAGGCGGGACAGCCGTCCTCGCAGTCACACGAGCGCAGCATGTCCAGCGTCGTCGCCATCAGGTCGTCCACGCCGCGGTAGCCGCTCTTCGCGAGGCCGACGCCGCCCGGATAGCCGTCGTAGATGAAGATGGTCGGCTCGTTCGTGTGGGGGTGAAGCGGCGTCGACAGGCCGCCGATGTCGCGGCGGTCACAGAGGTACTCGAAGGGGAACATCGATATCATCGCGTGCTCGGCGGCGTGGATGCCACCCGGGAAGTCACCGGGCTCGTCGGGGAGTTCGGCGACGGGCGCGGGGCCGTCCCGTCGGGCAGGTCCTCCGTCGCCGCCGGCTCCGGGCTGGTCGCCCCCGTCGGCGACCGCCTCGCCGTCCGCACTCGCGCCCAGCATCGCCCGCTCGACGTCGCCGGGGACGGTGAAGTACAGCGCCTTCGTCTCCAGGCTCGTCTCGGGCAGGTCCAGCGAGCGCTCGCCGATCTTGTCGCCGCTCCGGCCGTCGCGGCGCTCGTACCCGGTTATCTGCTTGCGCATCGTCACCTCGGCGAAGCGGACGGGGACGTCCGGCCGGGCGTCGAGGGACTGCTCGGCCAGGTCTTGCTCGACGGTTATCTGCTTGTCGTGGAGCACCTTGGTGTAGTAGTCGGCCCAGGTCCGGTCGAGTTCGGCGACGCCCCGGTCCAGGTCCAGGTCGGTCACCTCGTAGGTCCGGCCCTGGTGGTGGTAGATGGCGCCCGGGTGGGCGTCCCGCAGCGCGTCGCCGAAGGGGAGCTTGGCGACGATGTCGCCCCTGTGAATCAGTTTGATCTCCTGCGAGTCGATGGTCCGCAGGCTCATCTCGTGGTGAGGACTGCCGTCGACCGCGGAGAGCCACCGGACGCCCGCGTCGGTCGTCCGCCGGTCGAGGTCCCCCGCCGCTTCCAGGTCGCTCACGACGTCGGGGAACGTCCCGCCGAAGTGGCGGTCGTCCGCCGGACTCAGCCAGTTCTCCCGGGACGCACACAGCACGTGGTCGGGCATCAGCTGGTCGTTCTCGGGGTTCGTCACCGCCTGCTCCGCCGGGTGGTCGAACAGGACGTCGGGGTTGCGCATCACGTACTGGTCCAGCTGGTCTTCGCCGCCGAGGAGGACGACCAGCGCGGGGTCGGTCCCCCGACCAGCCCGCCCGGCCTGCTGGAACGTCTGCATCCGCGTGCCGGGATAGCCGTCCAGAATCACGGCGTCCAGCCCGCCCACGTCGACGCCCAGCTCCAGCGCGTTGGTGCTCCAGACGCCGCGCAACTCACCGGACTGCAGGTCGGCCTCCAGGTCGCGCCGGCGCTCGTCCGTGAGCGCTGCCTGGTAGGCCCCGACCGACCGCGACAGTTCGTGTTCGCCCCTGTCCTGCAACTCGTCAGCGCACTGGCTGGCGTACCGCTCGGCGGTCTGGCGCGACCGGGTAAAGACGACGGTCTGGAGGCCCCGCTGGACCAGGTCGACGAAGAGGTGCTTCGCCTCGACGTGGCTGGACCTGCGGCGGCCGCCGTCGCCCCACCCGCCGTCGTCCCCCGCCCCGTTTCCGCTCCCCGCTCCGCTTCCGCCGTACTCCGGCGGATTCCACAGCAGCCAGTGGCGCGGCCCGCTGGCGCTCGAATCGTGGTCGACCAGCGCGAAGGAGTCCTCCGACCGGCCCGTCACCGCGGCGGCGTGTTCGACGGGGTTCCCGATGGTCGCCGAACAGCAGACCCACTCCGGGCTGTCGTTCGCCGCCGCGGGCCTGTCGTCCGCGAACCGCTCGACCATGCGCGAGAGCCGCCGCAGCACGAGCGAGACGTGGCTGCCGAACACGCCGCGATATTCGTGCACCTCGTCGATGACCACCGTCTCCAGGCGCTCGAAGAACCAGTTCCACAGCCGGTGGGCGTGGGGTAGGATGCCGTAGTGGAGCATGTCCGGCGTCGTCAGCAGGACCGTCGGCTGGCGCTCCCGGATGGCCTCCTTCTCCGACTTGGACTGGCGGCCGGTGTACT
>CAZMGU010000052.1:0-15294 GCA_964565905.1 uncultured Halobacteriales archaeon
CGCGCCGGTTGCGCTCTTTGAACCAGTCGCTCGCGCGCGGCCAGACGTCCTCGTGTGACGAGGAGGACACCGAGAGGCCGATGTGGCCCGTCGCGTACTCGATGGTCTCGACGTCGTCGCTGCCCACGACGTCGTTGAACGGCTTCGACGCCTCGGCGGGGACGAGGTGGTCGTACTCGCCCATCAGCTGGAGGATCGGCATGTCGACCTCGTCCAGGTCGACGCGCTTCCCGCCGATCTCCAGGACGTTGCGGTAGAGCTGGTTCTCCTGGTAGATCTTCTCCAGGAACTCGACGTAGGCCGCGCCGGCGACGTCGACGCCCTCGGAGAGCCACCGCTCCATCCGGCCGAAGTTCTCGACGAACCCCTCGTTCTCGAGGTTCTCCGCGAAGCGGACGTACTTCGAGACGTAGTTGTCGACCGGGTCCATCAGCGCGAAGCCGACGTCCAGGAACTCCGCGGGGACGTTGCCGAACGTGTCGGTGACGGCTTCGGGGTCGTAGTACTCGCCGGCGCCCCACTCCTCCAGGACGCCGCCGGTGTCCTCGAAACAGAGGCCGGCAGCCATCAGGCCGAGCGCGTTCACCTTCTCCGGGTGGAGCGCGCTGTACATGACCGACATCGTGCCGCCCATGCAGTAGCCAAGCAGGTCGATGGCGTCCTGGCCGGAGCGCTCGCGCACCTCGTCGACGCAGTTCGCGACGTAGCGGTCGACGTAGTCGTCCAGCGTGAGGTGCTGGTCGAGGCGCGAGGGCTCGTTCCACTTGATGAGGTAGACGTCGTGGCCCCCTTCGAGCAGGCGGCGGACGACGGAGCGCTCGGGCTGGAGGTCGAGGATGTACGGCCGGTTGATCAGCGCGTACACGATGAGGATCGGAATCTCCTCTCGCTCCTCCTCGGGGATCTGGATGCCGGCGGCCTCGGCGTCGTAGTGGAGCAGTTCCAGCTTGTTCTCCTCGTAGACGACCTCGCTGGGGGTCTGTCCGACCTCGACGTCGCTCATGGTGGCGAGCCGGTCGGGCACCTCCCGGGAGGCGTCGACGGCCTCGGTCATCGTCTCGATGGTCTGGCGCTGCCACTCGAAGGCGGCGGTCCAGGGGTTGGCCGGGTTGCTGGCCATCGCTACTCCTCGACCGCCTCGACGATGCGGTCGAGTTTCTGTTCGACGGCGTGCTGGCGCCGCTCGAGTTCGACGAGCCGTTCGCCCACCTCCTCGACGTCGTCGCGGGTCGGGAAGCCGAGTTCGGCGACCGTCTCCTGGCTGATGTCGTCGGCCTGCTGTTGCATCTCCATCATGGCCTCCACGAGCTGGCCGTTCGCGGCGGCGAACGCGGAGGTGCCCATGACGTGTTTGAACGCCTCGTTGGCCGACTGGAGCCAGATGTCGCGGAACTCCGTCGGGTCGACGTCCTCGCCCTGGGCGGCGTCCGAGGTCCGTTCGAGCATCTGCTCGGCGGCGTTCATCCACTCCTCGTAGGCCTGGTTGTACCCCTGGATGCCCTCGGCGAACTCGTCGTCCTCGGGGATCGAGTCCTCGACCGCGTCGGCCCAGGACTCGACGAAGGCCGCCTGGGCCTTCATGTTCTGTTCGACGGACTCGGAGACCGCCTCGTTCATCTGTTCGACCATCTCGCTCCACTCGTCGTGCATCTGGTTTGTGTTACTCATTGTGAATCGTATCGCGGACGCGGTACAAAAATGTGGGACCGGTTACGCCTCGACGGCGTCGGCCGCCTGTTCCTGCACGTCGCGGACCTGCTCCTGTACCTCTTCGACCTGATCCTGGAGCTCCTCTAGCTGGTCGCCCCACTGTTCGACGGCCTCGACGGACTGGGCCTCGAGGTCCTCGTGGACCTCGACGAGCATCTCGACCTGCTCGTCCATCGCGGTCAGGACGTCGCCGGTCAGGTCGTCGTAGGCGTCGACGCTCTCGACGAGTTCGTGCTCGACGTTGTCGAATGCCTCGGCGTGGTTCTCGAGGAGGAACTCGTACTGCTCGTCGACGGTCGCGCGGACCTCTTCGACGGTGGGCGTCACGCCCGGGACGGCCGACTCGACGGCGTCGAGGTAGCCGTGGAACGCCGTCTGGGCGAGTTCGACGCCGCGGCGCTGGGCCGACTCCTGGCTGTCGAGGCTGCCGACGAAGGCGTCGGTGACGGTCTTCTGGAACTCGACGGTCTGTTCGACGGCCTTCCGGCTCTGTTCGATCGACTGGCGCTGCATCTCGAAGGCTGCGGTGACGGGGGTGGTGTACTCTGACATTGGAATCACTCGTCTCGGGAACGTTTGACCGGGAGGACGAACGCCTGCACGATGTCGCCCTCTTCGATGTCGAGCGCCTCGCGCTCAGCGTCCGGGATCGATATCCGCCCGCCGCTCTGCACGCGGGTCTTGAACGCGGCCGTCTGGCTCATCG
This sequence comes from uncultured Halobacteriales archaeon, assembly GCA_964565905.1. Taxonomy (GTDB): domain Archaea; phylum Halobacteriota; class Halobacteria; order Halobacteriales; family Haloarculaceae; genus Halomicrobium. Next base: position 2,417 of record CAZMGU010000052.1, read on the forward strand.
CGCCCAGCTGGTTCATGTCCATCCCGGACATGCCGGCGCCGAGCATCTGCTGCATCATCTCCTGCTGGCGCTCCATCGCTTGCTCGCTCATCTCCTGCATCCCTCTGAACATCGGGGGCGTCCACGGCAGGGCGTCGTCCTCGTCGGTCATCAGTCACCTGTCTCTACTACCTTCGACGACATAAGCGTTGCGCTGATTACCATTTCTTACCATCTGCTACCATCGACTGCCGAATCTCCCCGAAGGGGACCGCCAGCTGTCCCAGCCGGCCCGGGTTCCGGATCGGATCTGGGATCGAATGCGGCGAATTCGCCGGCGAGAGCCCGTCTCCGTGGCGAGGGCGGTGCACCACTATCCTTTAATAGTGCCAGTCCCAAATCCTGGCATCGATGAGTTCTGAATCGCAGCGGAACACGCTGTTCGACGCGTGGACGGAGAGTTCCTCCCACATGCTCAGCAGCGTCGTCGCGGCGAACCGGGCGGCGTTCGCCGCGTTCGGCGTGAACCCCACCGACGACGACGACGGCAGCGTCTCCGACCCGACCGAACGGATCGAGGCCGACGAGGACCTGCCGGAGTGGCGCGTGGAACTGAGCGAGGACCACCCGGACAGACTGGGCGTGGGCGACCGCGTCGAGTTCACCAAGACCATCTCCGACGGCGACGTCCGCAAGTTCGCCGCCGCGAGCGGCGACACGAACCCGCTCCACCTCGACGACGAGTTCGCGGGCAAGACCCGGTTCAAAAGCCGGATCGCTCACGGGACGCTCGTCAGCGGCCTCATCAGCGCCGCGCTCGCTCGCCTCCCGGGGCTCACCATCTACCTCTCGCAGGACCTGGAGTTCCACAACCCGGTCCACGTCGGCGACAGCGTCACCGCCGAAGTCGAAATCGTCGAGGACCTGGGCAACGACCAGTACCGCCTCACCACCCGCGTCGTCGACGCCGGTGACGTCGTCATCGACGGCGAGGCCGTCGTCCTCATCGACGACGTCCCCGAGGACGAGCAGGAGTAGGCGACCGCACCGTCGGCCGACCGCGAGTCGCTGACCGTCCGCCGACCGTTCGTTCGTCGACCGATCGTCCGTCCGCCGACCGCCCGTCCGCTACCCACCGAGCGCGGCCGGTCCCGCTACGCGCGACAGAACTCAGTTACGACCCGGTTGAACCGCTCCGGGGACTCCCGGGGCGTCCAGTGGCCGCAGTTTTCGAACACCCGTAACTCGCTATCCGACAGCCGTGCGTGGGCGTCCCGCGACCACGAGACGGGGAACAGCGGGTCCCGGGCCCCGTGAACCAGCAACGTGGGCACGTCCAGTTCCCCGAGGCGCGACCGGTAGTCCGTCCGGAGGCCGTCGTGGCGGAACTCGTGGCGCTGCCACCCCCTGAGCGCCCGCATCGACCGCCGCGAGGCCGACTCGTACACGTCGTCGACCAGGTCATCGGGCACCGCCGACCCGACCAGGCCGCCGAGGTTCGTCCGCACGCCCGCTCGCGAGGCGACGCTCCCCTGGAGCAACTCCCCGGCGAAGGGAAGTCGCAGCGCGGCGCTGGCCGCGCCGCGCCAGACGGCGTCCGCGCCCAGGCCGTAACTGTCGACGAGTACCAGCCGTTCCGGTGATCCGCCGTCGAGCGCGTGCCCCAGTGCCACCGCGCCCCCCATCGAGGCTCCGACGAGCGTCGCGCCCTCGACGTCGAGCGCGTCGAGGAAGGCGTCGAGGACGTTTACGTAGTATTCGGTCGTGTACGTGCGCCGGTCCCCGCCGCTCTCGCCGTGACCGGGGAAGTCCAGCGCGTACGCCGAGTGCTCCGCGGCCAGCGCCGGCAGCGCGTACCGCCAGGAGACCGCTGCGGCGTCGAGGCCGATGCCGTGACAGCAGACCAGCGGCGGCCCGTCGCCACCGTGGCGGTAGCGCACGTCGACGTCCTCGCCGTCGACGGTGAGGGTCACGCGGTCGGAGTCGATGGCGGGGGCGTCAGTCGCAGGGGCGTCGAGAGAGGGGGCGTCCATCGCCCACAGTTCGGGGGGCGAGCGGAATGAGGCTTTGGAAACCCCGGGGTATCCGGCACAGCCGGGAACCGGTGTCTACTCCCCGCGTTCGTACGCGCCGTCCCGTTCCAGCCTCGCCTGCTCTCGGACCACCGAGGGCGTCCGACACCGCCCGGGTTCGCCGGCCACCTGCGGGATAGTGCAGTTGTTACAGCTCTCGCACAGCGCGTCCTCGCCGTCGAGCAGTCGCCGCCCCAGTCGCGGTTCGGCGTAGAACGGCCGCCCCATCCCGACCAGGTCGGCCGCTGGCCCGGATCTCCCCTCCGTCGCTCCCACCTGGTCGCCCGCCGCAGTCCGGTCGCCCCCGTCCCCGAGCAGTCGGTCGCACGTCGCCCGCTCGCGGACGCCACCCTCGCACAGCACCGGCACGTCGACGCGCTCGCGGACGGCGCGGCAAAGGTCGGCGTTCCACCCCGGCTCCCGCCCGAACCGCCGGGCCTGGAGCCGATTGAGGAGCCGCACCGCTCGCGCCCGGAGCGGGCCGCCGAACGCCGCCGCGTAGTCGTCCTGCAACTCGCTCGCCGCCCAGGCCCGCTCCGGAAACGCGCCCCGGACGACGCTCGCGTCCCAGAACGTCGACACCCGGACCGGGACGAGCGCGTCGTACCCGACCGCCGCCAGTCGCTCGGCGACGGCGACGCCGTCGGCGTCGGTGAGGTGCCTACGAACGAAAGAGGGGGACGGCGACTCCGCCGGCACCTTCGTCACGAGCGGCACGTCCCCCGCGTGCTCGCGGACGGCGTCGTGGACGGCTTCGAGGAACCGGACGCCGCCGCGGCCGTCCGCCCCGACGCCGAACTCGTCGTCCCGCCGGTTGTAGAACGGCGACAGGAACTGCTGGACGATGCCCATGTTCGCGCCGGAGAGGTGGATACCGTCGTAGCCCGCGTCGACGGCGTAGCCGGCGCACCGGCCGAACCGCTCGGCCAGGTCGTACACCTCCGCCGTCGACAGGACGTGCGGGTCGAAGTCAACGAGTCCCAGGCGGTCGAGCGCCCGGAGTTGCCACGGCGGCCGGGAGACGGCGAGCTGTGAGACGTCCGGGTTCCGCTCGCGATACTCCGCGTGCCACGCCTCCAGACTCCGCAACCCGCCGTGTCCGAGCTGTACGAATATCTTGCCGTCGTGGGAATGAACCGCGTCGGTGAGTCGCTCCAGCCGCGAGACGAACGCCGGGTCGTGAACCCTGGTCATGTTCGGCGCGGCACAGGCGCTCTCGGCGGTGACGACGCTGGCGCCCTGGAAGATCAACCCTACGCCCGACTCGGCGGTGGGTTCGAGTTCGGAGATCAGCAGGTCGACCGCGTCCTCGCCGTTGCCCGCGCACTCGAGGAGCGGGGCGCGATAGAGCCGGTTGGGTATCCGCACCCCGCCGATGTCGACCGGATCTTCGAGGCTCGCCATCGACCTAACATGTGGACGGCGACGCCGGTAAGTGTGCCGGGCGGTGGGGGGATGGAGTCGATCGGATAACGACAGCTAATGGTGCGAACGTCCAGAAAGCCCCCGGGCGCTCGACTATTGCGAACCGCGCTGCGCTCCTCGCCTGTCGGCTGCGGTGGCCTCAGGCCACGGCTGAGGCACTTGCGAGAGCTTCGCTCTCGCATCGCATGCGGGTTCTCGTACGCCGAGCGCCCGGCCCCTTTCAGTCCCTCCCCGTGGACCGTTCGAAGGGGCGGGACTGAAAGGGGCGACCGGGTGGCCGAACCCCGGGGAAGCAAGCACTGGAGCGACCGGAGGGAGCGAAGGGCGCAGCGACCCGCGGGAGGCCACCCGGTCGGGGCTTTCCTGTTGTTTGCAGAAGCTGCGGGGACGGTTTCGAAGCAAGTCCATCTTCCTCCGACCCGGTTCTTATCCCTTCTCCGAGTAAATCGTCATCACGAGAATGAAGGTCGCAGTCGCGGGCACGTTCGGCCCCATCCACGACGGGCACCGGAACCTGTTCGAACACGCCCTGCAGTACGGCGACGAGGGCGTGCTGGTCGCGGTGACGAGCCAGGAGATGGCCACGTCGTCTCGCACGCGGGAGGTTCCGCCGCTCGAAGACCGCAAAGCGGCGGTCCGCGAGGCAGTCGACGCGCTGAACGAGTGGGACCGGCCGGTCGAGGTCCGCACCCTCCACGACGAGCACGGCATCGCGTCGGCGGATCCCTCTATCGACGCGCTCGTCACCTCGCCCGAGACGGCCGGGGAACTGGCGGACATCAACGAGAACCGCCGGGCGAACGACCTCGAACCCATCGAGGGGATCCTCGTCCCCTACGTCCTGGCCGACGATGGCGAGCGCGTCTCCTCGACGCGGGTCGTCGCGGGCGAGATAGACGAACACGGGCGCGTCCTCGACGGCGAGAACTGAAGCGGGCTCCTTGCCTACTTCTCCACGGTCAACAGCGCGACGCGCTCGCGAACGAGGTCGGCCAGCGTGCCGTCCACCGCCCCGATCTCTTCCTCGCCGACGTCGAAGAACTCCCGCACGCGCTCGGCGTCGTACTCGCCCAGCGTCTCGGCGGGGGCGAGCAGGTCCGCGACGGCGTCGGCGGCCCCGCTCTCGTCGCCGTCGCCGGCGTAGTTCCAGACGACGGCGACCACCGGCGACTCCCCCTCGTCGACGCCCATCGTCAGCGCGCGGTTTATCTGGCGTCGGCCGGCGGCGTACAGTAGCACCTCGACGCTCCGGTCGCGGGCGATGGCGTCGTCGCGGGCGAACGCCCGGTCGGCCAGTTCGACGGCGCGTTCCAGGTGCTCGCGGTCGACGACGTAGCGGGCGTCGAACGCCTGGACCGCGACGCCGTACTCCGCGCCGACGGCTCCCAGTCGCTCGACGAAGGCGTCCACGTCGTCCACCGTCGCCCGTCCCTCGACCAGTTCCACGTCAGTCACCCCCGAACGTCTCGTAGCGCGGGAAGAACTTCGCCGGGTCGTCGTGGCGAACCTTTGCGACGACGGTGCCGTCGAGGTACCGGAAGACGGAGTTCACCGCCCCCTCCTCGCGGGCGTGTTCGATCAGCGCGGCGGCCGCCCGGAGTTCGAACTGGTTCCCGACGAGGACGGCCGTCGACGTCCCGGGGTCGAGGAGGACGGTCACGCCGAAGACGCGCCCCTCCACCTCGCTCCGGTAGACGTCGTAGGTCGGGAACTCGCCGGCGTCGACGGCGTCGCCGATGGCCCCGGCGTCGCTGTCGGGGACGACGTGGACGAGCCCCCAGTACCCCTTCCCGTCCGCGGGGGCGACGGGGGCGGTGCGCCCCGCCGCGGTGACGACCGTCTCCCACCCCTCCGCCCGCAGGTCGTCGTCCAGTTCCCGCATCTCGTCGAGGGTCCGCCGCCAGGCGGCGGCGTGCACCTCACTGCTCGCGGCGAGGCGCTCGGCGGGGTCGCCGCCCTTCCCGTCGACGTCCGGTGCCTCTGGCATACGTAGGCGTGCGGGCCTCGCGGAGTAATAGCTGTTGAACTCAGGCGACCGGGACACCGACACCGAGGGCCCTCTCCAGCGCGAACGAGACGACCCAGGCCAGCGCGCCGGCGAACAGCAGTCGTCCGCCACCCGAGAGTCGCTCGTCCGGTTCGGGCGCGTACCAGGCGACCGGGGGAAGGTGGCCGACCCGTCCGCCGAACCCGCCGCCGCCCGGGTCCCCCCTGCCGATCTGTCCCCCGTCCGTCCCCTCCCCGGGCGGCGCGGGTCGGAGTTGCCACGCGCCCGCGCCGATCATGAGGAGGCCGGCGAGGAAGAGGAGCCACTTCAGCCCCACGAGCGACCCGGTCAGGACCGCTACCGGGACGCCGAGGAGGGCGACGAGGGCGGCGTTCAGCGCGACGGCGTACTGGACGCCGTCGAGGAGGGCGACCCACGCCCGCTCCGCCGTGGACCGGGTCGCCGCCGTCATCGGTCGGGGCGGTGGCCGTATCGCGCTTCGAGGACCGCGTCGACGTCCTCGTACTCCGGTTCGTGCCGGTGACAGGCGGAGGCCCGTCCCCCGTCGCCGACGTCGTGGAACGCGGGCGCCGTCGCGTCGCACTCGCTGCCGAAGGCGTCGAGCAATCGGTCCAGCGCGGCGGCCTCCCGATTCTCCCGGAGGTGGCCGGCGACGTCGGCGACGGGGCCGCGCACCGCCGCCGGCAACTCGTCCAGGACGGCCACCAGTTCCTCGTCGGGCGTCGCGTCCGGCGGCAGTCCCTCGGGCCGGCCGAACACCTCGACGGCTATCTCCCCGACGTCGGAGAAACGCGTCTCCATCCCGAGCGCCGCCCGCACTCGCTCCCGCAGGGACCGGTCGGCGTCGCGGCGCTCGCGGACGAGTCGGTGGAGGTCGTCGAGGCGCTCCCAGGTCGCCTCGTCCAGGTCCGCGAACTCGTCGGGACGGATCTTCGCCGGACACCGCGTCGAGAACGGACACCCCGTGGGCGGCCGTCTGGGCGACGGCGGCGCGCCGTCGAGCGTTATCGGGTCCGCCGCGGCCGTCGGGTCCGGGTCCGGAATCGCGGACAGGAGCGAGTGGGTGTAGGGGTTCGCGGGGTCGTCGAACAGCGCCGCCGTCGGGCCCACCTCCAGCAGGTTGCCGAGGTACATGACGGCGACGCGGTCGCAGACCCGGCGCACCACGGACAGGTCGTGGGCGACGAGGAGGTAGGTGAGGCCGAACTCCGCCTGCAGGTCCGCGAGCAGGTTCAGTATCTTCGCCTGCACGGAGACGTCGAGGGCGCTGACCGGTTCGTCGAGGACGACGAACTCGGGTTCGAGCGCGAGCGCCCGCGCGATGGCGACGCGCTGGCGCTGGCCGGCGGAGAACTGGTGGGGGTACCGGAAGTACTGTTCCGCCCGCAACCCGACCGTCTCCAGCATTCCCTCGACCCGGTCGCGCCGGATCTGTGCCTTCGTGGGCAACAGACCGACGTGGACCGTCGTCTCCGGGCCGTCCCGGTCCACCTCGACGCGCAGGTCGGACGGCGAGAGGGGGATGGCGTCACGAACCGCGACCGTCGCGTCGTCGTCATCGACGCTCACCGTGAGGTCCGGGCCCCGTCCGGTCGTCCCCTCTCTCGCCGGTTCCGCGTCCCCCGTGACGGCCGCGTCCGCCGGGCCGACGACGCGGGCGGTGAGCGCGGGCCAGTCGTGGACGTCGAGGGGTTCCCGGACGATTTCGCCGACGGTCATCCGGTCGTTCAGCGACGATTCGGGGTCCTGGAACACCATCTGGACGTTGCGTCGCCACGCCGTCCGCTCGGCCCCGCTCAGCGTCGTGACGTCGCGGCCGTCGTAGCACACGCGCCCGTCGGTGGCGGACTCTAGCTGGACGAGAGTGCGCCCGAGCGTCGTCTTCCCGCACCCGGACTCGCCGACCAGCCCGAGCGTCTCCCCCCGGCGGACGTCGAAGGAGACGCCGTCGACGGCCTTCACCGGGTCGCCGGTGAGGCCCCCCTCGCCGTAGTAGGTCTTCAGCCCCTCGACCCGGAGCAGGGGTTCCCCCTCGGCCGCCCGCTCCCGGCGCTCGACGACGTCGGTCACGACTCCCCCTCCCCCGACCCGTCTTCCCGCGAGTCGTCGTCTCCCGCTCCGTCCTCGTCCGACTCGTCCTCTATCGCTCCGTCCTCCTCCGACCCGTCTTCCCGCGAGTCGCCGTCCCGTTCGCGGTGGACCGCCAGCGCCGTCTCCTGGTCGACGTCGTCGGGGTAGAGCAGGCACGCCGCCGTGTGCTCGCCGTCCTGCAGGCCGACGTCGACGTTCGCGGGGTGGACGCCGGTACACTCCTCGAACGCCTTCGGGCACCGCGGCGCGAACCGGCACGCGGTGGCCGGGCCGCGGGGCGTCGGCACGTCCCCCTCGATGGAGCGCAGGCGTTCGTCCGGGTCGCCGCGCCCCGGAATCGCCCCGAGCAGTCCCCGGGTGTAGGGGTGTTTCGGGTTCTCGAACAGCCGTTCGACCGGTGCTCGCTCGACGACCTCGCCGGCGTACATCACGGCCACCCGGTCGGCGACGCGGGCGACGACGCCCATGTCGTGAGTGACGAAGACGACGGCCAGGTCCCGCGCTTCCTGGACCTCGTTCAGCAGGTCGATTATCTGCGCCTGGACGGTGACGTCGAGCGCGGTCGTCGGTTCGTCGCAGATCAACAGGTCCGGGTCGCAGGCGAGCGCCATCGCGATGGCCGCCCGCTGACACATCCCTCCGGAGAACTGGTGGGGGTACTCGGTGAGTCTCCGGCGCGCGTCCGGAATCGAGACGGCTTTCAGTAGCTCGGTCGCCCGTTCGGTCGCCGCCTCCCCCGTCAGGTTCCGGTGGAGTTCGAGGGCTTCCTCTATCTGGTCGCCGACCGTGTGGACGGGGTTCAGCGAGGCCTCCGCGTCCTGGAACACCATCGCGATGCCGTTCCCCCGCACCGCCCGGTACTCCCGCTCGCTCCTGCCGACGAGTTCCTCGCCGCGGAACCGGACCGACGACCCGTCGAGGATCCGCCCGGGGTCGTCGACGAGGCCCAGTATCGAACGGGCGGTCACCGACTTGCCGGACCCGGACTCGCCGACGACGCCGAGCGTCTCGCCGGCGTGGACGTCGAAGGAGACGCCGTCGACGGCCCTGACCACCCCGTCGTCCGTGCGGAACTCCGTCCGGAGGTTCGACACCGACAGGAGCGGCGCGTCCTCGTCGCCCGGTCGCCCGTTCATCCGTTCCCTCCGCCCGCGTCGGCGTCGACGGGCGCGAACTGCGGGTCGATGGCGTCCCGGACGCCGTCGCCCAGGGCGTTGAACGCCGTCACCACGAGGACGACGAGCAGGCCGGGAACCGTGGCGACGTGCCAGGACTGGGTCGCCACGTAGGGCTGGCCGAGGCTGACGGCCCGTCCCCACTCCGGCGTCGGCGCGTCGACGCCGATGCCGAGGAAGGACAGCGCCGCCGTCGCGACGATGACGCCGCCGAGCGTCATCGAGGCGTAGACGAGCAGGTAGCCGACGACGTACGGGAACACGTGCTTTCGCATCGTCGCGGTCGGGCGCTGGCCGTACGAGCGGGCGGCGTCGACCCACCCCTCGCCCGCCACCTGGAAGGCGGGGCCGCGGACGGCCCGCCACAGCGCCGGCCACCCGGTGAGGCCGAACACGAGCGCGACGAGGAACCCCCCGTCGTATATCCCCTCCAGCCAGTGGCCGTCGAAGACGCCGGAGACGAGCACCAGCAGTAGTAGCTGTGGGATTGCCATCACCGAGTCCCCGACGACGACGGCCCCCAGGTCGACGGTCCCCCCGTAGTAGGCGGTCACCAGCGCGAACGCCGTCGCCAGGGCGCACGTGATGGCCATCGCCAGGAGGCCGATGAACAGCGACACCCGGGCGCCGTACGTCACGAACGTGAACAGGTCCGCCCCGCTGGGCATCGTCCCGAACGGGTGGAACCGGCCGAAGTCGTCGTACTGCCAGAGGCCGACGTTGCGCTCGCCGGCCCCTCTGGAGGTCGACTGCTCGTTCGCCTCGCCGACGTACACCGTCTCGACCGACCCCGAGTCGTCGTCGAAGTACGTCGTCTCGTAGCTGTAGGGGTTCTCGACGTTGCGCTCGGCGGTCGTCGGACTCAGCGCCGGCGCGAAGAGGGCCGTCACGACGAAGGCGAGGACGACGAGGAGGCCGAACACTCCCCACGGGTGGCCCCGGAACCGCTGGAGGACGTCGTCCGTCGGCGTCCAGTCCGGGCGGCGGTAGTGGACGCGGTAGGTCCGGTAGCCGTATGCGAGCCAGCCGATCAGCGCGGCCGCGTAGCCGTACACCAGCAGGGCCCGGAGGAGCCACGCGTGCTTCGGTTCCAGTCCGAGGGCGGTTCCCGTCCAGGGACCGTCCGCGCCCGTGCGCCACCCCTGGTTCGGTATCGTCTCGCGCGAGAGCAGGGTCGGGACCGACTCGGCGGCGGCCCGCGCGCTCTCGACCCGTGCGACGAACGGGTTCCCGAACGGCCAGGCGGCGACCGCTCCCCGGGCCACAGTCAGCGCGAGGTCGACGAGCGCGCCCGCCTCCGGCGCGACCAGCAGCAGGAACACCCCGGTCCACGTCGCCGCCGGCCGCCAGTTCGACGCGATCCGGGCGCGGAGCGATTCGCTCCTCGCACGGCCGGCGGTCATCGTCGCCCCCCGTAGTAGTCGACTCTGGGGTCGACTACCGTGTACAGGAAGTCCTGCACGACGTTCAGCGACACGGTCAGCAGGACGAAGAGGAAGGCGAGCGACCCGACGAGCGGCAGGTCCCCCGTGGTGGCCGCCTCGAAGAACAGCTGGCCGAGCCCGTTGATCGAGAAAATCGTCTCGACGACGACCGACCCGCCGACGAGGAGGAACGTCTCGGCGGTGATGATCGGGATCAGCGGCGCGAGCGCGTTCCGGAAGACGTGTCGCCGGACGATGGCCCGCCCGGGGACGCCCTTGGCCCGCGCCGCGTCGACGTAGCCCGACTCCGTGGTCTCGATCACCGCCGTCCGGGCGATGCGCATCTCGTTTCCGAGCGAGGCCGACCCGAGGACGAGCGCGGCCGGCAGGATCTGTTTGGTGGCGGCCAGGAACTGGTGAGCCGCCGTCCCCGGGGCCGAGAGGAAGAGGCCGGGGTTCGTCAGGAACGTCAGGTCCGGCGCGGTGACGACGTTCGTCGGGACCAGCCACCCCTGCCAGCCGACGCCGAACAGTTGCTGGGAGTTCGACAGGACCGCGACGAGGACGACGGCGAGCCAGAAGTTCGGCATCGCCCGCCAGACGATGCTCCAGAACGAGGCCGCGTAGTCGCCCCACGTGTTCGGGTGCAGCCCCGCGTAGAACCCCAGCGGGATGCCGGCGAACAGGGCGATGCAGACGGACCAGAAGCCGAGCCAGAGCGTCCGCGGTGCTCGCAGGGCGATCACCTCGTAGACGCTCGTCCCGGGGTGGACGACCCACGACTGGCCGAGGTCGAAGGTGAACAGGTCCGTCATGAACGCCACGTACTGCTCCCACAGCGGGACCTCGACGTACCGCGTCTCGCCGCCGACCGTCACCCGCTCCAGGAGGCCGAGATCCACGGCCGTCGCGCGGTACGCCGCCGGGTTCCCCGTGCCGACGATGGCTCTGGCGGGGTCCTGCGGCCCGGCGCGAACGATCAGGAAGACGATCGACGTCGCGAACAGCAGGACGGGTATCGCGAACGCGAGTCGCTGCAGGAAGTACCTCCACCGGCTCATGACTTCACCGTCCGATCTCCGCGGGGTGTGATATCACGCATCGGTTCACGTCGGCGTCATGTATCTGCTTCGATCGGTCGCGGCCGAAGCGATCGACGGCGATCCTACCGCTCCTTCCAGGTCGTGTCGTGGGTCTGTCGCGAGACGCCCATGCTCCCGAACGGTTCGACGTGGACGCCGTCCCAGCGGAACCGGTCGTACGTGCGGTGGATGAGGGGGACGAGGACGACGTCCTCCCAGTTCGCCTCCTCCATCTCGACGTACGCATCCGCGCGCGCCCCCCGGGCCGCCTCCGTCGGCGCGAGGTTGTTCGAGACGGCGTCCCAGGCGTCCGCGGCGCGGCGTCTCGCTTCCGTGTCGACCGACGCCCAGTTGGTGTAGGTCAGCGCCGAGTCGCCGAGTTCCTGGACGTCGGTGAACTCCGGCGCGATCAACTGCAGGAAGTTGTCCGGGGCCGGCCAGTCGGCGGTCCAGCCGAGGGTGTACGACTGCAGGTTCCCGCGCTTGCCCTTCGCTATCGTCGTCGCGAACTCCGTGGGATCGACCGAGACGTCGACGTGGGCGGCCGCCAGTTTGTCGCGGACGCCCCGGATCATGTCCGTGAAGATGCCCGGATAGGAGTTGATCGTCAGGTCGTACCTGTCGTTCGGCCCGTAGCCGGCGTCCTCCATGACCTGCGCCGCCCGGTCGATCCGGCTCTCACCGACTCCGTACGGGTAGCGCTCCTCGACGTGCCGGTCGTACGCCTCCGTCCCGCCGGGGTAGATGCCCGGCGGCGTCAGGTGGAACCCCGGCGGGAACCGTCCCTTGAACGTCGTGCTGGACACCTCCTCGCGGTCGATGACGTACGCCGCCGCCTTCCGGACGGCGGGGTCGACGTTCGAGACGTCGAAGGCGAGGTAGTAGGTCCCGAGTTCCGGGACGCTGCGGTAGGCCACCTCCTCGCCGCTCGCCCGGCCGGCGGTCATGGGACCGTACGTCCCCGTCTTCACGCCGTCGTCGGTCTCGTTCGTCACGGACACCTTCCCCGGGTCGTAGTACTGCGTCGGGATGGCGAACAGGTCGGCGTTCCCGTTGGTCGCGTAGCGGTACTGGGGCTCCGGGTCCTCTATCACCGCCCAGTGGATGCCGTCGAGGTACGGTTCCCCGTCCCGCCTGAACTCCTCGAACTTCGTCACCGACACGGAGTCGCCCTTCTGCCAGGACTCGAGTTTGAACGGGCCGGTGCCGTACGTCGCCTCGCCGGCGAGCGCCGACTGGCTGATCCGGCCGTCGTACCCCGGCACGTCCCCGACGATGCCCTCGGGGACGACGGCGAAGTTGGGGAACGCGAGCATCTGGAGCGTCGCGTGGAACGGCCGCCGGAGCGTGAACGTCACCTCGTACTCGCCCGTCGCCGCCAGTTCCATCGACCCGGGCTGGTACCGGTCCCGGCCGGTGTCGCGGAACGGCTCCCCCTGCCGGTTGCGCGCCGCTATCCCGAGCGAGTCCAGGAGGAAGTACCGCCGCTCCGACGCCGGCGACGCGGCCAGTCGTTCCCAGGAGTAGACGACGTCGGCGGCCGTCATCTCGCCCGCGCCGTTCTGGAACTGGACCCCCTCCTCGAGCGTGAACGTGTACTCGCGGAAGTCGTCGCTCGTCTC
>CAZMGU010000053.1:0-15022 GCA_964565905.1 uncultured Halobacteriales archaeon
GTACGACCGGCCGCTCCACCCGGTGCTGGCGCTGTGGATAGTCCTCGCGGCCTTCATCCACGCCGCGGGTATCACGGGCCCGTACCAGGAGTTCGGCTGGTACGATCAAATCGCACACGGTGTGTCCGGGGCCCTGGTCGCGGGCGTCGGCTACGCGCTCGTCCGGACCATCGAAACCGAGTACGACACTGTCACCATCCCCGGGAACCTGCGGTTCCTGTTCGTCGTCGTGTTCACCGTCTCCGTCGGGGTCTGCTGGGAGGTGGGGGAGTTCGCGCTCGGCCTGCTGGCGGGCGGGACGGGCGAGGCGGCGCTGATCCAGTTCGGTCTCTCCGACGTCGTCTGGGACCTGGTCTTCGACCTGGTCGGCGCGCTGATCGTCGCGTTCTGGGCCACGAGTTATTTCGAGGGCCTGCGCGGCCTGTTCACCAGGCACGTCGACGGCACCGGCGGGGACGCCGAGCAGCCCCAGTGATCCGCCCGCGGTCGACCGGTTTCGGGTGAAAGATTTACGACCACGCACCGTCTACGGGGGGTGATAGCGGCGGATCGCACGCCAGCGCCGCCCGCACCGCTCCAGATGACCCACCCGTCCAGCCTCCCGGAAGCCGACGCCGGCCGCCGGGCCGGCGCGGAAGCCCTGCTCGACGAGCAGTCGCGCCGGGCGTGGACGGAGCCGATGGCCGTCAAACCGTTCGGCGACGCGTACATCGTCGACTGCGGGTCGGACGAGTCCCACTTCGTCAGACTCGGGGACAGCGACTGCTCCTGTGGCGGGAACGACGCCGACGAGCGCTGCGCACACGTCCGCCGGGTAGCCATCGAGATAAACCTGGGTCGCGTCCCGCCCCCGTCGGGACAGTCCATCCAGTGCCGGGGCTGCGGCGAGACGGTCCCCGTCTCCGTCGCCGACGACCCGCCCCACCTCTGCTCGGCGTGTCACGTCCGGCCCGGCGACCTGGTCGTCGACCGCGAGGGGGACGGGAACACGCCGCTCCTGGTCGTCTCGCGTCCGGGGCTCCCCGCCGACCAGGTCCCGGTGCCCGACGCCGAGGGCACCGTCGCCGACTACCCCGGCAACGGGTCGTACCGGGCGAGCGCGCCGGTCGTCGAGGCCGTCTTCCCCCGGTCGGTCACCACCGACCGCCCGCCCCGGCGCTACCTCTTCCCGGTCCCGCGGCTCTCTAAACCCGAGTCGCTGGCAGAGGCGGAGAAGCCCCGTAGAGAGGCCCTCACCGGCGGATGGACCGGGACGCCGGTCTGAGGAAAACCACCGGGAACGGACTACCTCTCGCCCGTCCCGTCCTGTGCGTCCGCGATCAGTTCGAGCAGCGTCGCGACGTCCTCCCGGTCACGGACGCGCATTGAGGCGGCCGTATCGGCGTCGTCGCCCACCAGCACGCCGAGGCCGTCGGGTTCGACCACCTCGAAGGCGTCCTCGTCGGTCGTGTCGTCGCCCACGTACACTTCCTCCCAGTCGTCGGGGACGTCCTCGGCGAGCAGTTCGACGACGCGACCCTTGTCCCAGTCGACGCGGGGCCGTATCTCGCGAATCTGCTTCCCGTCGAGCACCTCGAAGTCGGCGTCGGCGTCGGCCACCGCCGCCTCGACGGCGTCGACGACCGCCGCCTCGCCCTCGCCGGGGACCTGCCGGTAGTGGACCGTCGCGGTCACGCCCTTGTGCTCGACGGTGACGCCGGGAATCGAGGCGGTCCGCTCCGCGACGTCGGCGCATACCTCGTCTATCGCCCGGCGCTGCTCGTCGGCCTCGGGCACCACCTCGGTCCGCTCGCCCCGCTGGAGTTCGAGGCCGTGGTTGCCCGCGTAGACGACGTCGTCGAGGTCGACGCGGTCGCGCAGGTCGTCGATGGCGCGCCCGCTGACCACGGCGACCTCGACCGAGCGCTCCTCCGCGAGGCCGTCCAGGATGGGCCGGCAGTCGGGCGCCATCGCCGCGTCGTCGGGTTCCTCGACGATGGGCGCGAGCGTCCCGTCGAAGTCGAGGCACAGCAGGACGCCCGGCGCGTCGGCGAGGCGCTCGGCGATCCGGTCCCGCCGGTCGTCGACCGCCGGCGGCGTATCAGACGCTCGCATGGTGCTGGTCACGGGGTCGCGGTTCGCGGAGCGCGCCGATCGTTCCGAACACCTCGTTGATCCACGACGAGATGTCGTTGGTGGCGACGTAGCGACGCAGCGCGTTCATCCGCTGCCGCCGCTCCTCGGGTGCCATGGCCAGCGCGTCGTCGATGGCCGAGGCGAACGCCGTCGTGTCGTGCGGGTTGATCGAGACGACCCACTCGTGGAGTTCGTCGTGTGCGCCCGCCTGGTCGCTGAGGACGAGGACGCCCTCCGAGTCCTGCTGGGCGGCGACGTACTCCTGGCAGACGAGGTTCATCCCGTCCCTGATGGGGCTGACGAGGGCCAGGTCCGAGAAGCGGTACAGCGCCGCCAGCTCTTCGTCTTCGATGTAGTCGGTCGTATACACGATGGGTTGCCAGTCGTCGGTGCCGAAGCGGTCGTTGACGTCCTCGACGGCGGCCTCGACCTCGTTCTGGTAGTCGCTGTAGGCCGGTATCTGCGAGCGGCTCTCGGTCCCGACCTGGAGGTAGGTGAGCGACTCGCGCCACTGCGGCGAACTCTCCCAGAGGCGCTCCAGCGCCTCGATCCGCTGGGGGATGCCCTTGGTGTAGTCGAGGCGGTCGACGCCGACGGCAACGCGCGTCTCTTCGTCGATGCCGTACTCCTCGGCGACGTCCGCCCAGTAGGACTCGGCGTCCGGGCGCTTGGCCCGGGCGTTTATCTCGTCGGCCGGGACGCCCATCGGGAACGACCGGACCGTCGTGGTCGACTGCCGGTGGATCACGCGCCCGCCGTCCCAGTCGACGTGCGCGTCGGGGAGCGCCGCGGCGACGCAGCGGAGGAAGTTGTCGCAGTAGCGCGGTACGTGGAACCCGATCAGGTCGTTGCCGAGCATGCCGCGGAGCAGCTCCCGGCCGTGCGGACAGCTCCTGAACACGTCCCAGGACGGCCAGGGGATGTGCCAGGTGTGGAGGAGGAAGGCGTCGTCGGGGACGCGCCCGCGTACCATCTCCGGGGCGAGGCCGAGGTGGTAGTCGTGGAACCAGACGACGGAGCCGTCCTCGGCGTCCGCAACGGCGGCGTCCGCGAAGCGCTCGTTGACCCCCTCGTAGTGTTCCCAGAAGCGCCCGTTGCCGTCGACGTTGGTCAGTGCCGAGTGACACACCGGCCAGAGGACCCGGTTGCTGAACCCGTAGTAGTAGTTGTCCACCTGCTCGTCCGTGAGCCAGAGTCGTTCGAGGGTGTACTGCCCGTCGTCGGCGTCCGGCGGCACCGTCACGCGCCCCTGCGCGTCGACGGCCTCCGCGTCCGCCTCGCCGTCCCCCCAGGCGATCCAGGTGCCGTCCACCTGGCGCATGACGGCGTCCAGTCCGGCGGTCAGCCCGCCGGTCGGCGCGTCGACCGTTATCTCGTCTCCGTCGTACCCGTGACGGTACGGCTGGCGGTTCGAGAGGACGAGCAGTTCGGCACCGGAGGTGGCCGATTCACGGTGGGCCGACCCGTCGTCGACCGTCCTGCCCGCCGATAGATGTGACTTCTCCATGGCAGCTACCACACTGTAACCCCTGGACCCCGGTAATCCCCGCCCCTGCACACGCGCGGTCGGTCCGGTCCCGGGCGGCCGACGTCCGTCCGGCGCGACGCGCCTGCGTTCGCGCCCCGTCCCGCCGCCGTCCGTGCGTCCTTCAAACGGTTGCGCTCGCAGGCAGCGCGCGTTACACTGTCCCTGTCCTACTAGCAGGTGCATGCCAGTCAACTCCCGCCCCGATGGCGAGGACGACGCATCGAGCGACGAGAGGCGGTCGGCCCGCTCGCCGTCAGCGGTCACCGGCGACGACCCGGGGGCGATCTGAGATGTACGGAACGGCCGCCAACCTGGCGCTGCAACTCGGCGGCGGCGAGTTCCTCACCTGGGCGATCGGGTTCTTCGTCCTCGCGATCATCGCCGCGGCACTTGGGATGGGCGGCGTCGCGGGCATCTCGATGGACATCGCGAAGATACTCGTCGTGGTGTTCCTGGTGCTCGCCCTGGTCGCCCTGGTCCTGTAGGGGACCGGACTGCCCGCCCGCGTTCACCCGCAGTATATTACCGCGACGGCCGTACCCCTCACCAGTCGAATGAGTACGATCGTCGAGGCCTCGGTCCCGGCGGCCCAGTTCGCCCTGGATGAGACCGCTCGTCGCGTCCCCGACGCGACCTTCGAGACGGTCCGCGTCGCGACCGACGCCGGCGACGGGGTGATGCCCCTGCTGTGGGGCACCGGCGCGGAAGAACCGGAGATAACCGCGGCGCTGGAGGCCGACGACAGCACCGAGGCGGTCCGCGTCCGAACGCGACTCCACGAGGCGTCGCTCTACCAGGTGGCGTGGACGACCCGCGTCCGCGTCGTCACGAACCTGCTCGCCGCCGACCGCGGTGCCATCCTCGGCGCGCGGGCCAGCGACGGGGCCTGGACGTTCCGCGTCTTCTTCGAGGAGCGGGACGGGGTCGCGGCCATCGTCGAGGAGTGCGACCGGTACGACGTCGACCTGCGGATCGAACGCATCTGCCCGCTGACGCAGTCGTCGCTCGCCGGCCGGTCGGACCTCACCGAGGAACAGTTCCGGACGGTCGAGACCGCGCTGGAACGGGGCTACTACGAGGTGCCGAGGCGGACGACGCTCACGGAGCTCTCGGCCGAACTCGGCGTCTCCCACCAGGCCCTCTCGGAGCGGTTGCGCCGCGGCCACCGGCGACTGGTGGAGAGCGCGCTCGGGAGCGAACTCAGACCCGGGTTTGAGCCCTGACGACCCCCGGCGCCGCCCCGCTCGCGCCCGTCACTGCTCCGACGTGGTCGACGTCGAACCGCCGGTTCCCCCGCCGTTCGACCCGCCCTCGCCGGCCGTCTCCGCGGTCTGCATCTCGCCCTCGGAGACGTAGCCGCTCTCGGCGTCGTCGCGGGCGACCGAACCCGGCGACGACTCCCGGGACCAGGCCTCGCCGCTCGTCGACGACATGCGTCGCCGCGCGAGGACGGCGACGCCCGCGATGGCAACGAGGATACCGAGTGTGGCGAGTTTCGACCGCCCGCCGCCGCTCTCCTGATCGTCGGACTCCGACGACTGCTGGCCCTGCTGGTGCTCACCGCTTCCCTGACTCTGTTTATCGCTCGATTCGCCCGTCTCGCCGGCCGATCGAACGGACGCGCTCTCCTCGTGGAGCGCCTCTCGCACCGCCTCTTTCACCGGCTTCCGGATCAGTTCCGTCGCGACGACCCGGGCACTTTCCCGCATCAGTTTGCTCGACGTCTTCTGGGAGGACATACTCGTTCGTGTAGACGAACTGAATGCACAAAGGAATCGGGGTAGTTACAGTCGCTGGGTCGTCCTCGCGGGCGGTCACGCCCCGACCGGCCAGTAGCCGCCCCGATGCGGTCGGTTCCCGGCGCGTGGGAGCCCCGGCGTCGGTCGGTAAGCAACCACTACGCGCTGGAAACCGGCGTCTGAACCGGCGGCCCGGTGACGGCGAAAACCGTGCCACCGGCCCGGCGCCGGCGTTCCCCGGGAGCGACGACGGATTCCCCCGCCTAGATGCCGGGACGGCGGCCGACTCACCCCCCGAAATGGTGCCCATAACAGCAGTAAAACTTTTATTAATCCACCGATAACGTGTGTATGACTCAATCAATGTATCGCAACGGTCAACACGCCGAACACGCCGCCTCCCAGCAGCAGTACCAGTCCCGCGCCAGCCAGAACTACTTCGTCCAGCACGACTTCGACGGCTCCGCGGAACTGACGACGACGCTCGCCCACGCCATCTCCGACGTCACTGGCATCGACGTGACGGACACCGGGTTCACCCTCAACGACCACGTCAACCCCGAGGCCCTCGACCTCCTCTTCAAGCCCAAGGCGGACGGGACGCCGCGCACGAACGGCCACGTCAGCTTCACCGTCTGGGGCTACCAGGTGACCGTCTACAGCAACGGACAGATAGCCATCGTCCCGCCCCGGCAGGGCTCGACCCAGCCCCGGTAGTCGCCGGTTTCCCGCGTCCGCCGCCGTTCCGACCGGACGCCCGCGCCGGTCACCGCCACCGGATCCGCCTCTCGCCCGCGACGCTCTCTCCTCCCGCTCTCTCCGCTGACCCGATCGCCGCCCCGCCGGAAAACCGCCGTCTTCTCCGGCGACGTCGCCGGTTACTTCGCTGAACGGTATCGACGATTTATCCCCTCACGAGCAGTCGAACGGTCTGACGCTCGCGGTGGGCACCACCACCGAGCGGTGCGACGGTCGTACAGACTGTCCAGACAGCGAGCCACCACACACCAACCAATGAGTCGATCCAACGACCTCCTGACCAAGGCGATAGAGATGCAACGGACGACGCTCGAGAACGGCCAGCGCGCCATGCAGCAGGCCGTCGAGTTCCCGATGGAGCAGACCGTCGAGTTCCAGAAGAACGCGGCCCGGATGCTGCGAAACGGGCTGGAGATGAGCGACTGGGCCCAGCGCCAGGGCCTCGAACTGACCGCGGACGCCATCGACAGCTACATCGAGAACGTCGAGGACGCCGCCCAGAGCACACAGCGGGCTGCGCAGTCGGGCGTCGAGGCGTCGCGTGCCGCGACGGAGTCCTGGCAGGGAGCCACGTCGCCGGGCGACACGCCACAGGAGGCTCCCCAGCAGTCGCAGTACGGATCCCAGTCGCCGCAGTTCACACCACAGAGCCAGCAGTACCCGCCCGCGGGACAGGGGACACAGTCCGCCGGACAGGCGTCCCAGCAACAGTACGCCCAGCAGCCACAGCAGCAACAGGTTCAGCCACAGCAACGGTACGCCCAGCAACCGCAGCAACAGCAGTACGCCCAGCCACAGGGACAGGTTCAGTCCCAGCAAGGGATCCAGCCACAACAGGTCGCGCCACAGCAGGGGTTCCAGCCGCAGGAACAGGTCCAGCCACCGGGACAGGTTCAGCCACAGGGACAGATCGCACCGTCTCAGGAGCCCCCGATGGACCAGTCCTTCCAGCAGGCACCACAGCCGCCGGCCACCGGTCAGCCACCGGTCACCGACCCGCAGCCAATCGGCCAGCCCGCACGCCAGCCGCCGGACCCGACGCAAGGACAGGTCGAGGAACAGCAACTGCCGCAGTCGACGGCCCAGGGGAACCAGCGCTCCGAGGGCGAGTCACGGACCGCGGAACTGACCCAGGAGACGACGTAACCGGCGCGCTGGCCCGCCCCGCTCCCGACCACCCGGCTCCGTCCGCGTGACCGCTCCGCCGCTCCGTCGGCGTCGGTTTCCCCCGCCTACGCGGGGTATTACTATTGACGTTCCCGGACAACGTCGACCCGGTGACACCATGCAGGTAATCTGTACCGACGGGACCGTGCTCCAGTGCGACCGCTTCGAGGCCATCGACTCCGGCGTCCTCCTGTTCGAGGAGCGCCGGCAGTCCGGGGCCGGCGAGGGCGAGGACGAGGAGGAGGAAGCGGCGGCCGAGACGGACGACGAGGCGTCGGCGTTCGTCCCGCTCCACCAGCTTCGCTTCGTCCTCCCCGAGGGCGTCCAGCCGGGTCGCGCGAGCGGGCAGCAGCAACAGCCCTCACAGCCCGCGACACAGGCGCCGCCGACCGGTGGCGCTCCGCCGCAGGGCGGGATGCCGCCACAGCAGCCCACCGGCGGCCAGCCACCCGCGCAGCAGGGCGGCCCCGGTCAGCAGCCAACACAGCAGGACCCACGCCGCCGGTAGCGACCGCTGGCCGGCGCTCCGTTGCGCCCTTCTCGCACCCCCTTCACCGCCGTCGTGACAGACCGACGTCGCTGACCGCCCCGCTCAGTCCTCGGTCCAGTACATCAGGTTCTCCTTCTCCGTCCCGCAGTTGGGACACTCGTCGGGGATGTCCTTGCCGATGTCGCCCATCTCGCCACACTCGGTGCAGCGCCACATCAGTTCGGCCTCCCCGAAGGAGTGGCCCGAGCGGGCGTGCTCGATGCTCATCCCCTCGACCCCCTCGCGCGTGGTCAGGTAGACGCCGCCCTCTTCCATCCCGCGGATGGTCCCGACCTCCCGGCCCTCCTCGTTGTAGAGGGACTCGCCGAACGAGAGGCTGAGCGCTTCCGATTCGTCCTCGACGTCTGGTTTCTCACCACGGCCGCTCATACCCGGAGTTGAAGCTCCTGCCGTAAAACGTTGGTACCTAAACACGATCGCTGCCGGCTTCTGGCGAACAGTTTTCGACCGCCGGCGACGGACCTTTCGGTTCGCCGGTCGAACGACCACCGATGACGGTAGACCTGAGTCAGGACGACCGCGGCAAGACCGTCGTGTACCAGAACAACCGCATCGGCACCGTGAGCGACGTGCGGGGCGGGACGGCCTACGTCGACCCGGACATGGACCACGTCCCAGACCAGTTGCGCGACGTGCTGGGGTGGACCGACGAGGAATACACCCTCGACGAGGACCGGATCACGGACGTCTCGAACGGGCAGGTGACGTTGCGGGACGACGTTATGTGAGGCGGGCGGCGCGAACGGAGTGAGCGCCGCCGGACGTGCGAGCGGCGAAGCCGCGAGCAGCGGTCGGCCTCGGCCTGCTCGCGGGTCGTTCCTCCCCGCTCGCTCGTTCGGCTGAGGCCGGCCCCTGGCCAGCCTCAGCCGAACGACGGCAGAATCTCCGACTCGTAGAACTCGATACACTCCGCCTGGTTGTCGCCTATCTGGTGGACGTACACGTGGTCGAAGCCTGCGTCGACGAACTTCTGGATCTGTTCGAGGTGGTCGTCGGGGTCGGGGCCGCAGGCGATGGTCTCCGTTATCTCCTCCTGGCTGGCCATCTCCGCGGCGGCCTCGAAGTGTCTGGGCGTGGGGAGTTCCCAGCTCAGTTCGCCGGGGAGCGCCGAGTTGGGCCATATCTCCGCGGCCGTCTCGCGGGCCCGGTTCTCGTCCTCGTCGTAGCAGACGGTCACCTGGCCGTAGCGGGGGCCGTCGCCGTTCGCCTGGAAGCGGTCGACGAGGTTCCCCATCGGGCCGGTGCTGACGAGGCCGTCGCCGAACTCGCCGGCCTTCGTCGCGGACTTCGGTCCGGTCCCGGAGACGTAGATTTCGGGCGGTTCGTCGGGAAGCGTGAACAGCTTCGCGTTCTCGACGGTGTAGTGCTTCCCGTGGTGGGAGACGTTCTCGCCGGTCCAGAGCTTCCGGATGACGTCGACGGCCTCCTCGAGCATCTCCATGCGCACCTCGAACTCCGGCCAGCGCTCGCCGGTGACGTGCTCGTTGAGGTTCTCGCCGGTGCCGACGCCGAAGAAGAACCGGTCGTCGAACATCGAGGCGACGGTGGCCGTCGCCTGCGCGACGATGGTCGGGTGGTACCGCTGGATCGGACAGGTGACGCCCGTCCCGACGCGCAGCGAGTCCGTCGCCGTAGCGACGCCGCCGAGCGTCGACCAGACGAACGGTGCCTCGCCCTGCGCCTGGACCCAGGGGTGGAAGTGGTCGGAGATCAGCGCGAACTCGAAGCCCGCGTCCTCCGCCGTCGTCGCGTGGTCGACGAGGTCGTTCGGGGGGTGTTCCTCGCTCGACAGCGTGTAGCCGAGTTCAGGCACCGGACTCACCTCCGGCCCGGGCCGCGTCGGTCGGCACGTCGATTCGATCGGTGGTGGCGTGTCGTGTCATGGGTGGTGGGAAGGGTCGGTCGTGCGGTCGCTACGTCCGGTCCTCGCTCGGCCGCTCGGGCGCGTCCTGTACGTTACCGATGCGACACCAGTAGTAGCCGTAGCCGTCGAGCGTCACATCGACGGTGGCGCCGTCGACGAAGTGCTCCTGGTCCCCGAAGACGGGGACGACGCAGACGTCCTCGCCCCCGGACAGTTCGACGGACGCCGTCCGCTCGTCGCCCGTGAGGTTGTGGAAGGCGACGAGCGACTGCCCGTCCCAGTCGGCCCGGTGGGCGAACACCGCCTGGGTCTCGACGTCGAGGATCGAACAGTCCCCCCAGCCTATCTCCGGGTGTTCCTTGCGGATGCGGGCGAGCGACTCGAGCCAGTTCAGCAGCGACGACTCCGCGAAGCGCTGGTCGTCGACGTTGACGGACTCGTAGCCGAACGGTCCGTCGTCGATCACCGGCCGGACGAGGTCCGACGGGTCGGCCGACGAGAAGCCGGCGTTGCGCTCGTCGGCCCACTGCATCGGCGTCCGGACGGCCGTCCGCCCCTCGAGCGAGAGGTCGTCGCCCATCCCTATCTCGTCGCCGTAGTAGAGCAGCGGGCTCCCCGGCAGCGAGAACAGGAGGCTGTAGGCGAGGCGGATCCGGTCCCCGTCGCCGTCGAACATCGGGGCCAGTCGCCGCCGGACGCCGCGGTCGAACAGGCGCATCCCCTCCTCGGGCGCGAACGCCTCGAAGATGTCCCGTCGCTGCGACTCGGTCACCCACTCCAGGTTGAGTTCGTCGTGGTTCCGCAGGAAGTTGGCCCACTGCCCGGTCTCGGGTATCTCCGGGAGTATCTTCAGCCCCTCGCTCAGCGACTCGGCGTCCTCGGTGGCGAGCGAGTGGAAGAGGTAGCCGGTCAGCAGGAAGTCGAACAGCATGTTGAGTTCGTCGCCGTCGCCGTAGAACCGACCGACCTCCGAGGCCGTCCCGCCGGCCTCGCCGAGCAGCAGGGCGTCCTCGCTCCGGCGGTTGACGAACTGCCGGAACTCCCTGAACACCTCGTGGCCGTCGGCCATCTCGGTCGATTCGAGTCCCTTCTTCTGGATCATGATCGGCGCGGCGTCGAACCGGAACCCGGAGACGCCGAGCTGGAGCCAGAACCCCATGATCTTCCGTATCTCCCGGCGGACGTCGGGGTTCGACGCGTCCAGTCCCGGTTCGTGGCTGTAGAACCGGTGGTAGTAGTACGCCTCTGCTTCCTCGTCGTAGCTCCAGACGCTGTCCTCCTCGTCGGGGAAGATGGGCTCTGCGTCCGGTTCGGACGGGTCCTCGGACCAGACGTAGTAGTCGCGATACGGCTGCTCGCCGCGCCGGGCTCGCTGGAACCACGGATGGTCCTTCGAGGTGTGGTTCGTGATCAGGTCGATCAGCACCCTGATACCCCGCGAGTCCGCCTCGCGGACGAACTCGACGAAGTCGCCCAGCGTCCCGAAGCGCTCGTCGACGCCGTAGTAGTCGGTGACGTCGTACCCGTCGTCCCGGTTCGGGGAGGGGTAGAAGGGCAGGAGCCACAGGCAGTCGACGCCGAGCCGGTCGAGGTAGTCGAGTTGCCCGATCAGCCCCTGAAAGTCGCCGACGCCGTCGCCGTCCGAGTCCATGAACGTCTCCACGTCGAGACCGTAGATCAGCGCGTTCTTGTACCAGAAGTCACTCGTTGTCACGTCGAACCCTCCTAGGTGCGGCGTCTCGCCGCCGGAGCGGCGTGCGACCGACCTGACCGCCGGTCCCTCGCTGGCGCCGATTCGTCCGGCTCCCGTCGCGGTCGACGGGCTCGGATCGTGTGAACCACGTGAAACGTTCGGGCCGGTCCGTCCTTAGTTCTTTGCCGCCCGGGAGGGCCGGTAGCGGTGGGATCGCTCCCGCGGACGGGACGAGCGAGCGCTACCGGGTCGACTGCTGCCCCTGGGCGGTGCCGATGCCCCGGCCCTGCAGGTGGGCCTCGACGAGCCACAGCGACTTCGACACCTCGCGTGACACCTCGTTCAGCAGGTCGGCAGTGTCGAGGTCGCCCTGCTCGGAGACGCGGTTGATGCCGTCGTAGAGCGACGCGTCGAGGGCCGCGAGGCTGTCCGCGAGCTGTTCGACGAGTTGCGCCTCGTCCGACGTCGTCGGCGAGAGCTGTGGAACGGTCGACCGCTGGGCGACCATCGGCGCCGTGCCGGGAGCGTGACCGCCGAGCGCCGTGGCCCGCTCGGCAACCGTGTCGACGAGCGGTTCGAGCGACTCGACTATCTCCTCGAACAGTTCGTGAAGCTGGTAGAAGTTCGGCCCGCGCACGTTCCAGTGGGCGGTCTTCAGCTGCATGTTGACCGTCGTGAGGTCCGCGAGACACTGGGTGAGCGTGTCGATGCTCGACTGCCGGACGGACTGGTCGAGGTAGTTTCGCGTCGGAACGAGCTGTCCGGTTCCGGCCGCTGGCCGGGCCTGCTGCGTTCCGCTCCCCTGCTGGACCTGTACGCCCTGTCGGGACTGCGTGGAGTCCGTGAGCTGGCCGGACGGCTGACTCTGGATGGGCTGTTGCTGGCTCATGGTATCGCCTGCGGTGGCGACTACTCCGGCGGCCGTCAAGAAAGTTAGCCTGGCCGACAGAAGTGCCGGCCCGGTCCGGCGATCAGAGCGATTCCTGGCTGTCTTCCTCGTCGACGCCCTCGCCGACGCCTTCCCCTTCCTTCTCCTCGTCCGGGGTCGACCCGCCGCGGTCGGAGTACTCGACGCGCCCTTCCGCCTCGTCACCGACCATGTTGAGGACCGCCTGGTGGACGGCGTCCTGACCCTCGAACTCCTCGCGGCCCAGGGGGCCGACCACCTCTTCGACCGTGGTCGTCCCGCTCGCGTGTTCGAGTTCGTGGTCGCCGTACTTCTCCAGCAGTTCGTCCTTGCTCAGGGGGTAGTCCTCGTCAGCCAGTCGTTCGTCCAGGTCGCCGAACTCTATCCCCATGTCACGGTCTTCACTCATAGGAGTCGCCTCACTCGTCGTTGGGTCGGTAGCCGCAAAGCGATTGGGGTAGTGACACGTCGTGCGCGACCGGATCTCCCGCGGTCCCTGCACTCGCAGGGTCCCTGGCGAGATCGTCGGGGGGTGTGACGCCGGTCAGTCGCTTTCTACTGCCTGGACAGCCCTTATCCGCGTCGCCGCCGACCCGTCCGATATGGAGTACAGCGAGTTCCTCGGCCAGGTCCAGAATCGGCTCGAACTCGATTCCCAGCAGGCAGCCATCAGGGCGACGCGCGTCACGCTGGAGACGCTCGGCGCGCGCCTCGACCCGGGCGAGGCCGACGACCTGGCCTCGCAACTCCCGGAGGAGATAGGGATCCACCTCACGGGGAGCGAGGCGGCCGAGTCGTTCGGCTGGCAGGAGTTCGTCGACCGGGTCGCCGAGGGCGAGGGACTCGCGGACGAGGACGACCGGGCCGACGCGGCCTACCACGCCCAGGTGGTCGTCGACGTCGTCGCCGACGCCGTCTCGACGGGCGAACTCGCCGACGTGGTCGCCCAGTTACCGGACGAGTTCGACGACCTGTTCGAACTCGTCGACGACGACCAGATGCCCGCGTAGCGGCCGCCTCGCACTCCCGCCTTCCAGCGATCTCTGACACGTCACCCCGCTGTCAGGGGTGTCCCTTATTGTCCTCCCGTGCGTACTACGGTCACCCCTGCTGACGGCGTCCAGCCGGCAGTACGCGCGTCGACGCCGCCGGACCGGCGTTCGAACCGACCGCTGTGGGAACGAGAAACATGAACACCCACCACGACAGATCCGCCGCACCCGACTTTCCGGACGCGACGCCAGTCGAACAGCACCTCGTCGTCGACAAGACGGACTGGGTTCCGGGGAAACACCCCGACCAGCACCGCCGCTGGGACGGCCAGACGGGCTATCGCGAGCGCTACTTCCGCTGCATCCGCTGCGGGGCCGAGCGCTCCTCGAAGGCCGACTTCCCGCCCGACTGCGACCCGGACGGCTGACGGCACCCGTCCGCTAGCCTGACAGTCCCGGGCGTCGACACTAAGTATCCGCCGACCCTTCCTCCGGATGGTATGTCCAGCGACCAGCACGACGAGGCGACGGTCCGGTACGCGACCGACCCGACGCTCGTCCGGACGCTCGTCGACGAGCGCGGCGGCTACCCGGCCCACCTCGCCCGGTCGGAGGGCCAGGGCGACCAGGGCCTCCTCCGCGTCGGCTTCCCCGGTATCGAGGACGAGGAGTTCCGGGAGATATCCTGGGAGGAGTTCGAGGCGGAGTTCGAGGAGAAGGACCTGGCGGCCGCCTACCCCGAGGATGAGGACGCCACCGTCGACGGGACCCATCCGATGCGCCTGGTGAAACGCGACGAGGTCGAGGACTGATCGCCGTGTGTCGGGATAGCCGGAGGCCGTCGCCATGAGCACGATACGCACGCCCGACCTGCGGCGCGGCGCGACCGCGACGGACGACGCCGACGCGGCGATAGAGGCCGTCCGCGAGCGGGCGACGCCGCTGACGACGGACGCCGTCGACCGACTGGCCGCCCACGTCGCGGACTCGACGTACGTCCTGCTCGGCGAGGCCTCGCACGGGACCTCGGAGTTCTACCGCTGGCGCGCCCGCCTCACCGCCCGTCTGGTCGACGACTACGGCTTCGACGTCGTCGCCGTGGAAGGGGACTGGACCGACTGCTATGACGTGAACCGGTACGTTGCCGGTAAGACGTCGCCGTCCGGCGGCGCGCTCGACGTCCTCGACGGATTCGACCGCTGGCCCACGTGGCTGTGGGCCAACTGGGAGACGGTCGAGTTCGTCGACTGGCTCCGGCGGATCAACGACGAGCGGGCCGCCGGGGACCGGGTCGGCTTCTACGGGATGGACGTCTACTCGCTGTTCGAGTCGATGGATGCAGTGATAGAGTACCTGGAGGACGTCGACCCCGGGGCGGCCGACGAGGCCCGCGAGGCCTACGCCTGCTTCGAGCCCTACGGCGACGACGGCCAGGCGTACGCCCGCGACCTGCGGATGGTTCCCGAGGACTGCGAGGACGAGGTGGTCGACGTGCTGCGCGCGCTGCGCGACGACCACGAGGCCGACGAGATACACGAGGACGGGTTCGCCGCCGAGCAGAACGCCCTCGTCGCGAAGAACGCCGAAGCGTACTACCGGTCGATGATCCGTGCCGACGTCGAGTCCTGGAACGTCCGCGACGAGCACATGGTGGAGACGCTCGAACGGCTCCGGGGCCACCGCGGGGCCGACAGCAAGGTGATCGTCT
>CAZMGU010000054.1:0-14609 GCA_964565905.1 uncultured Halobacteriales archaeon
GGTAGACGAGGCCGGGGAACTGCTCGGGGTCGTAGTCCGCGCCCTCGAGGTCCATCGCCACGCTCTGGAGGTCGAGTTCCTGCCCGATACCAGTCGAGGCGACGACGTTCTCGATATTTATAGTCTCCTTGGGGTCAGCCATGTCTCGTTTTAAGGCACGTATTTAAGGCTTATAAAGGTTCATGCATGGGCTGACAGGTCCGCGCCGTGTCGTGATTTTCGGTCGCCGGCTGGCGGTTGGAAGAGGGAGATGGGGCGACGAGCGAGGACAGCTGGCGGAGAACTCGGCGTGTTCGAGGGGGAGAGTTCCACCCAGTCGGCCGGTTGATCAGAAGATGTGGGCGGGGCTTTCCTCTGTCGCCGGATCCGGCGTCTGCGCTGCCGGAGGCGACGGGAACCACAGCCTCTCCGAAAATCCATCACGGACCGGTAGGCTGATTGGCGCACCGCCGCCCCTTCCGGACGTGTACGTCCTCGAACTCGCGGGTCAGGACGACGAGTTCGCCGCGCGGGAGGCCGCCAGCGCCGCCGGCGACGTCTCCCTGATCGCGCCGGGACTGGCCACCGCGAGCGCCGTCGACTTCGACCGCGCCCGCACGCTCGCGTACACGCATCGCGCGAGCGAACTCGTGGGCACGTGCGACCCGGACGTCGAGAGCGCGCGGGCGCTCCTCGAAGACGCGCCGACCGACGCGGACCGCGCCGGAACGGTCGCCGTCCGCGCCGTCGACGTGCGCTCCTCGACGGGCGTCGACACGCAGGCCGTCGAGCGGGCACTCGGTGGCGTCCTCGTCGACCGGGGGTTCGCCGTCGACCTGGACGACCCGGACCACGAGTTGCGGGCCGTCTTCAGTTCGGCGGCCGGCGACGTCGACGACGACACGCCGGGCGAGACGTGCGCGCTGGGCTGGCTCGCCATCGAGTCGGTCCGCGACTTCGGCCAGCGGATGCCCTCGGACCGCCCGTTCTTCCAGCCGGGGAGCATGGCGCCGATGGACGCCCGCGCACTGGCCAACCTCGCCGGCGCGCGTCCCGGCACGACGATTCTCGATCCGATGTGTGGCACCGGCGGCGTCCTCGTCGAGGCGGGCCTCGCCGGCGCACGGGTGGTCGGCGGCGACGCCCAGTGGAAGATGGTCCGCGGCGCGAGCCGGAACCTCGCCCACGCGCTCGGACCCGACCGGAGCGCGGAAGACCCCCGCTACCCCGAACCCGGCCCGTGGGACGTCTACCGCGGCGACGCGACAGCGTTCCCGGTTCGCGACGGAGTCGTCGATGGCGTCGTCTTCGACGCACCCTACGGCCGCCAGTCGAAGATAGCGGGCGACCTGGCGACTATCGTCTCGGGCGCGCTCGCGGAGGCGCGACGGGTCGCCCCACGGTGCGTCCTGATGGCCGACCGCTCCTGGGAGGACGCCGCCCGCGCAGCGGGGTGGACCGTCGACGCGCGCTTCGAGCGGCGGGTCCACCGCTCGCTCGTCCGCCACGTCCACGTGCTCGACGCATAGGAGAATCAGCGTAGCAGTTCGAGCGCCGACCCGGCGTCCCCGTCCATCCGACCGAGCAGCGACCGGCACCGCTCCCTCGCGGCGTCGTCGGCCGTCACCAGCACCATCCCCTCGTCGGGTTGTCCGTACACCACGCTGGCGCCCTCGGGAACAGCGAGGACGGCGGGCAGCGCGGCCAGGTCCTCCTCGCCGTCGACGCGGACGAGCGTCGTCTCGCCGGCGTCCAGTCCCTCGCGGAGCGCGTCGAGGAGCGCGCCCGTGACGGTCCCGGCGGGGTTGTCGACCGTTCGCTCGCGGTCGAAACCGACTATTCCCTCGCGAATCTCGTCGTCGACCGCCTCGCGCTTGGTCTTCTCGTCGACGAAGGCGACGGCAGGGACGTGGCCGGCTTCCAGCAGGTGGTAGGTGACGACGTCGCCGACGGCGACGACGGGTTCGGTCGCGGCCGAGAGAAGCGAGTCGGCGTCGGTGAAGATCCGTCCGAGGGGTTCCTTCAGTTCGCTTCGGAGCGCGTCGGGCAGTTCGAGGAGAACGTCAGACACGGTGGTGGCCCGTCAGCGGACTTTCAGCGCGTAGCTGCCGGGTTCGGTGACCTCCATCTCGCTGGCGATCTCCGAGGTCTCGGGGTGGGCGATGACGACGTAGCCGGCCCAGTCCTCCGTGAGCGAACTCGACCCGCAGGCCTCGCAGACCTCCTCGTTGCTGGCGTCCTGGACGCGGTGACATTCGCGGCAGACGAGTCTGTCGGCCATCAGCTCTCACCGGCCTCCGCCTGCTGGGCAGCGCGCTTCTCGCGCTCGGACTCGAGCCACCCGTGCTTGCCCAGACCGATCTGCTTCGCCGTCAGACCGATCTTGGAATCGCGCGGGTTGCGCTCGTCGATGCTCTTGGTGACGATGCGGGCGCGGACGGCGTCGCCGACCCCGAGCGATTCGTTCGACTCGCGGGAGGCGAGTTGCTGGCCCTCCTCGTCGTAGGCGAGGTACTCGTCGGATATCTGGGAGACGTGGAGCAGGCCGTCCACCGGTCCGATGCCGACGAACGCGCCGAAGTTGACGACCTCGACGACCTCCCCGTCGACGACCTCCTGCATCTGGGGGTCGTAGGTGAGCGCGTCGAACTCGGCCTCGAAGAAGACGCCCTCCTCGCCGGGGAGGACGGCCCCGTCGCCGATGTCGTGGACCTCGATGACGGAGACGATGGACCCGGCGTCCTCGTCCATCCGGCCTTCGAGTTTGTCTTGCAGGATCCGCTTGACGAGGTCCGGCGTCACCTCTGCGAGATGCCTGGGCGGTACTTCCACCGTGTCGCGTAATCTGACCCGTTTGTACATGTGTTATGGTTGAGTGATGGCGAGTTTGTGCTGGCCCCTTAAACTAATTACTGGTACGCCCGCGTCGAGCAGGCGGCGTTTGAGAGGTTTGTCGTTCGTGACGGCGTGCGTCGCGTCCGGCCGACCCGCGAGTTCCAGGACGGCGTCGTCGGCGTAGTCAGCGTCGGTGTCGACGACCGAACAGCGCTCGACCAGGTCGCGACCGACGCTGGCCGCAGTGGCCTCCGCGCCGTTCCCGTCGGCCAGTTTTTCGAGTTCGTCGACGACGGCGGTCGGCGTGACCCGTTCCTGCTCGCCGAGGAGTCGTTCGAGTTCCTCGAACAGCCTGACGTCCAGTTCGACGGGCATCATGAGTGCGTTCGTGTCGAGGACGATCATTCACGCAGCGTCCCGACGCCGATGAGTCGCCAGCGCGCGCCGATCCGGCGGTTGATGGCGATTTTCGAACCGGGCGCGGCGCAGACGGGGCGCTTGAGCGCGACCTCGCACTCGCCGGTGCGCGCGCTCGTGACCGACCCTACCGTCGTCGCGGTGCCGATGGTGAGCATCAGCGGTTCGCCGGTGCTGATCTCGTCGACCTCGCCGGCGTTCTCCCCGACGATCCGTTCGAGCAGGTCGACGTCCATGGTGAACTGCTCGTGGGTCGGCGGTAGGCTTCCGGGCGGGCCGGCGACCTGCCCGGCCAGCGCGTCGCCCTTCGTGATCGCGGGGTCGAGTCCCGTGCCGACGCCGAGCAGGCCGCCCGGCGTCACCTCGTCGACGAACTCGCCGCCGGCCTGGAGCGACCGCACCGTCGTCGAGACGGACTGCCAGTCGGTCTGGCCGCCCTCCTCGACCTCGCGTCCGGGGCGGAGCTCTATCTCGTCGTCCGTCTCGAGTTTCCCCTGGACGAGCGACCCGCCGAGGACGCCGCCCTTGAGGTCCTCCCAGGTCGTCCCCGGACGGTTGATGTCGAAACTGCGGGCGACGTGCATCCGGGCGTCGGCGTCGGGGTCCCGGTCCGGCGTCGGAATCTCCTCCTGGATGGCCTGGATGAGAAGGTCCGTGTTGACGCCCTGCTGGGCGCTGACGGGGACGATCGGCGCGCCCTCTGCGACGGTGCCCTCGACGAACTCCTGGATCTGCTGGTAGTTCTCCTGGGCCCGCTCCTGGTCGACCAGGTCGATCTTGTTCTGGGCGACGACGATGTTGTCGATGCCGATGATGTCCAGCGCCATCAGGTGCTCTTCGGTCTGGGGCTGGGGGACGGGCTCGTTGGCGCTGACGACCAGCACCGCGCCGTCCATGATGGCCGCCCCGGAGAGCATCGTCGCCATCAGCGTCTCGTGACCCGGCGCGTCGACGAACGAGACGGTCCGCAACACGTCGGTCTCGACGTCGTGCTCGCCGCAGGTCTCCTCGACGGTGAACGCCTGGGGCTCTTCCGCATCGGGACAGCGCCGGAACGTGGCGTCGGCGTAGCCGAGGCGGATAGAGATACCGCGCTTCATCTCCTCGGAGTGCTGGTCGGTCCACTCGCCAGACAGCGCCTGGACCAGCGTCGTCTTGCCGTGGTCGACGTGGCCGACGAGGCCGATGTTCACCTCCGGTTGGTTGTGGGATGTCATCTCGGGAGTAATCTTGGTAGGATTTCGCCCCGTGCAACTGATAAACCTACTGTTTGCGCCCCACAGACTCCGGGGGGACGACCGCGCCGTCCGTCGGCGGCGTGACCGTGCGACCGGGTCGCCCGTCAGTCGCGCCGGTTTCGAACCGCCGCCCGGAGGTCGTCGGCCAGTCGTTCGAACCGCTCGTCGCGCATCCGCTTCTGGACGTAGGGGACCCCCGCCTCCCGCACCCGGCGGACGACGCCGGGCGCGTCGTCGCTCGAGAAGACGACGCCCGCCGTCGCCGGTGCGACGTCCGTCGCCCGGTCGATGAACGTCAACCCGTCCATCGTCGGCATGTGATAGTCGGCCACGACGGCGTCGAACCCGCGTTCGTCGACGTACTCCAGTCCCGACGACGGGTCCGTCGCCAGCGTGACCGTCATCGCGTCGTCGACGCGCTCCAGGTAGATCCGGCTCAGTTCCGCGATTTCCGGTTCGTCGTCGACCACGAGCACCTCCATCGGGGCGGCCCCCCCGTCGCCGTCCGTTACTGGTTCCTGATCCACGTCACCCACCACAGCCATGTTCCCGATAGCAGGCACCCACGAACCATATAGCCGTACGGGCTCTTTCACGCGCTGAAGACACCTCCCGGACGCCCACCCTGTGGACCCCACCGACGTCGGCCCACGGACCGCCGCTCCGGGCCCCGGAGCCGCGTCCGACGCGGGCCGGAAGCGGCGCGGGCGACGCGCTTTTCCCCGCCGCCGTCCTGCCATCCTCCGTGCGCGAATTCGCGTTCGAGCTGGCGCTGTGTGCCCACCTGGAGGGGGCCGTCGGCGACGACGCCGTCCTCAGCCGCCAGCTCGGCGCTCACGTCCACGGCCGCCGCGTCGTCGACGTCCTCGCCGTCCGCCCCGGGCCGGCGTTCGACGAGCGCGCCGCCATCACGCCCGAGCGCATCCCGACGGCCGCCGTCGAGGCCGACGTCGGCCCCGGCCGCGCCCGCTACTGGAAGGACGCCTTCGACTGCCACCCCGAGCGGGCCGAGCGCGCGGTGGAACTCGCCGTCGAGCGAGGCTTTTTCGAGCGCGAGCGACGCGGCGGGCGCGACTACGTCCGCCAGTCGACGCGCTACCCCGACTGGGTCGACTCGCTGGTCGCCATCGAGAACAAACCCGACCTGGGCCGCCCCGGCGACCTGGAGATGCAACTGCGGACCGACGTCTCGCTCGGCCTGGTCGACGAGGTAGTGCTCGCGACGGCCTCGCACGTGACGGGGGCGCACCTGAACAGGATTCCACACGAAGTGGGCGTCTGGCGGTTCGACCCCGAGACGGGCGAGCGGGAGGTGATCCGCGAGGCGACGCCGCTGGCCGTCGACGACCCCGGCGTCGAAGTCGTGGAGTCCCGCCCCGGCCGGACCGACGTCCGCGTCGTCTCCGCGGAAGCGAAGGCCCGCGCCCGCCGCCGCCTCGCCGAGCGCGCCTACGGCAAGGGGTGGCGAACCTTCGACTACCCCGCCTGCGCCCGCTGCGAACCCGACGACGACGGCCTGCCCCACTGCGCGTGGAAGGGCCGGGCCGTCCGCGCCAGCGACGAGTGCGGCCCGGACTGTTCCGGGTACGAGGAAGGCCCGACCCCCGACGTCGACGGCGACGCCCTCCGCGCCGAACGGACGCCCTGGGACCCCGACCCCGCCGGCGTGAAGCGCCAGCAGTCGGGCCTGGACCGGTTCGGATAGCCGCGGAGAGTCTGCGAACCGGAACCATCCACCGTGGCGCGCGCTGTCACGACGCCGAACGAGCGAGCGGCGAAGCCGCGAGCACTCGTGAGGCGTCGTGACGGAACTGCGCGAGGGATGAGTAGCGCAGGAGCGCAGCGACGAGCAACGGAATCGGTTGGGGAGGCGTGTGGCCCGGGCCGGTGCAGCCCTGGAGGAATGAAAGGGCGAGGGCCGGTGAACGAAGCACGACCACGTAAGCACCGCAGCCGGAGGCGAGGAGCGCAGCGTGGGCGCGCGAGTTCAGCGGGCCGAGGGCTTTCCGGTTGTCGTCGTCGGTCGATTCTACTGTAGCTCTGGAATGGACCGAGGACTATTGATCGTCGTCATCGATCAATTCTTCGACATCTCAGGAGCGGGCCGAAAACTCTCGCCCGACGTCACCGACTACCCCGAGAGCGCTTCGAGATCAGTTCTCGTTCGCTTCGCTCACTCGGTAGACGACACGTCTGACACCTCGTCGGCGACCTGTTCGCTGTGGCCCACCCTGGCCCGGTAGTTCGCCGACGCGGCGATGGCCGCGCACATCGCGATTCCCAGCACGAGCACCCAGTCGATCGTTCCGGCGACGACCTGGAACGTCGCGGCCGCCGCGAGTGCGCAGGCCACCGCCGCACCGCCGGACTCCACCAGCCCCCGTCGATCCATGTGGGCGGATGACGGGGGACGGTAGTAAAGGTACTGCGGCCGCGGTAGAACGCGAGGTGCAACCGGCGTCACCGGCCGTCAGCGCCGCCGAGCACCAGCGTCGTCGCGACGGCGACGGTGACCAGAATCAGTCCACCGACGGCGAGCGGGAGGAGTTCGGTTCCGAGGGCGAAGTCCACGCCGAGCGCCAGGAAGACGACGGTCCCCGCGACCACGGCGGCGACGGGTCCACCGTCGTCCAGTTCCGCGTGAAGTCCCAGGTAGCGCCAGCCACCGGCCGCGGCCATCGACACACCGAGGAGTCCCAGCAGGGCGACGCCGTAGCCGCCGAGTTCCTCGAACGACCCGCCCCAGGCCTCGAGTCCGTAGTACGACCCATCGTAGTGGACGTAGGCGTAGTACGGGCCGGTGTCGGTGAGGTAGCGCCAGTCGTCGGGGGCGGCGGCCTCGCCGTAGACGACGTGGTGGCCGTCGTCGCTCTCCAGCGCCGCCCGGAAGGCGTCCTTGCCCGCGGGGGAGAGTTCCTCGTACTCCATCACCGGCGAGTAGTAGGTGTCGTTCACCTCGCCCTCGTCGACGGGGCGGACCTCGTGGTGGTGCGCCTGCTGGCCGGCGTGGGGAAACGCGACGAGGACGGCCGCGACGACCGCGAGACCGAGGACTATCAGGACGAGTCCGGGTAGGCGGTCGCGGTCGATGGCGGGCATCGACCGCCGATTCCGCGCCCCGTGGCAAGTGTCTTCCGTCGGTCACAGCACGAACCGCTCGCCGTCGACGGCCACGTCCTCCGCGAAGGCGTGCTCCGGCGGGACGAAGTGGGCCGTGTGGACGATGCGGTAGTCCTCGACGCCCAGGTCGTCGGCCATCGCGCGAGCGCCGGTGAGCGTCATGTGCTTGGTGCCGAACGTCCGCGGCACGCCCGCGTCGTCGCGGTGGTCACCGCCCGCGGGGTGGCCCGCGCAGAAGTCGGCGTGGACGATTCCCTCGACGATACCCAGGTCGGCACCCCGGAGGACGGCCCGCGATTCCTCGGGCATCGCGTAGCTCGTGTCCCCGGAGATCGCCAGCGCCGCGCCCGTCTCCGGGTCCTCGACTCTGAGGCCGTAGGTGTTCAGCGGCGGGTGGACCCCCGGCACCAGCGTCACCTCGAACCCCGCCGCCTCGAACGGCTCCAGCGGCGTCTGCGGGTGGACCGACACCTGGTCGAGGTAGTCGTAGCGCGAGTCGACGTGCCCGGCGACGCTCTCGCCCAGGGCCGGGTCGTCCTCGTCGGCGGCGTGCACCGGCAGGTGGTCGATCAACCGGTAGACGTTGCCCAGGCCGTCGAGGTGGTCGAAGTGGACGTGCGTGACCACCGCCGCGTCCGGGAGGGGGACGTCCGTCCGGCGGAACTGCTGGCGGAAGTCCGGACTCGCGTCGACGAGGAGGGACTCGCCCGTGCGCTCGTTGCGGACGTGGACCGAGAAGCGCGTCCGTTCGACGCCCGACGCCCGGGCGCGTTCGCAGGTGTCACAGTCGCAGCGCAGGGTGGGCGTCCCCGTCGTGTCGCCCGTTCCGAGGAGCGTGACCTCCATCTAGCCTGGTGGAGTGGCCGGACGCTCCTAAACCTCGCGGGACTCCCTCGAAAGAGATCCGTAGTCGACGACCGAGGGACGTCCTCGCCCCGCTCCCGAGTTGCAGCGGAATCGATTACCGACGACAACTGAAAGCCCTCGGTCCGCTTCTGAGTCACCGCAAAAAGGACTAACGACGTCAACTGAAAGCCCTCGGCCCGGTGAACTCACGCGGACCGCACTGCGCACTTCACTCGCTCACTTCGTTCGCTCGTTCCAGTGCTTGTGGGTCCGTGATTCGTTCACCGCGCCTCGCCCTTTCGATCCACCAGGCCGCATAGCTCGCGCGGCCTCGCTTCGCTCGGACCGCGCTCGCGTTTGACTCCACCACTCCTCCCCGGTCGCGCCGACGTCCGGCGCGACCGCTTCCTGACCGCTCCGCAACCGTACGGCCGGGAGCGAGGCCCGAGGCCCGGACGGGCCGAGGGCTCGCGACCCGGGGAAGGGCAGGGCGGCCCGCGGAGCGGCGGGGTGGGCTGAAAGGGGCGCACGTCTCGGCGACGGCGCGTGACGCAAGGACCGGAGCGAACGCAGTGAGCGAGGACCGCAGCGAGCGCACCGAGTCGAGACGTGCGGGGCTTTCGAGTCGTTAGTACGACGAATACTCTCGACAGCGACAGGGGGAACTCAGGAGAACCACCAGAAGGAAACGACGCCACCCCGAACACATTCTCGATGCCAGTAGACGAGTTGCCGGGGTTCGGCCTCGGAACGTACTCCGACGACGACCGGGAGCAGTGGCGAGACAACGTCCGAACCGCACTGGACGTGGGATTCAGACACGTCGACACGGCGCAGGACTACGACAACGAGCGGTACGTCGGCCGGGGAATCGCGGACAGCGACGTCAACCGGGAGGCCCTCTTCCTGGCGACGAAGGTGGACACCGCGAACCTGACCTACGAGGACGTGCTCGAGTCGACCGAGAAGAGCCTGGACCGCCTGGGCACCGACTACCTCGACCTGCTGTACGTCCACTGGCCCCACGACACCTACGCGGGGGCGGAGACGCTGCGGGCGTTCGACGAACTGTACGACGAGGGTTCCATCGAGAACGTCGGACTATCTAACTTCACGCCCGAACTGCTGGACGAGGCCCGCGAGGCGCTCGACGCGCCGCTGGCGGCCCACCAGGTGGAGATGCACCCGCTGCTCCAGCAGGAGGAACTCGTCGAGTACGCCCAGCAACACGACCACCGACTGGTCGCCTACTCGCCGCTGGCCCAGGGCGAGGCGTTCGACGTGCCCGAAATCGTCGACGTGGCCGAGAAACACGACGCGACGCCGGCCCAGGTCTGCCTCGCGTGGCTGCGCTCGAAGGAGAACGTCGCGGCCATCCCGAAGGCGAGCGGTCGCGAGCACATGGAGACGAACCTCGCCGCCGCGGACCTCGAACTCGACGGCGAGGACGTCGCGGCCATCGACGGTATCGACCGCGAGCACCGCGTCATCGACCCCGGGTGGGCGCCCTGGAACCGGTAGCCGTCGACCGCCACCGCTCCCGCGGCGCCGCGGACGTTTATCAGGCGTCGGGGTGCACTGGGTGACGTGAACGTCCCCTTCGACCCCCACGAACTCCCGCCACCGTCCCGGCTCCCCGACCGGCCGGCGTTGCCCGACCCGTTCGAGGCGTTCGACGGCGAGCGCGTCGAGACGGCCGCGGACTGGCGCGAGCGACGCGCCGAGATCCTGCAGCTGTTTCGCCACTACGTCTACGGCTACGCGCCCGAACCGCCCGCTATCGAGACGGAGACGGAGCGGACCCGGGGCGTCCTCGACGGCGCGGCGGCCCTGGTCGAGGCGACGATTCGATTCGCGGGCCTCCCCGACGACGCGCCGGCGATCAGTATGGCGTGTTTCCTGCCGGCGACGGACAGCGACGGCGGCGGAAACGCGGACGCCGACGGCGGCGGCGTCGACGACGGGAACGCGGATAGCGATTCCGGAGTCCCGACCGTCCTCGCCCTCAACCGCGGCGGGAACCACGGCACCGTCGACGACCCCGCGGTGACTGTCACCGACGTCGCCGAGCGACACGGCGTCGACCGGCGCGGCGTCGCCGAGGACTACTGGTGCGTCGAGCGGATCCTCGACCGCGGCTACGGCTTCGCGACGTACCAGTTCGCCGACCTGGCCCCGGACGAGGACGACTTCTCGACGGGAATCTTCCCGTACCTCGACGACCTCCCCGGCCCGCCGGGGACCGAGTGGGGCGCCATCGCCGCCTGGGCCTGGGGCCTCCAGCGCTGCGTCGACGCGCTCCGGGGGGAGCGCGGGGCCGACGGAATCGACGGCGAGGGGAGCGACCACGCCGGTGACGGGAACGGCCACGCCGGCGTCGACGGCGACCGGATCCTGGTCACCGGCCACTCCCGCCGGGGCAAGGCCGCGCTCCTCGCCGGCGCCACCGACGAGCGCATCGCCCTCGTCGCGCCCCACCAGTCCGGCACCGGCGGCGTGACGCTCTCGCGGGAGAACGACCAGGAGACGGTCGACGCCATCACCGGCGGCTTCCCCCACTGGTTCGACGACCACTTCGCGGCGTTCGGCGGCCGCCCGGAGCGCCTCCCCGTCGACCAGCACCTCCTCGTCGCCTGCGTCGCTCCCCGGCCGCTGATCGACACCGAGGGGAGTCGCGACGAGTGGACCAACCCCGACCGGGCGCTGGACAGCCTCCGGGCCGCCGAACCCGTCTGGGACCTGCTGGACGGCGAGGGGATGGTCGGCGACGGCCTGCTGTCGGGCGACGACGCCGTGACGGCCGAGTCAGCGGGTGACCTGCTCCAGTACCGGCGCAAGACCGAACACACACTGAACCGGGGGTACTGGGACGCCATCCTCGACTTTGCGGACGTGCATCTGAGGTGACGGGGGACGGGGGGGCGCGTCGCGCCGACCGGAATCCCTATTGGGTGCGTCCGAAACGTTCCGCCCGACGTACATGCCACGTACCCTCCACGTCGTCCTGATACTCCTCCTCGCCGTCGCCGCCGTGTCGCTCGTCGGTTTCGACCCGTTCGGGCCGGACCGACCGATGCCGGAACCCGAGGTCACCGCCCTGGAGATAACCGATCAGGGGTGTCGGTCGGAGATTCGGGACTTCTCGTCGAGTCGGAACGGGCCGAACGGGACGTTCGTCGACGCGGGGACGGTCGACACCGAGTCGCCGGTCGAGAAGCTGTCGGCACGGATACGCCGAACGTCGCCCGACGACGCAGCGATAACCACGTATCGCGTCGACGTCCGGACCCACACCGCGAACTCGACCGACGCGTCCTGTCCGGGTCGGTTCGCGTACCGGATCGAGTACCGGGCGCCGTCCGGGCCAACGGGGAACCGCGCAGCGCTCTACCTCGACGGCGAGATACGTGGCTGTGGCGGTGGGACGTCGGGCGCCGACATCGGCTGTCATCGGTTGATGGACGACGACGTCCGGACGTACTGGTCGAACGCGTCGGCCCACGGCGGTCGCGCTCGATAGGAACGCTCTCGCGAGAAGGATCCGAAACGGCCGCTAGTCGTCGTGCGAGTGGTCGTGATCCGAGTGATCGTGGTCGTGGTCGTGGTCGTGCCCGCCGTCCGAGGCGGCCTCGGAGCTATCGCTTCCGCCGGAGATGTCGCCGCCGGCGACCAGGGCGTCGTGGTCGCCCTCGATCATGTCCAGGTTCTTCAGGTTGTCACGCTCCTCGAAGCCGGTGACGGCGTCGCGCAGGTCCTGCTGGGTGAGCGTCGTCCGCTCCTCGGTGAGCGCCTCCAGGACGGCCTCCCGGAGCACCAGGCGGAGGTCGCTCCCGGTGAGGCCCTCGGTGATGTCCGCGAGTTCGTCGGGGTCGAAGTCGATGATGTCCATCTGCTGGGTGACGACCCGGAGGATGTCCGAGCGCATCCCGTAGTCCGGCTTAGGGAAGTTGACGATCTCGTCGAAGCGCCGCCAGACGGCGGCGTCTAGCTGGTCGGGGTGGTTGGTCGCACCGATGAGGAGCACCTCGTCCTGGATGAGGCTGACCTCGTCGATGCTCTTGAGCAGCGTGTTGACGGCGCGCTTGATGGCAGCGTGCTCGTCGGAGGAGCGCGTCTTCGCGACGAAGTCGAACTCGTCCATAAAGAGGATGCAGGGGGCGAGTCGCTTCGCGACCTCGAAGGTCTTCTCGACGTTCTTGGCCGTCTCGCCGAGGTACTGGGAGGTGATCATCGAGAGCTTCACCTCGACGAAGGGCAGGTCGAGCTGGTGGGCGAGTGCCCGTGCGACGCTGGTCTTCCCGGTGCCCGGCGGGCCGACGAACAGGAGCTTCCCGATCTCGCGCAGGCCGATGCGGGCGAGGTAGTCGCGGTGCTCGATGGCCTTGACGATCTTGTCTATCTCGCCCTCCTGGTCCTCGGTGAGCACGAGCTGGTCCATCGTCATCTCCACCTCCTCGGGGGCGCGGATGTCGACGAGGTCGAGCATGTTCTCGCCGTCCTCGTCGTCCTCGTCGTCGTTCCCGAACGCGT
The DNA here is from genome assembly GCA_964565905.1 of uncultured Halobacteriales archaeon. Classification (GTDB taxonomy): domain Archaea; phylum Halobacteriota; class Halobacteria; order Halobacteriales; family Haloarculaceae; genus Halomicrobium. The sequence continues at coordinate 12,966 of CAZMGU010000054.1, forward strand.
CGTCCAGCAGCGCGTCGATGAAGGCGCGGTCGGCGCGCGCGGGGCGGTTCTCGACGCGGGCCTGGTCGTAGTCGACGCCCTCGACGGAGCCCTCGTAGGCAGCGGCCAGCACGGGGTTGTCGTTGATCTGGTCGGCGTCAGCGCGCTTGAGGAACCACTCCTCGGCCATGCTCTCGTCGGTGAACTCCACCGTCCCCGAGAACTCGTCCCGATCGGTGAACATCAGGCCCGAGATGGCCTCCCAGGGGCGCTCGATGCCGGTCGCCTCGGCGATCGCTTCCTGGTTCGCGTCGAGGGGCCGGTCGATGCTCGCGTCGGTCCAGAACGCCGCCCGGTACGACGGGGGCAGGTCGTCGGGTTCGAGGTCCCGGCGGTCGTTGTAGATCTGCGTCGTCAGCAGGAACTCCACGACCGCCAGCTCCGGATCACTCATTCCCACCCAAGTTAGCCGGCGTCGTTGATAAGTGACTCGAACGAGCGGCGTCGGGACAGCCCTTCGCACGCCGCCCGTCGGGACCCCGGTGCGGGTGGCCATCGCCGTGCCGTCGCCGTGTCGTCGCAGGGAACAACCGGGAACATCGGACGCCGCGTTTGTCAGGGCTTAACACGTCCGGGACCGTACGCCACCCCATGACCGACACCACCCCGGTTATCGTCGAGGCGGTCCGGACGCCGCTCGGCAAGGAAGACGGCGCGCTCGCCGAGGTCCGCAGCGAGGACCTCTCCATCCCGCTGGTGAACGAGATACTCGCGAACAGCGGCGTCGACAGCGATGCCGTCGACGACCTCGTGTGGGCCTGCGCCCAGCAGCGCGACGAACAGGGCAACAACATCGCACGCGTCGTCTCGCTGCTCTCCGACCTGGGCGAGTCGGTGCCCGGGACGACGATGAACCGCTGGTGTGCCTCCTCGGCACAGTCCATCGCGTCCGCCGCGGACTCCGTCGCCGCCGGCCAGCGCGACTGCCTCATCGCCGGCGGCGTCGAGTCGATGTCGCGGGTGGAACTGGGCGCGAACATGCACACCATCCACCCCCGCATCGCGGAGAAGTACAACGTCGGCGACCTCCAGATGGGGATGACCGCCGAGAAGGTCGCCGAGGAGTTCGACATCTCCCGCGAGGCCCAGGACGAGTACGCCCTCCGCAGCCACGAGCGCGCCGCCGCCGCGACGGACGACGGCCGCTTCGCCGAGGAGATAGTCCCCGTCGAGACGCCCGATGGAACCGTCGAGACGGACGAGGGGATCCGCCGGGACACCAGCCTGGAGAAACTCGGCGGGCTTCCCACCGTGTTCAAGTCAGACGGCACGGTGACGCCGGGCAACGCCTCGCAGGTGACCGACGGCGCTGCTGCGGTGATGGTCACCTCCCGCGCGTTCGCCGACGAACACGACCTGGACGTGCTGGCCGTCGTGGGGAACCACGAGGTGGCCGGCGTCGACCCGACGATGATGGGCATCGGCCCGGTGCCCGCCGTCCGCAACCTCGCGGAGCGCACCGGCCGCGACGTCGACGACTACGACCTCGTCGAACTGAACGAGGCGTTCGCCTCCCAGACGCTCTACTGCCAGCGCGAACTCGGCTTCGACGACGACCAGTTCAACGTCAACGGCGGCGCCATCGCGCTCGGCCACCCGCTCGGC
>CAZMGU010000055.1:0-14254 GCA_964565905.1 uncultured Halobacteriales archaeon
TTCTCCCAGCCGGTCGACGCGAAGGTGTGGGTCCCCATCATCGACCGGAAGCAGGGTCAGGTCGTCTCCGTCACCGGCGACGACGCTCAGGTGATGGACCTCGAGACGTACGACACGTTCACGATGCGCATCCCCGAGGACGAGGAACTCAGCCCCGACGACGAGATCGAGTACCTCGAGTACGAGGAGCAGCGCAAGATCGTCTGAGCGGGAGGTTTACGATGTTTCCCGGCGCGACGACTGACCCGGCAGGGGCCGACTACGTGGTCGTGGGCGCACCGCTCGACGCCTCGACCACGTTCGAACCCGGCGCCCGCTTCGGTCCGCGTCGCGTCCGCCACTTTTCGACGCCGTTCGACGACTACGACCAGCGGACGGGCCGCCGGTTCACCGACCTGGCCGTCGCGGACCACGGCGACGTCGGCCCGACCGACGACGTCGAGGAGTACCTCCGCTTTCTCCGGGGGACGCTCTCGGACTACGACGACGCGGGCACCCTCCCCCTGCTCGTCGGCGGCGAGCACACCGTCACCGTCGCGGCGGTCCGCGCGCTCGACCCGGACGTCTTCGTCTGCTGCGACGCCCACCTCGACCTGTACGAGGCCTACGCCGGCAACCCGCTGAGCCACGCGACGGTCACCCGCCACGCGCTCGACGTGGCCGACCGCGCCGTGATCCTCGGCGCGAGAACGGGGAGCGAGGCGGAGTGGGACCGGGCCGCCGAGGCCGACGTGACCGTCGTCCCGCCCGAGGACGTGGCCGACTGGAATCCCGACTTCGGCGGCGACGAGACGGCCTACCTCTCCGTCGACGTCGACGCCGCCGACCCCGGATACGCCCCCGGTACCGGTACCAAGGAACCGTTCGGTCTGGAACCGCGCGAGATGCGGTCGGTGGTGCGGGCCGTCGCTCCACAGGCCGTCGGCTTCGACATAGTGGAGGTCAACGACCGCGACGACGGCCAGGCCGCCGTCCTGGGGGCGAAACTGCTCCGGGAGTTCGTCTTCTCGCACGCCGACGGGTGAGGAGTGGAGGTTCGGTTCTCGGTCTGCTCTTTGGAGTCGAAATCGATTCCGCGAATGGGGGAAGTCCTTCGCCTCCTTGCTTTGGAACTGGTGAAACCGACAACAGAGGAAAGCCCTCGGCGGCTCCGGTCCCGCGGACCCGCTGTGCGCGCTCGCTTCGCTCGCGTGCTTGTGGGTCCGGGGTTCCCGGATCGCACCTCGCCCTTTCATTCCACCAGGCCCGCACCGCGGGCAGCCCTGCCCTTCCCCGGGTCGCTCGTCCTCACCCGCGAGGGGTTCGGCCGCGCTCCCGGCCACGCGGTGCGGTCAGGAAGCGGTCGCGCGTTCTACCGCGCGACCGGGGAGGAGTGGGGAGTCAAGCGTGAGCGCGGGCCGAGCAATGCGAGGCCGCGCGAGCTACGCGGGTCCTGGCGGACTGAAAGGGCGAGGCCCGGTCGACGAAGTCCGACCCCGCAAGCACTGGACCGAGCGAAGTGAGGGAAGCGCACAGCGGGGTCGCACGAGTCGAGCGGGCCGAGGGCTTTCCTTTGTTCGGTTGTACCAGTTCCAGAGCAGGCCGAGGGCTTTCTTTCGTTGTAGAACTCGGCGTCTCGTGGAGGCGGGCCGAAGACCCTCTCTATCAAGAACGCCGACGACGGACACCCAGCAACAGTCCGGAAATCGCACAGAAATTTCACCGGTCACCCCTCACGCAAACGCGACCCGGAGGTGGGAGATTTATGTCGCGGGACCACGCACGGACTGACCATGGAACAGCTATCGTCGTGTTACTTCTGTGGCGCGGCCCTCGACGCGTCGCTCGACGAGTACCCCGTGATCCCGAAGGAACTCCACCCGGACCCGGACGAACAGCGGACGGTCGTCCTCTGCCAGGGCTGTCGGCAGAAACTCGGCACCGTCGTCGAGACGGTCGTCGGCGCTATCGACACCGAATCGCCGGAACCGCGTGACGCGGCCGCCGGCGCGAGTCGGGAGTCGGCTGGTGACGCAGTAGACGCAGGAGCCGCCCCCGTCGGGGACGCGACTGCGGCGGACGCTACCGCCGCGGACGACGAGGACGAGTGGGTCCCGTCCGACGCGCTCCCCGACGAGGGCGCTCCGGCGACGGGTGACGCAGATCCGTCGTCGGCCGACGAGAACGCCGCGGCGGCCGATACGAGTTCGACAGCCGCCAATCCGGACCCGCTGGCCGGGAACGACGGCGAGTCCGCGGCGGAAACCGAGTCCGCGGCGGGGGCCGACTCCTCGCCGGAAAGCCAGTCCCAGTCCGAATCCCCCTCCGCCGGCGACGACTCGGCGGGGTACAGTTCGGGCCGGTCCGCCGGCAACACGACCACCGACGGGCCGGACGACGCGGGTCCGTCCCTGACCGCGCTGGAGTACAACAAGGTGATGCGACTGCTCCAGAACCGCGAGTTCCCGGTCGACCAGGCCGAGATCAAGGAGGTAGCCGTCAACGCCTACGACATCAGCGAGTCGGAGTTCGACGCCATCATCGGCGCCGCCGTCGACAAGGACCTCATCGGCGAGGAGAACGGGAAGTTCGTCGAGGCGTCCTGAGAGTAGCCGACGGCGGTCAGTCGTCCCGGTCGTCGATTCGCTGTGCGAACGTCACCTGCTTCTCCGCGAAGCCGTTCTCCCGGTAGAAGCGGCGGGCGTCCCCGTTGTCCCACTCGCACGACACCGTGAGATAGTCGGCACCGCCCTCGGCGGCCAGTCGCCTGGCCGACGCGACGGCCTCGCTGCCGTGCCCGCGACCCCTGTGTGCCGGTTCGACGTACAGGTCGACGATTCTCGCGTACCGCGAGCGTTCCCGCGAAGGGCGCTCCCCGTGCCGGAGGGTGAGAAAGCCGATGGCCGTCCCGTCTTCGACGAGGAGGTAGACCGCGGTGTCATCGCGGTCGAGTTGCCGCTCGAACCCGTCCACCGCCTCGGCGGGGCCGTCGACCGCCAGTTCGTTCAGTTCCGAGTACCTCTCCATCTCGCTCGCCAGTGCGAACCAGTACGCCGCGAGCGCGTCGACGTCGTCGCGCTCCGCCTCGACGAGTTCCATACCGTCGCCACCGGTGGGTCGGACTTCCCTCTTGCTCCGGCCTGGTGCCGGCTGGCACGCCCCCGGAGCGATCCTGTCACCTGTGGCCAAGACCCATTACCCCGGGCGGAGTGATCCCTGTATGGCCATCGATAACGATGATCGGACGCGCGTCGAGGAAGTCATGTCGACGCCGCTGGAGACGATATCGCCGTCGGCGACGGTACGGGAGGCCGCGACGCGGATGCGCGAGCGGGACATCAACGCGCTGGTCGTCACGACGGGGGAACGGGCCATCGTCACGAGCACGGACGTCCTCGACAGCGTCGCCGCGGGCGACGACCCCGAGACGGCGACGGTCCGCGACGTGATGACGGAGTCCGTCGAGACGGTGACGCCGGACCTGTTCATGGAGGAGGTGGCGGCGATGATGACCACCTACGGGATCAAACACCTGCCCGTCGTAGACGACGGCTACGTCGGGATGATATCCTCCACCGACGTCGCGGCACAGCTATCCTGACTCCGTTCTCGTCCCGAAGGCATACGTCCCGGGGCGCGGAACTGGCCCCATGGAACTCCCGGAACTGACGGCGCGCCTCGACGAGCGACTGGACACGGCGGCGTACGCCGACGTCGACGCGAGTTCGAACGGCCTGCAGGTCGGCCCGCCGTCGGGCGACGTCGACCACGTCGCGTTCGCCGTCGACGCCGCGGTGGAGACCATCGACCGGGCGGCCGACGCCGGCGCTGACCTGCTGGTCACGCACCACGGACTCGTCTGGGGCAGCATCGAGCGCGTGACGGAGTCGAACTACCGGCGCATCGCCCCGCTAATCGAGCGTGACCTGCCGCTATACGTCGCCCACCTCCCCCTCGACGGCCACCAGGAACTGGGCAACGCCGCCGGCCTCGCAGACCTGCTCAACCTCGGGAACCGCGAACCGTTCGGCGAGGTCGGCCCGGAGTACGTCGGCCAGCGCGGGAGCGCCAGCGAACCCTACGCCGTCGACGAACTGCGCAACCTGCTCGACGACGAACTCGACACCGGCGGCCGACCGGTCCAGGCGCTCGACTTCGGCCCGGAGGAGATAGCCGACGTCGCCATCGTCACCGGCAGCGGCGTCGACTGGATAGCCGAGGCCGCCGAGGCCGGCGTCGACGCGCTGGTCACCGGCGAGGGGAAACAGCAGGCCTACCACGAGGCCCGCGAGGCCGACCTGAACGTGTTCCTCGCCGGCCACTACGCGACGGAGACGTTCGGCGTCCAGTCCCTCCGCGACCTTGTCTCGGAGTGGGGCCTGGAGACCACCTACGTCGACTGTCCCACCGGTCTGTAACTGCTGGAGTACTGGTTTCGGTTCTATCGGTAGCAGTGTGAGTACGCAGGAACAACGACCAGAAAGCCCTCGGCCCGCTCGCTTCCCGCGGACCGCGCTGCGCGCGCTCGCTTCGCTCGCGTGCTTGCAGGTCCGGGGTTCTGCGACCGTGCCTCGCCCTTTCAGTCCACCAGGAGAGCAAGCTCTCCTGAGCCTTGCGCTCACTCCGTTCGCGCAAGACGCCAGGAACCGCGTAGCTCGCGCGGCCTCGCATTGCTCGGCCCGCGCTCACGCTTGACTCCCCACCCCTCCCCGGTCGCGCCGGAAATCGGCGCGACCGCTTCCTGACCGCACCGCGTGGCCGGGAGCGAGTGGCCGAGCAATAGCGAGGCCCTCGCGACCCGGGGAAGGGCAGGACTGCCCGCGGTACCGACCTGGTGGAATGAAAGGGCGAGGTGCGGTCGCCGAAGTCCGCCGAAGTAAGCACCGAACGGAGTGAGGCGCGCAGCGAGGCGCACGAGGCGAGCGCGCCGAGGGCTTTCTGGGTGTTGTCGATCCCTGTTCCGGTTTCAGAGAGCGCGCCGAGGGCTTTCCTTTGTCGTCGACTTCCGATACTGTATTTCCAGACCGACGGACTCCACCACGAACCGGGGAGCCAATCACGACACTCAAGAGCCGCGGGCACACAACGGAGCGCAATGGACGCGGACGGGGGCCCGGACTTCGACGCCGTCGAGAGCCACGACGAACTCGTCGCCTGGTCGCGCGAGTACGCCCGCGAGGCGCGCCGGGAGTGGACGATAGACGTGCGCCTGGACCTGGTCGAGTGGGAGGTGTCGACGCGCGCCCGCCGGCGGGCGGCGGCGGTGAAGCGCCCGCGACTCGACGACGCGTCGGTCGGTGATACGTACGACTGGGAGGCCGTCGACGGGGCCGACGGTCGGCCGCTACCGTGTACCGTCTCGCTGACGTGGGAGGCGTTCGAGGAGTTCTCGCGCGAGGAGTGGCGCTCGACGCTGCGCCACGAACTCGTCCACGTCGAGCAGTACCAGCGGTTCGGGACGACGGGTCACGGCCGCCGCTTCGAGGCGCGGGCCGACGACCTGGACACCGAGGTCCACTGTCGCACCTTCGCCGAACCGAAGTGGACGTTCTACTGCGAGTCCTGCGACGAGGTGACGGCCCACCGCTACCGGGAGTGCAAACTGGTCCGCCAGTACGAGCGGTACCGGTCGAACTGCTGTGAGGCGCCACTCCGCCGGACGAAGCCGGGGGACTGACCGGAGTCTCCGTCACCGGACTCGCCGAGACGCGGTTGAACGAAACTACACACATAAGTTCCGGGCGGTACGACTCTCCGGAAGTAGCCACGATTCATGGGAACGGTAGAACTCTCGGACAGTCAGCGTCAGACGTTGACAGCACTCGTAAACAAGCATCAGCAGTCGGACGGCCCCGTCAAGGGGAACAGCGTCGCCGAGGTCGTCGATCGCTCCCCGGGGACGATACGGAACCAGATGCAGGGACTGAAAACCCTCGAACTGGTCGAGGGAATTCCCGGTCCACAGGGCGGGTACAGGCCGACGGAGAACGCCTTCGAGGCGCTCGACCGCGAGGACCTCGACGAGCGCGCCACGGTCACGCTCTCGCGGGACCACGAGCGGATCGACGCCACGGTCGACGAGATCAAGTTGACGAACGTCTACCACCCCGACGAGTGCAAGGCCCACGTCCACTTCCAGCAGTCCGCGCGCCGGGTCGAGGTCGGCGACCCCGTCGCCATCGGCCCGACGCCCCTCTCCAACCTCGCCATCGTCGGGGAGGTCGAGGCGGTCAACGACACCGCCGACGAGGTGCTCGTCGCGGTGTCCGTCATGGAGGCCCCGCTCACCGACGACCGGGACAGGTAATCGGGCGCGCCCGCGAACCACGGCGTCGAAATCGCTCCCGGCGGAGCAGTGGTTCGACAGAGGAGCACGACTGGGAGGGCGACTGTGCCGACGCCGGGGACTGATCGCCGTCCGATGCCGGGATTGCCGGCGAGCGGCCCGCTCGACGCCGTCGAACGGCCGTTTTATGGGGGCGGGTGAGAGTGTACCGCCATGTCCAGAGAGACGAGGCGTCGGTTCGTCGGTGCGGCGGGTGCGGCCGGTCTGGCAATGTTTGCGGGGTGCAGTTCGCTCGGCGATAGCCTGACGAGTGGCTCGACCGGGTCGAACGGGTCGCAATCGTTGCCGGAAGCCGGCCCGAAACTCACCGCCGCGGACGGCGACGCGGAGGACGAGTTCGGGCGGTCGGTGGCCGTCGACGGCGCGACGGCCGTCGTCGGGGCGCACTACGACGAGGACCCGAACGGTGAGAACGCGGGGGCCGCGTACGTGTTCGAGCGGGCCGAGGGGGAGTCGGGCGACGAGGAGTGGACGCAGGCGGCGAAACTCGTTCCGGACGGCGGGGCCGCTGGTGACTTCTTCGGGGACCCGGTGGCGGTGTCAGACGAGACGGTGCTGGTTGGGGCGTCGGGTGCGGACCGGTCGGCGGGCGAAGCCGCGGGGGCCGCGTACGTGTTCGAACCCGACGGCGACGGCTGGACCCGGACTGCGACGCTCGCCGCCGCGGACGCCGACTCCGGCGACAACTTCGGGTCGGCCGCCGCGCTGGCCGGGGACACCGCCGTCGTCGGGGCGTGGGCCGACGCGGATCCGAACGGCGAGGAGGGCGGGTCGGCCTACGTGTTCGAGCGGGCCGGCGGGGAGTGGACGCAGGCGGCGAAGCTCTCGGCCGGCGACGGCGACTCGGGCGACGCGTTCGGGACGTCGGTGGCGGCGGCCGACGGCGCTGTCCTCGTCGGCGCGCCGGAGGACGAGGACCCGAACGGCTTCGTCGGCGGGTCGGCGTACGTGTTCGAGCGCGGAGACGGCGACTGGTCGCAGACGGCGAAACTGGTCCCCGACGACGGCGAGAAACTGGATTTCTTCGGCGGATCGGTGGCCCTCGCCGGCGGCGTGGCGCTGGTCGGCGCGATGTTCGACGACGCCGACGGGGAGAAGGGGGTCGGGTCGGCGTACGTGTACGAACGCGGCGACGGCGACTGGTCGCAGACGGCGCACCTCGTCGCCGGCGACCGGGACAAGAACGACTCGTTCGGGGAGTCGGTCTCCCTGGCCGGCGACACCGCCCTGATCGGCGCGCCGGGGAACCAGAACCCGAACGGCGAGATGGCCGGGTCGGCGTACATGTTCGAGCGGTCCGGCGGGAACTGGTCGGCGGGCGAACGGATCGCCCCGGACGACGGCGACCCGGAGGACGGGTTCGGAACCGCCGTCGTCCTCGCCGGCGAGCGTGGGATAGTCGGTGCGCCGGGCGACGAAGTCGACGGTGCTCCGTCCGCCGGGTCGGCGTACCTGTTCGACTCGGTGTAGTTCGGGCGTCGCACACCCCTCCCGTCGCGAACCACGCCGTTGAAATCGCTCCCGGCGGGAGTAGTGGTATGACCGAAGAGCACGACGAGGGCGAGGAGACGCCGCGCGAGACGTTCCACCACGACCCCGTCGGCCACGCGGAGGCGCGAGCGGGCATGACCGTGGGCGAACTCGCCGACGAGTACGGGAAGTCGGGCATCGGCGCGGCGGACCTGCACGAGGCGGTCGACATCACCGCCGAGATGTTCGACGACGACGTGACGACGTTCCTCGGCCTCGCCGGGGCGATGGTCCCCACCGGGATGCGCAAGATAGTCTCGGACCTCATCGCCGACGGCCACGTCGACGTGCTGGTGACGACGGGGGCGAACCTCACCCACGACGCCATCGAGGCCGTCGGCGGCAAGCACCACCACGGCGATGTCCACGCCGAGGGCAAGACCGAGCGGGAACACGACGAGCGACTCAGGGACGAGGGCGTCGACCGCATCTACAACGTCTACCTTCCCCAGGAGCACTTCGCGCTGTTCGAGTCCCACCTGCGCGACGAGGTCTTTCCGACTCTCGAATCGGAGTGCGAGGACGACGGCGCCGTCTCCATCCAGCGACTGACGGAGGAACTCGGGCGGGCCAACGCCGAGGTCAACGAGTCGGAAGATATCGACGAACACCAGGGCGTCGCGGCGACGGCGTACGAACACGACGTCCCGATTCACTGCCCGGCGGTCCAGGACTCCGTTCTCGGCATCCAGGCGTGGATGTACTCCCAGACGTCGGCGTTCACCCTCGACGCGCTGGCGGACATGACGCCTCTCTCGGATATCGCCTTCGAGGCCGACCAGGCGGGCGCGCTCGTCGTCGGCGGCGGCGTGCCGAAGAACTACGTCCTCCAGACGATGCTCGTCTCGCCGGACGCCTACGACTACGCCGTCCAGTTGACGATGGACCCGCCACAGACCGGCGGCCTCTCCGGCGCGACGCTGGACGAGGCCCGTTCGTGGGGGAAACTGGAGAAGGCCGCCCGCAACGCCTCCGTCTACGCGGACGCGACCATCACGTTGCCCCTGCTGGTGGCCGCCGCCCGCGAGCGAATCGATTCGGAGTAGCTTCGATCCCTTCGCTACAGTTTACCGGTGTCCTCCGGCCCGTCGTCGAGGGTCTCTCGAACCCGCTCGACCAGTCCGTAACGGACGGCGAGCGACCCGCCGACGAGGAGTACCCCGCCGACGACGATGGCGAGGGCGACGTCGCCGACTGTTCCCATCGCCCGGTCCGCGACGCCGAGCAGCAGGTCCGCGCCGGGTCCGCCCTCGCCCGACGCGGGGAGCAGCGACTCGAGGCGCGAGCGAGCGTACTCGACGCCGACGGCCGTCGGGACGCCGGCGACGAGCATGCTCCAGCCGGTCGCCGAGGCCGTCGCGGTGACGGAGCCCCGGACGACGTAGAGCAGGCCGACGAGCGCCAGGGCGACGACGGGCAGGACGAACGCGAGCCTGTCGAGCCACTGGACCGCGGTTCGGGCCTGTTCGAAGCTCTCCGCGGCCCCCGGCCCCGCGTTCTCGGTGAGGTCGATGCGGGCCGGTAGCTCCTCGGCCAGTCGCTGGTCGGCCCGGTCGGCGGCGGCAGCGGCCAGGTCGGCCTTCGCCGCCGAGAGGTTCTCGCTGAACGACTCGTAGGAGGCGTCCGTCGTGAGTCCGTGCGCGACGGTGTTCTGGATGGCCGCCACCGCCGTGCCGGTCTCGGTGTCGGCGGCCGTCGCGTTCACCGTCACGTCCTCGCGTATCGTCGCCAGTTGCTCGTCGACCTCCCGCTCTATCTCGTCGCCCCGTTCGTCCTGGATGCGCTCGCGGAGCGCGGCCTTTATCTCCGACTCGTGTTCGCGGACGAACCGCTCCTTCTGGGCCTCGGAGTACTCGTCGGGGTCCTCGCCGGCGGCCCGGACCAGTTCGTCGTTGCTGGCCTCGTCGAACGTCCTGTTCACCGTCGCGTCGAGGACGCGCTCGCGGACCTGCCCGTGCAGGTCGGTTTTGACGGCCTCGTAGCTGCTCTCGTTGGCCGTCATCCGTTCGAGGACGGTGGCGTTGACCGGCCCGGAGAGCGAGGCGTCGCTTCGCTCGACGAGTTCGGCGACGGAGGCGTTGCGCAACTGGGCCTCGACGGCGGCGGAGACGTTCGCCCGTAGCGGCGCGGTGGAGACGGAGAGGTTGAGCGTCTCGGCGTCGCCGTGGAGGTACGCGTACGCCCGGTCGACGTTCGCCTCCGTCTGCGACCGGACGAACTCCTCGGAGAGGGCGTCCTGGAGTATGGCCGACGTGTTCACCGGTCCGGCGGCCCCGGTGGCCGTTCCCGAGTCGGTAGTCGCCGCGTCGGCACCGGCGGCGTCGCGCATCGCCGTCTCGACCATCTCGTAGCCGCCCTCCTCCTCGATGCTGTCGGTGACGAAGTCGGGGTCGAGCACCGTGAGGTGGGCCGCGGCGACACCGTTCGCCGTCACCAGCGTCGTCACGAGCAGGAGCGCGAGGACGACGGTGCCGGCGGAGCGGACGAGGCTCACGCCCGCACCTCCGGGTGACGGGGCGGTGGCGATTGCGCGGTCAGTGTTCCCGTGAAAGTCGTGGACTGCATGGTGATTTCCTACCACTCACGTACGGGCGACCTTAGCGTTGACGCCCGTTCTATCGACATTTAGAACGGCGGGTCGCCGGGGCCGCGACGCTCCCCCGCGTCGACACGGCGGTGGTTGCGTGTCACTCTCACCCTGTGTCCGTCGGTTTGCCAGCGTTTAAGCCCCCGATCCCCCCAGAACGGACAATGAGTTTCGACATCGGCCTCGTCGGCAAGCCCTCTGTGGGCAAGTCGACGTTCTTCAACGCGGCGACGATGAACGACGTCCCGGAGGGGGCGTATCCGTTCACGACCATCGACCCCAGCGTGGGCGAGGCGTACGTCCGCGTGGACTGCGCCGCCCCGGAGTTCGACCACAGTTGCACGCCGAACACCGGCTACTGCGACGACGGGACGCGGTTCGTCCCGGTCCGCTTGGTCGACGTGGCCGGCCTCGTCCCCGGCGCTCACGAGGGCCGCGGCCTGGGCAACCAGTTCCTCACCGACCTGAACGAGGCCGACGTGCTGGTCCACGTCGTCGACTTCTCGGGGACGACGGACATCGAGGGCGAGGCCACCGAGGGCCACGACCCCCGCGAGGACATCGACTTCCTGGCAAACGAGATAGACATGTGGTACCTCGACGTCCTGGAGAAGGGCATCGAGCGCTACCGCTCGGGGTACGAGGGCGAGGAGAAGGCCATCGAGGCGGACCTGGCCGAGCAGATGAGCGCGTTCCGCACCAACGAGGACGAGATCAAGCAGGTGATCCTCTCGCTCGACCTCGAACTCGACCCGGACGACTGGGAGGCCGAGGACCGCGAGGCACTCGCCCGCGAGATACGCAAGCGGACCAAACCGATGGTCGTCGCCGCGAACAAGATGGACACGCCCGCGGCGAAGGAGAACTACGAGGCGATCACGAGCGACCCCGACTACGACCACCTGACCATCGTCCCGACCAGCGCCCACGCCGAGAAGGCGCTGAAGAACGGCGACGAGCAGGGCGTGCTCGACTACCGGCCGGGAGACGACGAGTTCGAGATAACGGCGGACCTTCCGGAAGAGAAGGAAGCGGGCCTGGACCAGATACGCGAGTTCGTCACCGACTTCGGCGGGACGGGCGTCCAGCGGACCATCGAGACGGCGCTGTTCGAGGAACTCGACGCCATCGCCGTCTTCCCCGGCGCGCGCAAACCGAAAGACGACGGCACCTTCCTCCAGGACTGCTTCGTCCTCGAGAGCGGCGCGACGGCGGAGGACTTCGCGTACTTCCTGCACACGGACATCGGCGACGGCTTCCTGCACGCCCACGACGTCCGCTCGCGGCGGCAGATGGCCGCCGACCGCGTCCTCGAACACCGCGACGTCGTCGAGATAACGACCACGAACTGACCGCGGGCACCCCCTCTCCGGCGCGGTTACGACCGCGGGGTGACGACCTGGGTAGTGTCGGTCGACTCCGCGAAGGCAACCCGGCTGAGTTCCCGGTCGATGTCCTCGGACGGGTCGCTCCGGAGGCGGACCGTCCGCCCGTCGTCGGTGTTTATCTCCACCTCCCGCTCGCGACGCCTCACCGCCTCGATGCCGTCGAGTTCGTCCCGGTGGCGGTGAGCGTAGTCGATCAGCGCGACGCCGCCGGCGAGCGGGGGGACGAGGAGCGAGAGGAGCGGGTTCGTCGCGACGGTTACCAGGCCCGCGAACGCGAGGGCCGCCACGAGGCCGGTGGCGACGGGCGTCACCTCCTGGCCGCCGACGCGGTCGGACCGGTGGCGTCGGTACCGCCGGATGGCGTCGTCGCCGTCGAACGTGGCGTCGAGTTTCTCGGCGACGTCGTCGACCGTCGTCCGCTCAGCAGCGGTCGCGGTCCGCTGGCGGTGGACCGTCGCCGCCAGGCCGCCCACGGTCAGTAGCGAGAGGAGCGGGACGAACGGGGTCGACGCCAGCGCGACTGTTCCGAGGAGCGCCGCGGCGGCGACGAAACTCCCGCCGCCGATCAGCAGTCGGTAGTCGTTACCGCTGTACGTGAGGCGGGACCGGGAGCGACTCCGTATCGCGCACATCGAGTCGTAGCCGACGCTCACGACCGCCCCGTCCTCGGAGAGACAGAGGACGCGACGGTCGGTCACCCCGACGGAGGCGGCCTCCCAGGCGGAGTCGTCGGAGAGCGTCGCGGCGTACACTGCTCGCACCGGTTCCTCGGGAGTGAGGTACTCCCGTAACTGGTCGGACGCGGGTGCCATCGGTACTGGCCGATAGAGCGCTCGCAGTTGTTGTAAGCGACCCCCTAGTCGCCGTAACTGATCACTACTCCGCAGGCAGGCCGATTTCACGCGGTCCGCCGCACTCGGACCCCCGAATGAGCCCCGCTACCTCGCCGCCGTCCCCGATTTACTCGATACCGAGTCTGCGGAACTTTATGGGGACCGAACCGGTACGATAGGGTGATGCCGCAGATATCGGTATCGGACAGCCTGTACCGCCAGATCGAGGACGCCACCGAGGACCAGGACACGGAGGAGGCCATGTGGCAGATGCTCCACCTGTTCCAGCGTGGCAACAACCCGTCCGAGTGACTCGCGCCCGTCCGGGGACGGTCCGTCCCCGACCGGGCCGGGGTAACTCCGGTCGGTGATCGCTCACCTCGGCGTTCGATCACGCGTCCGAGCGGACGCCCCGCTCTTCGCCGCCTCCTCCGCTCCGCCGGTTCGTTCCGCTTCACCGGTTCGTCCGCCGATCGCTTCTGCGAACGATTGCTTCTACCAGCGGCCGCTTCCGTCAACGACCGGTCCGGCCATCGATCCCTTCACCCGCCGACCGGTTCCGCGACGACCGGGGAGTCGTTGCCGGGGTCGTTCACCGCCCGCGAGACGCGGTATGCGCTCGTCTCGCCGGCGTACGGTCCGAGGAGCGACCGTCGCGCCTCGTCGTCGCCGTGGAGCCAGGCGTCCACCTCGTCGGCGTCGAGGACGACGGCCATCCGGTCGTGCAACTCGCCGACGACGTCGTTCGGCTCCGTCGTGACGACGGTGAACGTCTCCACGGGGTCCGGGTCGGCCGTCGCGCTCTCTCCTTCTCCCTCTCCGCCGAACTCCCCGAGGCCAGTCTGTCGCTGCGGCGGGTGCCACCGCTCCCAGAGTCCCGCCATGCCGAAGACGGACCCGTCAGAGATGGTGACCCGGTACGGTTCCTTGCCGCCGTCGGTCGCCGCCCACTCGTAGAACCCGTCGGCGGGCACCACGCACCGGCGCCGCTCGTACGCCCCCCGGAAACTCGGCTTTTCGGTCAGCGTCTCCGCGCGGGCGTTGATGAGGCCGAACTCGGACCGGTCGTCGGCCCACGACGGGACGAGGCCCCACTCCAGGCGCTGGACGACGTCGGGGTCGTCGTTCGTGACCACGGGCAGCGACTGGCCGGGGGCCGCGTTGTATCGCGGTTCGAACCCGTCCTCGAAAGAGGCGTCCAGGCACCCTTCGACGTCCTCCCGGGGCGCGAAGAGGCTGAATCGGCCGCACATGGCCGAACGATGGTGGGCCAGCGGAATAAGTGTCCCCGTCCGCCACGCCCGGGTACCCGTCGTCCGGCGGTCCCCGTCCCGCGAATTTAAATCCGATCGCGACGAATCACGGGGTAGCCCATGACGTCGGAGCCCTCGTTCACCATCCCCGTCCGGCCCGAACGCCGCTTCCCGTCCCGCGGCGGCGTCGAGTACGACGGGGACACGACGTTCTCGCTGACGCCCGAGGGCGAACGGGACGGGGCGACGCTGGAGGAACTCGTCGAGCGAGTCCTCGACGACGGCCCGTACCGCTACCGCTCGGGGGGGTTCCACGAACTGCCGATGGCGCTGTGGCT
>CAZMGU010000056.1:0-14166 GCA_964565905.1 uncultured Halobacteriales archaeon
TCCTGAAAGTGGTCGGTCGACATGGACGAATTGGTGCCGTCTTCGTTTATGAAGTCCTGGCCGCCCCTTCTCGGTGGTACTCTTCGGACGATGGACTCCTCGCTGACGTTCGTCGTCTTGTCGTCCGAGAAAGACGCCGTCGTGAGACTGCGTCTTACGGGCCGTGAATTTTCGCAGAAAATTCACGCCGCCGCCAGGACTCGAACGAGCCGAGACGGTCCGGGCGTGCGGCCTCAGTCCGTTCGGCCGTTCCGGGCTACGACTCGTCGGCTCGAGTCCTGTCGGGTCGCGTATTCGCCGGCGACAGCGCTCGGAGCTGGGACTCCTCGCGAGAATTGTCGCCGGCAGAAGTACGCCACCGCCAGGACTCGAACCTGGGACAACCTGGGTAACAACCAGGTGCTCTACCAACTGAGCTACGGCGGCTCGCACTCACGGATAGCCCGAGTTATTGTATAGGACTTTCGCTTTCCGTCCCGCATCGACACGCTTTCACGCACGCCACGGGAACCCGGATTCATGAGCGACGAGTTCGACGCCGTGGTCGAGCGGGTCCGGGAGCGCGTCACCCCCGACGCCGAGGAGCGGGCCCAGCTCGAGGCCGTCGCGGAGACGGTCGTCGAGCGGGCGACGGCCGCCGTCGCCGACCTCGACGTCGACGCCGAGGTGGTCCGGGTCGGCTCCACCGCGCGGGGGACGTGGACCGCCGGCGACCGGGACGTGGACGTGTTCGTCTGCTTCTCGCCGGACCTGGACCGGGAGCGACTGGAGCGCCTCGGACTCGAGGTGGGCCACGCCACGGTCCCGGACGGGCACGAGGAGTACGCCGAGCACCCCTACGTCAAGGGGACCGTCGACGGGTACGAGGTGGACCTGGTCCCGTGTTTCGCCGTCGACGACGCCACGGAGGCCCAGTCCGCCGTCGACCGGACGCCGTTCCACAACCGCTACGTCGAGGCGCGACTCGACGGGGAACTCGCCGCCGACGTCCGGGTGGCGAAACGGTTCTGCAAGGCCGTCCGGGTGTACGGGAGCGACCTGAAGACGCGCGGCTTCTCCGGCTACCTCACCGAACTGCTCGTCCTGGCGTACGGCGGGTTCCGTCCGCTCGTCGAGGCCGCCGCCGAGGACTGGCACCCGCCGGTCCGCTTCGACCCGGAGGACCACGGCGAGCGCTCGTTCGACGACCCGCTGGTGTTCGTCGACCCGACGGACCCGGAGCGCAACGTCGCCGCCGTCGTGGCCCCCGAGGCCGTTGCGCGGTTCCAGCACTACGCCCGCGACCTGCTAGCCGACCCGCGCGAGGACCTGTTCGAACCGACCGACCCGGACCCGGTCGACGCCGACGCAGTGCGGCGATTCCTCGACGGGCGCGGGACGACCCCGGTGGCCGTCAGGTTCGACGCGCCGGACCTGGTCGACGACCAGCTGTGGCCGCAGCTCTACCGTTCGCTCGACGGCGTGACCGGCGAACTCGACCGGCGCGGGTTCGACGTCCTCCGGGCCGCCGCCTTCGCCGACGAGTCGGCCGTCCTGTTCGCGGAACTCGAAGTCGCGGAGCGCCCGGCCGTCGAGCGCCACGAGGGCCCGCCGGTCCACGTCGGCGAGCACGCCCGCGGCTTCTACGAGAAGTACGCCGGAAGCGAGCCGACCGGCCCGTATCTCGACGGCGACCGGTACGTGGTCGAGCGGGAGCGCGACCACGCGACCGCCCCGGCCTTCCTCCGGAGCGACGCGCTGTTCGACGTCGCGCTCGGCGCACACGTCGAGTCGGCGCTGGAGGAGGGGTACGAGGTACTCGTCGGTGCGGACGTGGCAGAACTGGCCGACGAGTTCGGCGTCGACCTGGCGCGCTACGTCGACCCGAAGCCCTGAGCGAGCAGGTCGTCGAGGATGGCGCGGGCGTCCTCGCTGACCTCGCCGTCGGGCGCCTTCGGGTCGTAGCCGGCGACCGTCTTGTTCACCGTGTCGACGCTGTCGGCCAGCGTGTCGAGGCTGTAGCCGCCCTCCAGGACGAAACCGAGGCCGGCGTCACAGGTCGCGGCCAGGTCGACCATCCGCCCGGTCAGCAGGCCGTACCCCTCCGTCGAGACGCGCATCCGCGAGATGGGGTCGTGTTCGTGGGCGTCGAAGCCGGCGCTGACGAGCAGAAGATCCGGGTCGTAGTCGCGGAGCGACGGGAGGACGACGTCGTCCATCGCCGCCAGGTAGTCGACCGTGTCGCTGCCCGACGGGAAGGGGACGTTGAGGTTGCACATCGCGCCGTCGCCCTCGCCCGTCTCCTCAATCTCGCCGGTGCCGGGGTAGAGGCCGTCCTCGTGGAGCGAGACGTAGAAGACGTCGCCGCGGTCGTAGCAGATGTCCTGCGTGCCGTTGCCGTGGTGGACGTCCCAGTCGAGGACGGCGACGCGCTCGGCCCCGGCGTCGAGGGCGGCCTGGGCCCCGACGACGACGTTGTTGACGAAGCAAAAGCCCATGGCGTCGTCGTAGACGGCGTGGTGGCCGGGCGGCCGGCCCAGCGCGAACGGCGTCTCGCGGCCGGCGTCGCCGTCGAGCGCCGCTTCCGCGGCCCACACCGCCAGCCCCGCGCTCGCCAGCGCCGCGTCCCAGGTGGCCTCGACCGCGACGGTGTCGGCGTCCCAGTTGCCGCCGCCGTCCCCGCAGAACCGCTCTATCTCGTCGACGTAGTCGCTCTCGTGGACGGCCCGGACGAGGTCGTCGTCGGCGTCGGGCGGGGCGACGTAGTCGACGTCGTGGCTCTCCGCGAGGCGCCGCCTGATCGCCCGAAGGCGGTCGGGACTCTCGGGGTGGCGCGGGCCGGTGTCGTGGTCCAGGCAGACCTCGCGGTAGCCGAAGTTCATTCAGTAGTACTGGCCCAGTTCGAAGTAGGTCTCGACGTCCTCGGCCTTGACCGTCCGCCGGTCGGCGTGACGGGCCAGGGTTGCCGCGGCGGCCGCCACGTCGTCGGCGTACGCCTCGAGGATGTCCGCCAGCGCGACCCGGGCGTCCATGGCGACGCGATAGCGGCCGTCTATCTCGATGCGAGCGATCCGGTCGACCGGCGCGATGGGGAGTTCGATGTCGTCCTTGTCGCGGCCGTCGTCGACGCCGAAGTCCGCCGGCATCAGTGTCTTTCGCCCGTCGGCCGTCGCCTCGTCGGCCGCCGCCGCGGCGAGTTCGGCCCCGTGGTCCTGGATGCGACGGGACAGTTCCTCCACCGCTTCGGCGCTCACCCGCAAGCCCGCGGCGTTCCGCCGGATGATGGAGTCGACCGGGGCAGACGGTAACTCGACGCTCATACCCAAATTCGGGGCTGTTGCCGCCTTAAGGGTTTCCGTAGCGCCGCTCGGCGGATTAGAACACGTCGTCGGCGTCGACCCGGCCGTCCCGCAACTCCCCGCGGACCGTCACTTCCTGCCCGAGCGTCACTGACTCGCCGGTTTCGACGCTCATCGTCTGCTCGCCGTCGTCGAGCACGACGGGGTCGCCGGTCTGGACGACCGTGCCCGTGAACTCGACGGCTTCCCCGTCGGTCGGGCCGTCGTCGTCCGCCGCGCCGTCCGCCGCCGTCGCCCCGTCGGCGGTCGCGTCGCCGCCACCGCCGGCGACGGCCTCGGCCTCGGCGGTCCCGCCGTCGTCGCCGGACGACCCCGCGTCCGCGAAGTCGTCGAGGCCCGTCGACCCGCCGCTCCCGGCCGTCCCGTCGGCCGCCGACCCGTCCCCGGCACTACCGTCCGCCGGTGCCGTCGTCCCGCCGTCGAGGACGGTCACGGTCGACGCCCAGTTGGCCGACGCCTCCACGTCGTCCTGCCAGCCGTCCTGTATCTCGACGTCGGCGACCAGTATCTCGTCGCCCGGTGCGATGTCCTTGTCCGCCTTGTCGCCCCACAGCGCGACGCGGATGTCGCCCGTGGCGTCCTGCACCCGGACGTTGCGGACCTGCCCCTCGCTGCCGTCGTCGCGGTCGAACGTCCGGATCGGGTCCGCGGAACGGACGACGCCCGCGATGTCGACGGTGTCGTCTATCTCGACGGCGTCGATGGGGTCGGCGTCGGGTTCGAAGGAGACCTCCTCGTCCACCTCGTCGACGGCCCCCTGGTCCCCGACGTGGAGTTCGATGTTCCCCTCGCGCTCGCGGACGTAGCCGTCGACGACCTCGACGGAGTCGCCGGGGGCCAGTTCGTCGGCCCGGTCGGCCCGCTCGTCCCACAGCGTCACCCGGATGCGGCCCGTCTCGTCGCCGAGGGTCAGGTTCGCGACCCGTCCCTCGCTCCCGTCGTCGCGGTCGAACGTCCGGATCGAGTCCGTGTCGAGCACCAGACCGCGGACGTTGACGTCCGACTGGCCCATCGTCAGCGCGTCGATGGAGGAGCCGTCGCCCGGTTCGACGTCGATGTCGACGTCCGGGTCGGGTTCGGCCTTGTCGACGGACACCTCCAGCCCGTTGTACCCCTCCTTGGGGCGGCCCTTGACGCGCAGCACCTCGCCGACCTCCAGCTGTCCGTCGTCGATGGAGGCGGCCTGCTCGTCCCAGAAGGTGAGCCTGATCGAGGCCGTCTCGTCGGCGGCCTCGACGTTGAGGACCCGGCCCTCCCCGTCCTCGCCGTCGCGCTCGAAGGTCCGCAGGTCGCCGATGGCCATCACTTTCGCGAGGAACTTCACCTCCTCCATGCCGGGTTCGACGTCGGCCACCGCGTTCACCTCGCTCTCGGACAGTTCGTGTGCGAGCAGCATCGCCGCCGTCTCCTCGTCGGCGAGGCCGCCCATCTGCTCGACCTTCTCCTCGACGGCCTCGCGGAACTCCTCCTCCGAGACGTCCGTATCGAGATCCGCGTAGATGTCCTCTATCGCACCCATTTATCGTACACTAGGCAACGTTGGCCGGCGCTTAAGCGTTGTCGTTGTCGGAACGGGGCCGTGCAGTCCGGTGGTTTCCCGGTCGTCCGCAGCGGTCATGGTCGCCCCTGTGCCGTCCCCGGTGATAAACCGTCGGTCGGCGTCCAGCACCCGAACGCCAAAGACCCCACCACGCCATGCTCGACGTACGATGCCCTCCCTGCTCGAACGTCTCCTCGGCAGTGAGACGCCGGACGAACAGGTCGACCTCGAATCACGACAGAACGACGCCGACGAGGCGCTCCGAACGGCCGTCGAACGGTCGGGGTACGCCGTCGAGGACTGCGGCGTCACCGGCGTCGCGGTCGTCAACGAGGGCCCCGACGGCGAGCCGGTCGTCGTCCCCATCGCCCGGTTCTCGCTCGGAGAGGACGTCGAGACGCCCGACAGGGACCTCGTCTGGGAGCTCGTCGGCGAGGCGGCGACCGCCCTCCAGGCCCCCTTCGACGACGTGTTCGTCCGGCACTACGACGTCCAGTTCACCTTCGACGGCGACGAGCTCTTCGAGGCCGAGACGTGTCGTCGCGTCCTCCTCACGGACGACCTCGTCGACCGGTACGCGACGGACTCGGAGTTCTCGCTGTCGGCGCTTCGCGACGCCATCCTCGCGGCGGACGACGTCGACGACGAGATCGCGCCGGTCGCCTGGGGCGAGTGCCGGGACTACAGCCGGACCGACGACGCCGCGATCGTCGTCGGTGGGGCAGCGGCCGCTGCCGGTGCGAGCGCGAGTGCCGCGAGCTGTGCCGGCGCGGGGGCTGCGGCCGGCGCTGGCGGCGGCGCGTGTTGACCGTCCCGGCCGTCCTCAGGTCGGCGTCGCCGTCGTCACCGTCGCCGGGTCGTCCCCGCGGGTGTGGCGAACCGTCACCGACCCCGGAAGGCCGTCGTCGAACGCCGCCGCCACCTCGTAGTCGAGTTCGCTGATGCACTGGGCACACCCTATCGTCCCGTCGGTGTCGCGGTTCTTCGTCCCGACGAGCACGACCAGTTCGTCGGCGTCCGCGTGGTAGCTCGCGTCGGCGAGCCTCGGCACCTTGCAGGCGTCCGACCCCCAGATGGTGCCGGTGACGACCACCGCCCCGGCGTCGCCGTCGAACGCCACCTCGGCCGCGTCGCGTTGCTGGCCGCACTCCGAGTCGACCGGGGTCAGCGACGCGTCGGTCAGCGACACCGCCGCTCCTGGCGTCGTCTCCGATCCGTCGGTGTCCGTCTCCGTTCCGTCTCCCGCCTCTGTTCCGTCCGTGTCCGTTCCGTTCTCCGGCGTCCCGCCTTCGCCGCCGTCGCCGCCGGAGACGCAACCCGCGACGCCGCCGGCAGCGAGGCCGGCAACGCCAGTGAGCAGTACGCGTCGGTGCATACCGCTCCCTTCTCCGGACCGGGAAAAGCCCCTTCCGGTGGGTCCAAGCGGTTTTTGAACGTGGGCGTGCCATCCCTTCGCAGTCACCCGGTCGAACCGTAACCCCTTTACAGAGGTCCGCGCTATCCGTAGACGAGTCCGGGTAGGGTAGTGGACTATCCTCTTGGCTTGCGGAGCCAGGGACCAGCGTTCAAATCGCTGTCCGGACGTCATTCTCTTTCGACGTTTCACCGTGAGCGGACCGGCTGGCGAAACCCCATCGACCGTCACTCCAGTTCCGGCAACACCTGCTCACCGAAGTCCTGGATAAACCGCTGCTGCTCGGCGTTGACGTTGTGCAGGAACACCTTCTCGAATCCGATGTTGACGTCGCGCCGGAGCCACTCGACGTGGTCGGCCGGGTCGGCCGACACCCGCACGCGCTCCCGCAACTGGTCCCGACCGATCCTCTCGCCCCCGTCGTCGGACTCGCCGGTGGTTCGCGGATTCTCGATGCCGTCGCCGGGGACGCGGTTCGCCCGCCACCCCTCGAACGCCCCCTCCAGGGCGGTCTCCTCGTCCGCGGCGTAGGATAGCCGGACCGTCAGGAAGACGGGTTTGTCCGGCGCGACGTCGCGGAACGCCTCGACGCGGCGGCGAAGCCCCTCGTGGTCGGTGCCGGCCACAGTGACCATCCCGTCGGCCCACTCGGCGAGCCAGCGGGCGGTCGACGCCGAGCGGGCGACGCCGACCACCGGCGGCGGGCTGTCGGGCAGGGCGGACAGCGTCGCCTCCTCGACGGTGACGCGGCCGACGTGGCTGACGGTCTCGCCGGCCCAGAGCTGTCGCATCACCCCGACGGACTCCCGGAGGCGCTCGTCGCGGCCGTCCTCCGGCAATCCGCGCTCTCCGGTGCCGTGCTCGTCCGCGAACTCGCCGGTGTCGACGGCGAGCCAGAACCGGCCGGGGTACAGGTGCCGGAGCGTCGCCGCGGCCTGGGCGACGACGGCGGGGTGGGAGCGGTACCCCGGCGCGTTCACCGTCCCGAAGGTCAGGTCCGTCGACGCCATCGCCGCGCCGAGCCAGGACCAGGCGTGGCCGGACTCGCCACGGCGCTGGCTCCAGGGGTGGACGTCGTCCGACGTCAGGACGTCGGTGAACCCCTGCCGTTCGGCGCGCTCGACGTGGGCGACCAGTTCGCGGGGCGTGAACTGCTCGTGTGACGCGTGGTAGCCGAAGTCGGTCATGCGGTCCTCCGCGGTGTGTCCCGGCGGTCGTTCGGCCGCCAGCGTGCCACGTCCGCTCGACGTGTGGAGTGGGGCGCACCGATGAAAAAGCGGCCGGTCGCAGCCGTTTTCCCCGCCGCCGTCGAACCGTCGACCATGCGCGCGCACCTCCGCGCCGGCGTCACTGTCTACGACGAGGGGCGGTACCACGCCGCCCACGACGCCTGGGAGGACCACTGGCTCGAACTCGAGTCGGGCACCGACGACGAGCGCCTGCTCCACGGCCTCATCCAGTTCACCGCCGTCGTCCACCACGCCCGCGAGGGCAACTGGTCCGGCGCGGTCGGCCTCGCGGAGAGCGCCGCGGCGTACCTCGCGGACCTGCCCGCCGACTACCGCGGGATCAACCTCGACCTGGTGCGCTCCTTTCTCGACCGGATGGCCGTCGACCCCGAACTGATCGAACGCCACGCGCCGCCGAAACTGACCCACGAGGGCAGCGTACTGGGCTACGACGACCTGGAGTTCGACGCCACCGCCGTCGCCGCCGCGGTGCTGGCCGAGGTCGACGGCTACGACGAGGGGGCGATGGAGAAGGCTATCGAGTACGCCCGCGAGGAGGTCGAATCGGACGGGAGCGGCACCTTCACCGGCCTCGTGTTCTCGTTCGTCCGTGAACCGGAGAAGCGTGGAATCGTCTTCCAGCGCCTCTCCGAACACGTCCAGCGGGAGCGCGGGAAGGAGGACGACGTCGCGGGACTGTTCGACTAGCGAGGGACTCCCGGCCCCCGCTACGGAGACCGATAGTCCATCGAACTGTACTGTGAACAACACTTTATCCGCCGGTCCAGTAGCTAGCCCGTCTATGGTTCGAACACACGGCGCAGGGCGAACGGTTTCGCGCGACGACGCGGCGACGGCGCTCAGGCGACTGGCCGACGGCGTGGCCGCCGGGTCGGTGTCGGTCGACGTCGCGACGGGGCCGGTTGCCGTCGACGTCCCCGCGGGACTGATGTTCGAAGTCGAACTCGACCAGGTCGAGGACGAGGTCGAACTGGAGGCCGAACTGGAGTGGGAGGCCGACGGCGAGGCGATCAGGGAACTCGACGAAGGTTCCGGTTCCGGAGCGAGCGGTACCGATGAGGCCGAGTCGGATACCGACGCGGCGGAGTCGACCACCGACGCGGCGGAGCCAACCGCCGACCCGGCGGAGCAGACTGTCGATTCCGTCGTGTCTACCCCCGGCCGGTCGGGGTCCGCGGCGGACCTGGTCGGGCCCGCCACCGACTCGGTCGGGCCCGCCGTCGACGGCGGGTCGAGTCAGGCCACGTTCGAACTGTTCCGCGACGCGGCCGACGAGTGGCGCTGGCGACTCCGCCACCGGAACGGGAACGTCGTCGCTGACAGCGGCGAGGGGTACGACCGGAAGGCCGGTGCACTCAACGGACTCGAGAGCGTGAAGAGCAGCGCGCCGGGGGCTGTCGTCGAGGAGCAGACGGACGAGTGATCTCGGGCGTCCGATTCGATACCCGCTCTCTGGCCGGTCTACGGACCGGCGAACAGGTGGTGCGACTGCGGCCGGAGTGTGTAGACGAGCGCGCCGCTAACGTCGTCTTCCACCGACTATTTACGACGCGCACATCGATATCGCCGGCTCGTCAACGCCCATCCTCGAATTGTGCATACCGACATTATGGCCGGACGCGACCCGAGTACGACGACGGACGAGGTGCTGGCGGTTTTCGAGGACGCCGACGACGGCTGTGAGCCTTTTACCGCCCCACAGATAGCGGAGCGGTTGTCCACGGACGTCCACCGGAACACGGCCCGGAACTACCTGCAGGACCTGGAGTCCGTGGGAGAACTGCGGACGAAGAAGGTCGGTGCCGGCCGGGTGTGGTGGCGTCCGTGCGAGAAGGAATCGTGATTGGCGACCTGTAGAGGTTTATCCTCGCTGATCCGGAAACGTTCGGAGTTGTCGTCGAAGGAATCGGACTGGTCGATTCGGGGGTTTCAGACCGATGGTCTTCTCGAAACGCCTGATCTTCTCAGATGCGAGCGATTGCCTTTTGTACACAAGTTAGTTCTAGACGGTAGACTACTGGCCAATGGCACGATGGAAACCGACTCGGCGACGAACGCTGGGGGTACTGGGCGGGGCCATCGTCGGTCGCGAGTTGTTCACACGGGGAACAGGCCCTGCCGGTGCCCAGTCGTCGAGCTCGCTGAGCGCCGACTTCTCGTACTCGCCGTCGCCCCCCGTTCCCGACGAGGAGGTTTCTCTCGACGGAACACTATCGAGCGGTTCGGATGGATCCATCGACGAATACGACTGGACGGTGGAGACATCGAACGGATATTCGATGAGTTACTCCGGGTCGCAGATCACCTACACGTGGGAATCAGAGGGGACGTTCGACGTTACGCTGACGGTGACCGGCGGCGACGGAGCGACCGACTCCGCCACGAAATCGGTCGTCGTCGAGAACTCGACCCCGGTCGCCGACTTCTCGTACTCGCCGTCGTCCCCCGTACCCGACGAGGAAGTGACGCTCGACGGGACACCGTCGGCGGACTCCGACGGGTCCGTCGAGGAGTACGACTGGACGGTGGAGACATCGAACGGTTACTCGATGAGTTACTCCGGGTCGCAGATCACCTACGCCTGGGAATCAGAGGGGACGTTCGACGTGACGCTGACGGTGACCGACAACGGCGAGAAGACGAACTCGGTGACGGAGACAATCGACGTCGGCAACACCTCGCCCACCGCGAACGTCTCGGTCACGCCGGAGCGCCCCGACGTCGGTCAGGCGGTGACGTTCACTGGCTCGGATTCCCGGGACGCCGAAGGGAACGTCGACGAGTACGCGTGGTCCATAGCCGGTTCCGAGAAGTACGGCGAGGAAGTGACGCACGCGTTCGACTCGCGCGGCGAACACGCGGTCGAACTCACCGTGACGGACACCGCCGGTGCGACGGACAGTTCGACGGTGCGTCTCTTCGTCGGGAACCGGGCGCCGTCGCCGTCGGTATCACACTCGCCGACCGAGGTCACTGCCGGGACGACCGTCACGTTCGACGCAAGCGAGTCGACCGACGCCGACGGGTCCATCGCCGAGTACCGGTGGACGCTCCCCGACGGTACGACCGCCACTGGCGAACGGATCGAGTACGCCTTCGGTGAGGCGGGGTCGAGAACGGTGGAACTCGCCCTCACGGACGACGAGGGGCGGACCACGACGGAAACGCTGACCGCCGAGGTTCGGGCACCGGCGACGTCGGAGCAGTCTCCGAGTCGGTCGACCACCGCCGCCCCCGACGATCGGCCAGGGGCCGCCCGATCCAGCACTGAGAGCCAGGACGACGGAGTACTGTTCCCGCTACTCGCGGGAGCGATAGGACTCGGTGGTGCGGGGCTCACGTACCGTTACTGGTCCGGCAGACGGGCCGACGCCGGCGGCCCGGACGTGGCCGACGTCCAGGAGCGTGCGCGCCAGACGGCGGCGGAAGCGGACGCCGCCCGTCGACGTGGGGAGTACGAGACCGCCATAGACGCGTACGAGGAAGCGGTCGCGGAGTTCGAGCGGGCGAAACGGGCGGCGACGGCGGACGGCGAACGGGCCGCAGCCATCATGGGTTCACTCGCGGAGACGCGGGAAAAGCTGGCGGACGTTCGGGAACGACAGTCGCGATACGACGCCGTGCGCGAACCGTTACGGAACGCGGAGAGCGGACTCGAGACGGCCATCGCCAGACATGCGCAGGACCAGATCGTCGTCGCCCGCAGGGACTACCGGCAGGCGAAGACCCAGTACGAGCGGGCGCTCGACGCCCTCGACGAGAGCGACGACGGCGTCATCGACGACGAAGGCGGCGTCACGGTACCCGTCGATGCCGAGGGCGACCACATTCCGGAAAAACTGATCGGGTGGCCGCGTCTCTCCGACCGGGAACGCGAGGTGCTCTCCGAGGCCGGTCTCGGATCGGTGACGGACCTCAAGGACGCCAGCGAGGAGGTGGTTACCGAGGTAGCGCGGCGGGACGAGATCGACGAGGAACTGGCGGATCGGCTTCGGGCGGTGCGCTGGTGGCACGGGGAGGACGAGCGGACGTTCACCAGCCGAAAAGCGATCGAGCGACGACGCGACCACGCCCACGAAGGGAATCAGATGCTGTTGTAGCCCGGGTGACCGCGTAGTTCCGGATCGATTCCGGTTCAACGCTGACGTCGACGAGGTCGTTCCGAGACGTTTCTGGCCGAACTCAGACGTCCCGCTCCACCACCCGCTCCTCGCCGTCGAAGTGGGCGGAGTCGTCCTGCGGGTCGTAGCCGAGCGCTTGCCTCGCGCGCTCCATGGAGTCGTACTTGCAGTCGTTGTCGGAGAAGAATACGGCGTGTTTGCCGGGTTTCACCCGCTAATTGGTTGGTACGGAGAAGTTACGACCACCCGAACTAACACCTCTAACTCGCGCGCAGCGGTGCATCGATAGTTCCCGCCGTCGCCACCGCGGCCTTTCCCCTCGTCCTGTAGGTAGCGCTCAAACGACTCGGAGAGCGAAGTCAATGGCGTACGTTCCGTCGGTGTATTCCGGTCTCTCGTACTCTCTGGAAACGGCCAATGTAGTCAGTCACACAGACAGACGCCGCCCTCGCGGATCTGACTCACTGCGAACTGATGGACGGCGCTGGCGAGGTCGGTCATCGCTTCCGCCTGTTCTTCAGTTGGACGCCCGCCGCCGTAATAACTCTCTGTCCGGTTTTCTTTGTAGAGATCCTTCATCGCCTCGACAATATCCCGTTCGAACAGCCCGATCTGGTGGGCACGCTCGTAGCTAAACTGGTGATCCTGAAAGTCCTGAAGTGTATCGTTCGTCATCGCGAGTGCGTACGCCTCGATCGACCGTTCGATTGCGCCGAAACAGACCTCGATGACGGCTGTGTGGTACCCGTCCTGTGACTTGAGGGTGTCGACGACCTCGAGGAGGCGGCACGCTTTCGTCAGCTGTGTCTTCCAGTCTTCGTCGGCACTAATTCCGTCTTCGAACGCTGTCCGACCGCGTCCGACCATCTCGAAGGCATCCTGTGCGCGGTCGAGTGCTACGAGCACAGCGGCCGGGTCCGAGCCGTTACTCATCGGCGACTCCTTCCTCCAGGAGGAGGTTTTCGACGGTTCCGAAGTCACTCGTCTCGTAGACCGGGATTCCCGAGACGACGATCTCCCGGATGTCCTCGGTGTACGTCGGGATCGCCTGGACAGCCTCGACATCGATATCGTAGGCGTATCGGTCACCATCGAACTCCGTGTCTTCGAGGTCACGGGCAATTACGTTCGCTTCTCGTTGGCTTTCCGCCCGTCCGGAGCGGGTTAACACCCAGAGATCGATATCGCTCCGTCGGTCAGCCTCCCCCCGAGCCACACTTCCGTAGAGGACGATGCCGACGACGTCGTCGATGTTCTCACGGAGCTCCGTGACCGCAGCTTTGACGGGGTGGTGATACTCCGATTGCGGAATGCGGAGGATCGGATCGTCTGGGACAGACAGCCGCTGTCTGTTTATCTGGACGAGTCGCTGGTTGCTTTCGCGAGATTCGACGACCAGGTCGTTCGCGCCGAGGACGTTCACTGCCCGCCGGACGGACTGGTGTGAATGGTCGATCTGTGTCGCAAGTTCTCGCAGTGAGAAGTCACTGAATCGGTGATTCGTTAAAAAGAGGAGTACATCGCTCGTCGCTTTGTGTTTGAATAAAGCTGGATCTGAAGGGGGTATCGAAAGCGAAATGGCCGCCCCGGACGATTTCTCGCTATCCGTCTCGTGGTTCATGTGCCGTATCACGGACCACTACTATAAGAAGTTTATACGTGATCGGGTTCCGTATAAGTATTCACTCCGACAGCACCGGACGTGCGGAGAAAGAGATCCGTCAACTCCGGCCGTCACTACGATACGAGGGTGTGCGAAACGGGCCAAATCCCGGGCCACTCTCACGCCCTCACTCCGACGTCACCACTCGCTCCTCCCCGTCGAAGTGCGCGGAGTTGTCCTGCGGGTCGTAGCCGAGCGCTTCCTTCGCGCGCTCGAGCGAGTAGTACTTCCGGTCGTTGTCGGAGATGCCGTAGACGATCTCGAACTCGTAGTTGGCCTCGAGGGCGCACTCGTGGATGTGGGCGCAGTCGCGGTAGGAGAGCCACATCGCCTGGCCGCGCTCGTAGTCGATGGGCGGGTGGTTCCGGGTGAGGTTGCCGATGCGGACGTTGCACACCTTGATACCGTGGGCGTCGTGGTAGTATCGGCCCATCACCTCGCCGGTGGCCTTGGAGACGCCGTAGAGGTTGCCCGGCCGGGGGAACTCCGTCCCGTCGAGGCGGAACTCGTCGTGGTCGCGGTACATCTCGGGTGTGCGTTCGTCGGTCTCGAAGGCGCCGACGGCGTGGTTGGAGGAGGCGTAGACGAACTTCTCGACGTCCTCGTCGACGGCGGCCTCGTACATCTTCTGGGTCCCGTCGATGTTGTTCGAGAGCACGGAGTTCCACGGCGCCTCCGGCCGCGGGTCGCCCGCGAGGTGGATGACCGCGCCGACGCCCGCCATCGCCGTCGCCACGTCCCCCTCGTCGGTCACGTCACCCACGAGGAACTCGTGGTCCGGCTCCTCGACGGGCGGGCTGTGGAACATGAGCTTCCACTCGTAGGCGTCCCCGATGCCCT
>CAZMGU010000057.1:0-13897 GCA_964565905.1 uncultured Halobacteriales archaeon
AACGACCACCTCCGGGAGGCCATCGAGGAGCAGGACGTCACCATCGAGGGGACGGACCTGCTCTCGCTCGTGGAACGCGGCGCCGGCGTCGACTCGCTGCTGTCGCGGGAACTGGCCGACGAGTACGACCGGGCCGTCGAGAAGGCCCGCGACCACCTCGTCGACGCGCTCGACCTGCGGGACGCGGAAGCGACCGCGCGACTGGCCTTCCCCGACGACCCGACCTACCCCGTCGAGCACGACGAGAGCGCGGTGTCCCGGTTGCGCGAGGAACTGACGACCGCCCGGGACCGCCGGGCCGCCCGCCTGAAACGCGAGGTGGCCGGCGACCTGGCGGGGCTTCGCGACGACGCCGAGGCGCTCGTCGACGCCGCCCTCGAACTCGACGTCGAACTCGCCGTCGCCCGCTTCGCCCGCGACTTCGACTGCGCGATGCCGGCGGTGTCCGGCGTCGGCAGCGAGTCCGGAGACAGCGAACCGGACGCCGGGGAGGAAGCGTCCGGGTTCGCCATCGAGGGCGGTCGCTCCCCGCTGCTGGACGTCCCCTTCGACGACGTCGACCCGGTCGACTACCACGTCGAGGGGATGGCCATCCTCTCCGGCGTCAACAGCGGCGGGAAGACGTCGACGCTGGACCTCGTCGCGCTCGTAACGACCCTCGCACACATGGGGATGCCCGTGCCCGCCGAGCGCGCGCGCGTCTCCCGCGTCTCCGAACTCCACTACCACGCCAAGACCCAGGGGACGCTGGACGCCGGCGCGTTCGAGGCGACGCTACGCGACTTCGGCGGCCTCGTCAGCGACGTCGGCCGGCGGGAGAGTACGGCAGGCAGGGACGGTACCACCGCGAGCGCCGACGGCGGGAGCGGCGACCGACCGATCATGGTGCTGGTCGACGAACTGGAGAGCATCACCGAACCCGGCGCGGCCGCGACAATCATCGCCGGCATCCTCGAGGCGCTGGCCGAGCGCGACGCCACCGGCGTGTTCGTCTCGCACCTGGCCGGCGACGTGCTCGCCGAGGCGGACGCCGACCTCACCGTCGACGGCATCCAGGCCGACGGACTGGAGGACGGCGAGTTGCGGGTCGACCGCTCGCCGGTCAAGGGGACACTCGCCCGGTCGACGCCGGAGCTCATCGTGGAGAAACTGGCCGACGACGACGGTGCGAGCTTCTACGACGAGTTGCTCGACAAGTTCGCGAGCTAGCGGCCGCGCTCGAACGCAGTCGGTGACCGTCTGGGGAGCAGGTGGGCGACGACGCTTTTGCGCTTCCGGGCGTAGCTTCGAGTCCGCGAAGCATCATGAACCGACAGCACGGGCCGTGGCCGCCGAAACACGCCAGGCTCAAACGGCGACTCGACGCGACCGAACGTCGCGTCGAACAGCTACAGAACGCGCTGTGTGCGCTCGCTCGCGAGACCAACGGCGTCCGGGTTTCCCACGCGTGTTCGGAGTGCGAACGGTGCCTCCTGTTCGTCGAGCGCGGGACGATGTACTGCCCGCAATGCGGGTACCGGCGGACGCGGTAGTCGGTCCGGCACCGTACCTGTCGAACAAACAATTCGGCGGGAACCGTTCGTCCGTCGTCGACGACCGAAAAGTATCTCCTTCCGGCGGACGCCGGTCCCGACGATGCGTCGACGGACGTTCCTTAGGACGGTCGGTGGCCTCTCACTCGCCGGATTCGCCGGCTGTAGCGACGGCAGCGGGAGCGGTGCGACCGCGACGCCCGGCGAGAACGAGGTGATGGTCGCACCCGACGGCTCGCTCAGTTTCGCACCCGAGACGCTCACGGTGACGCCGGGGACGACCGTCACCTGGCGGTTCGCGAGTCCGACACACAACGTCTCCTGCGACCCGGACCACAACGACGCGGCGTCGCTCCCCGACGACGCGGAACCGTTCGCCTCCTACGAGGGTGGTAACATGAACCAGACCGAGGACGCGGGGACGACGTTCGAACACACGTTCGAGGTGACCGGCAACTACGACTACGTCTGTATCCCCCACGCCGCGAGCAGGATGGTGGGGACGATTCGGGTCCAGGAGTAGTCGGAACGCGGTCGCGGCGGTTCGTCGTTTTTGAGAAGCCTCTCGTTTCGTACCGGCTTGCTCGCGTGTCGCTCACTCCGTTCGCTCCCGCTCGCCGTAGAGAAGGTCTCTCCCTTCGGTCGAGATCTTCCTGTTCGCGGCTATCGCCGCTCACACGTCCGGAGGCCCCTCCCTTCGGTCGGCGCCTCCCGCTAGTCGTCCGCGGCCGGCGCACCAACCGGCGCGCCTCCGAACGAAGCGTCCGTCGTCGCGGCCTGCCAGGCCAGGATCAGCATCGAGGCGATCAGCGCCGGTCCGGCGAGGAACGCCAGCGCGTGGACGGCGCCGACGCCGGAGAGTTCGGCGACCCAGACGGACCCCGGAAGGACCCACTGGCCGAACACGTACATCGCCGAGACGGCCGTGCGGAGTCGATCCGCGATCCCGAACGCGTCGACGGTGAAGCCGACGACGATGGCGAGGATGGAGAGCACGCCGAGGTGAGCGTGCCCGCCGACCAGCCAGCCCGGGACGCTCGGCGCGAGCGTCACCTGGTACATTCCCACCAGCATCATGGTCGTGAGACCGAGGAAACCCGACGTTTTGAGGGTTCGCGTCATGACAGGCGATTCGCCGTCTCCGTTCCACATAAACGTTGGTAACTGATCCACTACTGATCGACGTGAATCCAACTCTCCCGGCCTCTCTCCCCCGATTTCACTTTCACCGGGAGTGGTAAATCGTTAAGTGTCGTCGGCACCGCAGTGAAAGTGATGAGCGACGACCCCGGAGACGACATGCTCGGCTGGGACGAGTCGGTGTTCCGCGACGAGCACGTCTTCGAGATCGACTACCTCCCCGAGACGTTCAAACACCGGGAGACGCAGATGGAGAACCTGAAGTACGCGCTGCGTCCGGCGGTCAGGGGCTCCCGACCGCTGAACGTCATCGCCCGCGGGCCGCCGGGGACCGGGAAGACGACGGCGACCCAGATCCTCTTCGACGAGTTGCGCGCCGAGACGGACGTCCAGGCGGTCCGGGTCAACTGCCAGGTCGACTCGACCCGGTACGCCGTCTTCTCGCGGCTGTTCGCGGAGATATTCGAGTACGAACCGCCCTCCTCCGGCATCTCGTTCAAGAAGCTGTTCTCCCAGATCACCGACCGCCTCGTCGAGCGCGAGCAGGTCCTCGTCGTCGCGCTGGACGACGTCAACTACCTGTTCTACGAGTCCGAGGCCAGCGACACGCTCTACTCGCTGCTGCGCGCCCACGAGGCCCACTCCGGCGCGAAGATAGGCGTCATCGGCATCTCCTCGGACCTCGACCTGGACGTCATCGACGAACTCGACACGCGCGTCCAGAGCGTCTTCCGCCCCGAGGAGATATACTTCAACAAGTACGACCAGACCGAAATCGTCGGCATCCTCCAGGAGCGCGTCGAGCGCGGGTTCAACGAGGGCGTCGTGGGCCCGCAGGTGCTGGACCGGGTGGCCGAGTTCACCGAGGAGCAGGGCGGCGACCTGCGCGTCGGCATCGACCTGCTGCGCCGCGCCGGGATGAACGCCGAGATGCGCGCCTCCCGCTCCGTCGAGACCCAGGACGTCGAGAAGGCCTACGACAAGTCGAAGTACGTCCACCTCTCGCGCCGCCTGGGCGAACTCACCGATTCCGAGAGCGCGCTCGTCGAGGTCATCGCCGAGAACGACGCCGAGCTGGCCGGCGACATCTACGAGGCGTTCCACGAGCGGACCGACCTCGGCTACACGCGCTACTCGGAGATAATCAAGAAACTCGACCAGCTGGGGATCATCGACGCCTCCTACACCAGCGTCGAGGGACGGGGCCGGTCGCGCGAACTGACGCTGCAGTACGACGCCGACGCCGTGCTGGAGCGGCTGTAGGCCCTGGCACGAAGTGACACCCGACGACAACCGTTATTCCGCTGGTCCGACCAGTCCCCGGTATGCCAGGACCCGCCTTCCTCGGCGGCGAGCGACTGACCCTCCACGCGGTCACGCCCGACGACGCGGCCTTCGTCGCAGAGCACTGGAACGATCCACAGATACGGCGGTACACGAACCAGCACGACCCGCAGACGGCGAGTGAGTTCCGGGAGATGATCGAGGGATCCGACGACGGGTTCGTCGGGTTCCTCCCCTGCCTGGCGGGGGACCCCGTCGGCTACGTCTGGGCGTTCGACGTGAACGACGTCGCCGGCCACGCCGAGGTCGGCTACTGGATAGTCGACGAGGAGCGCGGGCAGGGGTACGCGACGGAGGCGGTCGACCTGCTCGCCGAGTGGGCCTTCGAGGACCGACAGCTACACCGACTCCAGGCCCGCGTGTTCGCCGGCAACGAGGCGTCCGTTCGAGTTCTGGAGAAGGCCGGCTTCGAGCGCGAGGGGACGCTCCGGGAGGCCTACCGCGTCGAGGGCGAGTACGTCGACGCGACGCTGTTCGGCCTGCTGGCCGCCGAGCGGTGATGGTCGCTACCAGGCAGTGATGGTCGCCGCCGGGCGGTGAAACGGTCGCAAGAGACAAGTGCTAGCTCCCTGACCACAACTCCGTATGAGCGAAGCGTTCGATCACGACGCGATGGGAAGCCACGCGACGCCGTCGCTGAACGTGGGGAAGATAACCGGGATGGCGACGGCGCTGGTCGTCGTCAACGTCGTCCTGATGCTGGCGCTGTCCTACACGCCCGTGGCACCGATTGCGGCGGGGCTGTTCTCGAACTTCTTCATCGGCATCGCCGTCTTCGCCGTCACCGTCGGGGGCGGGTTCTGGCTCTCGAACAAGGGCATCCAGCGCGGGAGCTACCCGCTGGCCGGCGCCGGCGTCACGCTGACCCAGGCCGGCTACGGCCTCATCGGGTCGGCCATCCTCCTCATGGCTCCCGCGGCCATGCGACTCCCGGCGCTCGGCATCACCGCCGTCGTCACCGGCGCCATCACCGCCGGCGTCGCCCTCTACGTGTTCAACACCGACCGCTCCTTCGAGGGGTGGCAGAACTACGCGTTCTACTGCTTCATCGGCGGCGTCGCCGTCGGTGCCGTCGGTTACTTCGTCACGCCGATGCTGATGGTCGTCGCCGGCCTCCTGTTCTTCCTCGGCTTCGTCGTCGACCTGACCTACGAGATATGGGCGGTCAAGGCGAACCGCTACGCCAGCGACCTGCGCAACGCCATCGGCATCTACGTCGCCGTCATGGGCGTCTTTATCCACGTCCTCCAGTGGGTCATCCGGATTCTCTCGATTCTCGACAACTGAGTCGGCTCCGATACGGCGAACTGACGAATTATCTCGACTCGCTCTCGGAACGCTTCGATCGACCACGAAGGAAAGCCCTCGGCCGCTCTGCAGGAATCGACGCGAACACTACCACCGAAGGAAAGCCCTCGGCCCGCTGAACTCGCGCGGACCACGCTGCGGTCCTCGCTCACTGCGTTCGCTCCGGTCCTTGCGGGCCCGTGCTTCGTTCACCGCACCTCGCCCTTTCAATCCACCAGGGACAGCATAGCTCGCGCGGCCTCGCTTTCGCTCGGCCCGCGCTCGCGTTTGACTCCGCCACCCCTCCCCGGTCGCGCCGGCCGTCGGCGCGACCGCTTCCTGACCGCTCCGCAACCGCACCGCGTGGCCGGGAGCGAGTGCAGAGGCCCGGACGGGCCGAGGCCTCGCGACCCGGGGAAGGGCAGGGCGGCCTGCGGGGCTGCCTGGAGGATTGAAAGGGCGAGCGGACCGAGGGCTTTCTTCCGTCGTCGTCTATCGGTTCTGCTGCAATTAAGGAGCGACCTGAGAGGGTTCTACGCTCAGAGAGAACTCCCGTCGGTAGACTCGATACCTACTCCAGCGACTCGACGGTCTTTGCGGCCCAGGTGACGGCGTACTCCGCGCCGTGGTCCCGGTAGGCCTCGGTGTCCAGCGCGGCGAAAGGGGTCGGCGGTTCGGTGCCGTGCTTGACCGCGGAACAGGCCAGTTCCGCCGCGGCGGCGAAGTCCGTCTCGCCCCGCGCCACCTCGCCGCCGAGGTCCGAGAGCCGGGGTTCCAGGCGCTCGCCGGCGTCGACCCAGGCGTCGAAGAGGCCGGGGAGGTCGTCCTCCCAGTCCGCGAATACCTCGCGGGCGTGCAGGCCGACGTAGGCGTCGAACAGCGCGGCGGCTAGCTGGTAGGTGCCGGCGGGGTCGAGTCGGTCGCCGACGGCGTCGGCCAGGTCGGCGTAGCGTTCCCCGAAGAAGCCCAGAAACTGCTCGGGGAGGTCGAGGCCCACCTCGACGAGCGCCTCGGCGACCAGGAACTCGATGAAGGGTTCCGGCGACCCCGTCAGGCGGGGTTTGACGAAGACGATGGGGGGTTCGGTCTGGCGGGTCCAGGCGACGCCGCCGTCGCCGGGCATCCCGATGGTGAACTCGGAGGAGGCGAGGCGGTGGAGGGGTTCGGGCGCGTCTGCCGGCACCCACTCGTCGGGGTAGGTCAGCGGCTCGA
Organism: uncultured Halobacteriales archaeon; assembly: GCA_964565905.1. Classification (GTDB taxonomy): domain Archaea; phylum Halobacteriota; class Halobacteria; order Halobacteriales; family Haloarculaceae; genus Halomicrobium. The sequence goes on from CAZMGU010000057.1 coordinate 6,516, forward strand.
CGGAGTCGGTGACGAGGAGCAGGTCCTCGGCGACGGCGGGGTCCAGCGTCTCGAAGTCCCGCTCGCAGTCGCGGACGAGCGCGTCCGGGCAGTGGCGCTCCCGGACGGTCGCGAGTTCGCCGTGGAGTTCGCGCTCCGAGAACATCACGCGGCGAACAGGACGAGGTTCGCGACGATGAGGAGCGAGAGGACGGCGGCCACCGCGACGGTCCCGAGGACTATCTTCGTTGCCTGGCTCATATCCTGTGGTCGTCGGGGGCCGCCATTAAAGCTTCAGTTCCCGGCCGGCGCGCGGAGAGAGCGAGTAGGGCGAGGGGGGGAGGGGAACGGGGCAGTGGCGTCGGCGGTCGGCCCGCTCGCGGGGTTCAGTCCCCCGCCGATCCGACGCCGGACGCCCGCGCCACGTCGCGCCACTTTCCGGTCCAGAACCGGCCGGTGTTGACGGCGGCCTTGAGGTAGTAGTCGCCGACGATGGCGGCGTAGATGGCGGGCAGTCCCCACCCCATCCCGGGGGCGAGCGTGACGCCGACCAGCGGGACGGTCACGCCGAAGCCGGCGGGGAGCGCCAGGAAGGCGACGGGGATCCGGTACAGGTACGAGCCGAGGACCGTCCCGTACAGCGGCCAGCGCGTGTCGCCGGCGCCGCGCAGGCTCCCCCGCATCGTCCGCGAGACGCTGAACCCGGCGACGGCCAGCGCGAACACGCGGATGAACTCCACGGCGAGTTCGGGGTGGGCGGTGCCGAACAGCAGGGAGATGGGGCGGGCGAAGACGACGAGGACGGCGGCGACGACTAGCTGGGTCACCAGCGCGATGCGGAGCGTCTGCCAGCCGTAGTCGCTCGCGTCGGCGTCGTCGCCCGACCCGAGGTGCTGGCCGACGAGCGTGCTCGCCGCCGTCGAGTAGCCCCAGGCGGGCATCAGCGCCAGCAACATCACCCGGCGGCCGATGGCGAACGCGGCGACGAGCGGGACGCCGAGGACGGCCGGCGACCCGAGCACGCCGAGGACGAACAGGAACGGGAACCGGGCGGAGGTCTGGAGCAGTCGCATCCCCGCCAGCGGCAGCGAGACGCGGACTATCTCCGCGATCAGGCCGGCGTCGACCTGCCGGCCGCCGAGTTCCAGCTGGACGGCGTAGCGCCCCGAGACCAGCAGCGCGAAGAACACCGACGCCGCGAGCAGGTTGGCGACGGCGGTTCCGATGGCCGCGCCGGCGATGCCCAGGGTCGGGAACGGCCCGAGTCCGAAGATGAGGAGGGCGTTGAGGACGACGTTCGTCGGGAGGGTGAGCAGTCGCACGTACATGGGCGTGCGCGTGTCCGCGCTGCCGGCGAGCGCGCGGGCGGCGACCATGCTCCAGAACCGCGGCGCGAGCGACAGCATGACGATGGAGAGGTACGTCGCGCCCAGGTCGATCACCGTCTCGTCGCTCGTCAGCAGGCCCACGAGCGGTTCGGCGTACAGCCAGGACGCTGCGCTCAGCGGGAGCGAGATGAGCAGGGCCAGCCACAGCGACTGCTTGACGGCGAGGTTCGCCCGCGCGGACTCGCCGGCCCCCTGGAGGCGGGAGACGACGCTTATCGTCCCCGACGTCACCGCCAGCGAGAGGCCGAACCCGACGAAGTAGTACTGGAACCCCAGTTCGAGGCCGGCGATGGCCTCGTCGCCCAGCGCCAGCCCCACCATCACGAAGTCGGCGAGTCGCAGGAATATCCGCAGCGCCCCCGTCACCATCACCGGGGCGGCCAGATCCAGCGCCGCCGTCGCCTTCTCGCGCTCGACCAGTCCCAGGCGCGCGAGCAGCGCCGGGAACCCCTCGATGAGCCGACCGGGGACGTCGCGGAACATCTACCCGGAGTCGAACGGGAGGGCCCCTGATAGTTTCGGACCGGAGAGCGAGAGCGGGGAAGTCGCACGCGGACTGGTATACGTCTTGTGTCGCTTCACGGGCTTAATGGAGCGATATCGGGTTTAGCGACCGGGTAGGAAACTACCGCTCCCGCCAGGTGACGAGCGGAGTCATGCCCTCTCGAAGAACGTTCCTCGGTACGATCGGTGCGACGATCGGTACGACCAGCATCGCCACGGTGGCGGCGGGTCAGACGGACGACGCGGCGAGTCCGGACGGCGCGACGTCCGCGGCGGACCCCGCCGACTGGCCGCGGTTCGGGTTCGACGCCGGCAACACCGGCTACAACCCGGCGGGCACGGCACCGCAGTCGACCCCCGAGACGCTGTGGACCGCCCCGTACGGGCTGTACGGGAATCAAACGGAAGGTCCGTACATCGCCGACGGGATAGTGTACGACGACCGGACGGGTACCAACGACCAGAGCCCCGGGGTTCGGGCGCTCGACGCCGCGTCGGGCGACGAAGCCTGGAGCGTCGAACTCGCGGAGACGCCCTGGTCGATGGTCGTCGCGGACGGGTTGCTCCACGTCGGGACGGACCACCGCCTGCTCAAGTTCGACGCCGGGACGGGCGAGCGACTCGGTGAACGCCGGACGATCGACCAGACGTTCGGCCCCTCGCCGGTCGTCGTGGACGGGACGCTGTACGCCGGCTTCGACGCGGGCCGCGGCGCGGTCGCCGCCATCGACGTCGAGAGCTACGAGAGGCTGTGGGTGACGGACTCGCTCGACGCCTACACGAGCGGGACTGCGCCGGCCGTCGTCGACGGGTCCGTCTACGTCCTGGACGGCGGTGGCGTCGCGGAACTCGACGCCGCGGACGGCAGCCAGCAGCGAGTCTTCGAGGCCGACACCGAGAGGACTCCCGTCGTCTCCGACGGGACGCTGTACGTCCCCGCCGAGGGGTCGCTCGACGCGTTCGACCTCGACTCCGGCGACCGGATCTGGCGCTACGAATCGGCGGAGCGGCACCGCTTCGATCCGACCGTGCCGGTAGTCGACGACGGCCGCGTCTACGTGACCGACGCCACCGGGACGACGCCGCCGCTGATCGCGCTCGACGCCGAGAACGGATCGGTCGAGTGGCGCTTCAAGGACGACACGATCTGCGGGTCGCGGGACTGGGACCCCGGGTTCGCTCGCGTCGGCGACCTCCTCGTCGCTGCGAACGATATGAACGTGTTCTATGGGCTCGATCCGGCGTCCGGCGAGGTCCAGTGGCGGTACAGTCCGACCGACCCGTGGACACGCCACCACCTCGACGACTTCGTCGTCGGGGACGGCGTCCTCTACGCCCAGTTCGACGGGGAGAACGGCGTGCACGACGAGATATGGGCCATCGGGGAACCCGACGCGAGCGAGTGAGCGCGAGCGCCGTCGCTCACTCCGGCGGGACGGCGCAGGGAGTTCCGCCGCGCCGGTTCCGGTGCCGCAGGTAGAACGCGAACACGACGACGGCGCCGATTATCGGCGGGAGGAAGCAGCCGACGAAGAAGCCGACGGCCCACATATCCGCGGTATCCATGTTTCTGGCCCGGGCGTCACGATAGATCCAGACGGCCCCGAGCAGGGCGAGGGGGACGGCGACGACTCCGGGTATCGTTATCTCGACCACAGACGACTCGGTTTCGCCCGGTCGTGATGGGTCTTCGGGTCATCGGGTGAGCGGTACCGGCGGTTCGATCCACCGCATCGACCGTCACGGAACGATCTGCTCGCCGTCGTCGTCGTAGACGGTGATGGCCTCGACCGGACAGGCCCGCGCGGCGAACTTCGCGTCGAGTTCCGATCCCTCGGGCACCTCGCGGACGAACAGGCCGTCCTCCGTCTCCTCGCTGTCCGCCAGGACTGCCTTGCCCGCGTCCTCGTCGCGCTCGAACGCGTCCCACTCGGCGACGCACTGGAACATCCCGATGCAGGTGTCGCGGTCGTACTCGATTCGCATGGTCCGGAGTTGGGTGGGGGAGGGTTTAGGGTTCGTGGTGCGGGTGGCGTCGAGCGAAGCGAGACGCCACCTTTCGAGCGAGCGGTGAAACCGCGATCCCCCGTCCCTAGGACCGGTCGGCGCCCTCGACCCGGTCGAACGCCGCGGCGACGGACCGGGCGAGGATGCCGACCAGGTCGCGTTCGGAGGGGTCGAACGAGCGGGCGTCGCGCGACGCGATGGCGAGGAGGCCGTGGCGGTCGACGGGATGGAGGAAGGCGACCTCGTAGGCGTCGGTGACGGTGTCCTCGCGGTCGCCGTACCCGTTCACGACGCTGGGTTCGCCCGACTCGAAGACGGCGGTCTCGACCGTCCAGTCGGGGAGCACGTCGACGCCGGCTTCGAAGCCGGCCTGGGTCGGCACGCGGGTGGCGTCCTCCGTCGCGGTCAGCGGGGCGAGCGCGCCCGCGTCGGCGTCGTACCACCAGACGCCCGAGACGGGTTCGTCGAAGACGTTCTCGAGGACGTCGAGGGCGACGTCGCCGACCGTCCCGCGGTCGTCGGCGGTGACGAGGCGACGCGTCGCGTCGTGGAGCGCCTCGAGGCGGCGTTCGCGACGGAGTTTGTCGGTGACGTCGCGGACGACGACCTGGGAGGCGTCGAGGCCCCCGTACTCGACGGGGGTCGCACAGGACTCGACGTGGCGGACCTCGCCGTCGAGTGTGACGAGGCGGGACTCGAACCAGCCGTTGCGCCGGTTCTCGTCGAGGACCCTGTGGACGCGGGCCCGGATGGCGTCGCGGTCCTTGGGGTGGACGAACTGCATGGGGTCGGTGCCGACGACCGCGTCGGTGTCGTCCGCGCCGACGAGTTCCACGTACCGGTCGTTGACGAACAGGTTCTCGTCGCCGTCGTGGACGAAGATGGCGTGGGGGGAACTCTCGACGAGGCGTCGGTAGCGGGACTCGTGCTCGGCGGCGACGGCCTCGGAGCGCCGGTGAGCGACGACGTTCCGGATCCGGTTGGCGAGGACGGCGTACTGGTCGGTGCCGGTCCCCTTCTGGAGGTAGTCGGTGACGCCGGCGGAGATGGCCTCGCTGGCTATCTCCTCGCTCCCGCGGCCGGTGAAGAGGACGAACGGGAGCGACGGGTCGTACTCCCGGACGGCCCGGAGCAGGTCGAGGCCGTCCCGGTCGGGCATCTCGTAGTCGCTCACGACGCAGTCGACGTCGTCGTCGAGCGCCGCCATCGCGTCGGCAGCGCTGTGTTCGACCAGCGTCTCGAAGGCGTCGTCGTGACGCGCGAGGTGCATGCTGGTGACCTCCGCGAGGTCGGGTTCGTCGTCGACGACGAGTACCGTGATAGGTTCGGAGGTCGCCATGAACAGAGAACAATCCTCCAAGCAGTTAATTCGTTGTGGCCCGTGACCGTGCGAGTGCGGGGCGACAGTTTAAACGGCGGGAGGGGCAAAGGACGCCCTAATGGACGTCGCGGATCTGCCGAGCGTACCCGACTGGCTGCCCGACCACCTCCGGGACGGGGGGATAGAGGAACTGTACCCGCCGCAGGCGGAGGCCGTCGAGGCGGGCGTCACGCGGGGGCAGAACCTCGTCGCGAGCATCCCCACCGCGAGCGGGAAAACCCTGATCGCACAGCTGGCCATGCTCTCGGCCATCGCGGGGGGCCCTGCCGAGGACGCCACCGATGACGACCGGCGCGCGGCCGGCGGGACGGCCCTCTACATCGTCCCGCTCCGCGCGCTCGCGAGCGAGAAGAAGGCCGAGTTCGAGGAGTTCGAGCAGTACGGCCTCGACGTGGGCGTGTCGACGGGCAACTACGAGTCGGAGGGCGGGTGGCTCGCCAGCAAGGACGTCGTCGTCGCCACCAGCGAGAAGGTCGACTCGCTCGTGCGCAACGACGCGCCGTGGCTCGGCGACCTCTCCTGCGTCGTCACCGACGAGGTCCACCTCGTCGACGACGGCGAGAGAGGGCCGACGCTGGAGGTCACCATGGCGAAACTCCGGCGGATCAACCCGGACATGCAGACCGTCGCGCTGTCGGCCACCATCGGCAACGCCGCCGAACTCGCCGAGTGGCTCGACGCCCACCTCGTCGACTCCGACTGGCGACCGATCGAGTTGCAGAAGGGGGTCCACTACGGCCAGGCGCTCCACCTGGAGGACGGCTCCCAGAGCGAACTCCCCGTCCGGGGCAACGAGAAGCCGACGGCGGCCATCGTCCGCGACACGCTGGAGGACGAGGGGTCGACGCTCGTGTTCGTCAACTCCCGCCGGAACGCCGAGGCGGCGGCCCGGCGGCTGTCGGGGACCGTCGAACCGTTCCTCTCGGGCGAGGAGCGCGAGAAACTGGCGACCGTCGCCGACGAGATACGCGACGTCAGCGACACCGAGACCAGCGACGACCTGGCCGACGCCGTCGAGGGGGGCGCGGCCTTCCACCACGCCGGCCTCGCGCCGGAACACCGGAACCTCGTCGAGGACGCCTTTCGCGACCGCCTGCTGAAGGTGGTCAGCGCAACCCCTACCCTCGCGGCCGGCGTCAACACGCCGAGTCGCCGGGTCGTCGTCCGCGACTGGCGGCGCTACGACGGCACCGCCGGCGGGATGCAACCGCTCTCCGTCCTCGAGGTCCACCAGATGATGGGGCGGGCCGGGCGGCCCGGCCTCGACCCCTACGGGGAGGCCGTCCTGCTGGCGAACAGCCACGACGAACTCGACGAACTGTTCGAGCGCTACGTCTGGGCCGACCCCGAACCCGTCCGCTCGAAACTCGCCGCCGAACCGGCGCTCCGGACGCACCTGCTCGCGACCGTCGCCTCCGGTTTCGCCCGCTCGCGCGAGGGGTTGCTCGACTTCCTCGACCGGACGCTGTACGCCACCCAGACCACCGAGAGCGGGAGGCTGGAGGCCGTCGTCGACGACGTGCTCGCGTACCTCCAGGTGAACGACTTTCTCGAACGGGAAGACGAGGACGAACTCTCCGCCACCTCCCTGGGCCACACCGTCTCCCGGCTCTACCTCGACCCGATGAGCGCCGCCGAGATAATCGACGGCCTGCGGGAGTGGGAACGGACCGGCGGGCGCGAGGAGACGCGGTCGCCCCACGAGGGGCGGGAGGCCGGGGCCGACGCGGACGGCGAACCGCCGGGGTTCACCACCGCCAGCGACCTCGTCTCGGACGGCGCGGAGGGAGGCGAGGAAGGAGACGACGGCGACGCCGAGACGCCGGAACCGACGGCGATGGGGCTGTACCACCTCGTCTCCCGCACCCCGGACATGTACCAGCTCTACCTCCGCTCGGGCGACCAGGAGGAGTACTCGATGGTCGCCTACGAGCGCGAGGCGGAGTTCCTCGGGTCGATGCCCTCGGAGTACGAGGACAACCGGTTCGACGACTGGCTGTCGGCGCTCAAGACCGCGCGGCTGCTGGAGGACTGGGCCAGCGAGGTGGACGAGGACGTCATCACCGAGCGCTACGGCGTCGGCCCGGGCGACATCCGCGGCAAGGTCGAGACGGCCGAGTGGC
>CAZMGU010000058.1:0-13845 GCA_964565905.1 uncultured Halobacteriales archaeon
CGCGCGAGCGCTCCTTGAGGAGCACGCGGTGGCCGCAGTACGGGCAGCGCACGCCCCCGTACTCGTCGAGCGTCACGTCACGCTTGCAGCGGGAACACTTGTAGCTCATCGTTACTCGTCTTCCTCGGCGAGGGCGGCGCGGATGGACCGGGTGACGGTCTTTCCGCCGGGGGTCTGGGGCACGTACGTGCCGCCGGTGTACTTGTAGCCGCAGTAGCCACACTCCCAGATGCCTGTGCCCTGGCGGTCGACGCGGTCCTTCCCGCACTCGGGACACGCGTGGTCTTCGTTCATGTCGGACTCGATCTCGGCGACCCGCCGGCGAGCGACGCGGCCGTAGCGGGCACCGAAGCGACCGGCGCTGCCGGTCCGTCCCCTTTGACTAGCCATAGTATCGTCGTATCGGTGCAGCGGCCAGATAAACCTGTTGAGTTCGGACCACGCGAAAAAAGTGGGTCGCCGCTCGACCGAGACGGGTCAGGTCCGTCAGCTCGTCTCGTTACCCTGCGGGGTGGCCGTTTCGGTCGGTTCGGGCGTCGCAGTCTCGTCGTCGCTCGGCGTCGCGGTCTCCGTCGGCGTCGCCGTGGCGTTGCCGGACGGGGTCGCGGTCGCGTTGCCCGCCGGCGTCTCGGTGGCATTGCCATCGACCGGCTCGACGACCTCCACTTGGACCGTGTCGGTGTTGTCGCCGTCGTCGGCCTCGAGGGTGTAGGTGCCCGGTTCGACGTTGTTGGTGTCGAACGAGACGGACCATCGACCGGTCAGGCCCCACTCGTCCGTGGAGTTGATGTCGAACTGGTCGACGCTCGGGCCTTCGATGGCTTCGACGGAGATGGTGTTGTCGTCCGGTTTGCGGTTCGTCAGTCCAGAGACGACCAACGTCTCACCGACTTCGACTTCCTCGACGTCGCTGACGTTCTCGCCGGCCGGCCCGACGGCCTCGATGGTCGTCGACCCGTCCGTGTAGCGGAACGACTCCATCAGCGTCAGGTCGTCGCTCGCCACCTCGTCGGACGTCTCGTCGAGGATCCGTTCGGTGACCTGTTGCTGGGTCAGGCCGGTGCCGATGTTCTGTATGTACTCTTCGAGCGAGCCGATCTCGGCGTTCCGCTGGCCCGGTAGGATGCCGTCGCCGGCGTTCCCGTCGCGGCCCAGTCCGATGACCATCGCCTCGATCTCGCCCTCGTTGAGGGACTGCCCCTCCGCCGTGACGAGCGAGATGTCGTCCTCCTCGAAGGTGTCGTTGTCGTCGACGGCCACCTGATCGGTGACGATCCGACCGCGCGAGTCGACCATCACGACGAGGACGTCCTGAAGGCCCGGCGCGACGCCGGTCACGTCGACGGTCCCGTCCTCGACGGCGATCTGTCCGTTGATCGCGCGGTAGACCCGTTCCTCTTCGAGGCTCGGGTCCTGCACGATGATCGACGACTGCGTGCTGGTCGCGCTGCTGAACTCGGACGGCGTCAGGGTGGTGCGCAGTTGCCCGTTAGCACCGGTCGCGTCCTGGGCCTCGACGACCCCGAAGCGGTACCGGCCGGGGATCGAGAGGATGTCGCTCGCCTGCGAGAGCAGGACGTTCTCCTCCTCCCACTGGCCGGTGGAGTCGACGCTTATGGCGTCCGCGCTGGAGAGGTTGCCGTCCTCGTTGACGTCGACGAGTTCCCAGTCGCCCTGATCGCGGGCGTACAGCACGACGTCGTCGATGCCCGCGGCGGCCGTGCCGCTGACGTCGGTGTCCGATCCGGCGACGTAGGTGCCCGCCGGACTGTCGAGGGAGAGTCCGCCCTGGCTGATGGACAGCGAGGCGTCGTCCTCGGTGTCGCCGAGCGAGCCAGATATCTCCTCCAGCGACTGGTTCTCCCCGTACAGGTTGACGTCGATATTCGCGTCGTCCAGGTACGTCGTGTCGATCTGGCCGGCGCCGAGGCCGGTGTCGTCGTTGATCTCGACCTGGGCCCAGGCGAAGTCCGGTTGACTGTCGTTGTTCCCGTCGTAGGTGCCGCGGTCGACGACGTCCTGAATGTCGCGGAACGCGCCGACGTTGACACGGTTGTTCCGGAAGTCGTCGTCCTCGATCACGACGTAGTGTTCCGCGCCCGCGGTCGACCCGCGGATCGTGTAGCCGACCCGCTCGCCGCGCGTGGCGTTGTCGACGTCGAGGTCGAGACCGACGTCGGTCTCCGTCTGGACGCCGAACGTGGTGGTCTGGGTCGCCGCACCGTCGTCGAGGTTGTCCCAGCCCTGGACGGTGACGGTGTAGTCGCCGGCGTCCAGGTCACTCAGGTCGAGCGCCCAGTAGGCGGCGTCGAGCTGGGAGGTGTTCCCCAGTTCCTGGTCGGAGAACTGCCCGATGCCCTGAAGGTAGGCGATACCCGTCCCCGTCCCGCGCTGGCCGGGGTTGCCGACCTGCTGGGGGTTCTGGGCCCAGGGGCCCGTCAGCTGGTTCCGCTGGGCCGACGACAGCGCGCTCGCGTTGGTGAGTACGTCGCCGGTTATCTCGTTCCCGTTCTCGTCGCGCACGATCAGTTCGAGGTCCTCGCCCTGCTGAAAGTTCCACTCCGAACTGACGAGCAGGGTCTCGTCCTCCTGAACCGAGGAGCCCTCGACCTCGACCCCGCGCTGGTTGATCAGGTTGAGGTCGGTGACTCGGGGCGTCTGGACGGTGACGCCCGGCTGGTTGGCCTGGCCGTTGAAGGCGTACTGCCCGGGCGTCTGGTCCTCGGGGATCGGCAGTTCGAGGGGCTGACCTTCGGCGTCACCGGAGACTCCCACCAGTTGCGACGGGTCGAGCGACTCGTTGTTCGGCCCGACGAACTGGATGTCGTCCTCGCCCTGGAATACGACCGGCTTCGACTCGTCGACCGCGACCGTGTTCGGACCGCCGACGCCGGGGTCGAACTGGCCCCCCGTGCCGCCGCGCTGGATGGTCGCCCCGAGGCCGACGCCGGCGACGACCGTCGCGAGGACCATGATGACCACGAGTGATATCGCGCGCAGTTTGGCTCTGTTTGGTGCGTTTCTCATTATTTGATTTTGGTATATTTAGTATTCGATTCCTTTCATTATTCACACTCCGCCGAGAGTGACGCATGCCTAGCTTCGTTTGATTGTCCCTCCGGGGAAGTAAACGTGGTAATCTGTGTACATTGTTATAAACGGCAGAAATCATCGTGAACTGGTTTATTTTATTTATACTATCTAATATGAAAGGGTGAACGATTCCTAGGCTCGCCTGGGGCGCGACGGTGTTTCGGAAAGGCCTTCAAATCGAGATCGGTCGACCGCGCGTCGCGGTCACAGTCAGCGGTCTGCCAAAACCGGAGGACGGCCCGGTGCCAGTAGCCCACGACGGATCGATCACAAGGATACCGATCGATGGTTCCGTCCCTCACCGTGCGAAATGAGCCGGCGCTTTCGGCGCGATACGGGGTCGCCAGTCGGAAGTAAGCGAATCTAAACGCGGGCCTCCGTCACTCCGGCGGCGGCGCCATCCGCGAGGTCTCGTTCGGTCGGTCTGTCGGCGTCGTCCGACCTGGCGTCGGTTCCAGCGGGGCACCCGCGCTCACCCGGATCCCAAAGCCGAGCGTATCGCTGCGTTCGTCGAACCCGCCCGGCCGTCGGTAGCGGGCCGTCCCCGCCACGAAGTACGGCCCGGGAGCGGTCGCTGGCGGAACGGTGACCGTTACGGACCGGCGCTGGCGCTCGCCCGGTGCGAGAGTGTCAAAGTACAGCCACGTTTGCGAGCCCGCGTGGTTGGGCGATCCAAACCTCGCGGTAACGCCGTCGGTTCGGAGCGTAACCGCGACCTGGGACGCGAGTTCGGTTCCCTCGTTGGCGACCGTGACTCGGTACCGGGCCGTTTCCCCCGGTCCTATCGACTGTCCCTCGACGGCGCTCAGGGTGATCCGGGGCCGATCGGCCACACGGATCGGTACCTGCACCAGACGTTCCCGCTCGCGCTCGTTGGTCTCGACGCCGTCGCCGCTCTCGCGCGCCAGCGTCGAGTACTCGTAGGACAGAACCAGCGGTATCCGGTAGACCCCCTGTTCGAGCCCTTCCCCGACGGAGACGTTCAGGGTCGCCCTCGCCGCGTCGCCTGACGGGACGTTACCGAGGACCAGTCGGTTCCGGGAAAACGACACCGAACGGTTCAGCGCTGCCGGCAGTCGGCTTCGAGCGACGGATAGCTCGACGTTCCTCGCCGTCGTCACCTGCGACCTGAGTGCCGGCGCACCGCCGGCCACGACCCGTCCGTCGTTGGCGACGACGAGGGTTAGTTCGCGCTCCTCGCCCCAGGTGAACCGGTCGTCCGTCGCTACGACGGTCAGGGACGGCTGTCCGACGGTCTGTGCGTGCGCCACGCCCGCGCCGGTCGTCGCGGCGACGAGGACGAGGGCGATCGCGGCGGCGTCCCTCATGGGTATCCCTCGTGCGACCTACGCGTCAGCGACGTATTGGTGTTCGCTCTTCCCACCTCGGGCCGACGCAACGGACCGCCGGGTGGCCCGTCCGCCGCACGCGGTCGCGACCGGCTACTCCTGCAGTTCGGTCTCCCGGAGCGCGTCGTTGAGGTCGGCGCGCACGCGCTCGCCGAGTTCGCGGTCGCCCGCCGTCGTGACGATGCGGTTCTCCTGGACCGAGGACCCGTCGCGGATCAGCAGTCGGACGTTGCCGTGCTCGTCGGCGCGGGTGGCCTTGGCCCGGACGCCGGTGCGCGACCCGGACCCGCCGGCGTCGATGGGGCCGGGGATGACCTTCTTGACGTGCGGGTGGCCGGCGACGGTTTCGAGGGCGCGCTTGCCCGCGCGGCCGCCGACGAGCGTCGAGTGCGACCCGCCGAGTTTCTCGGAGAGCGACGCCTCGACGACCTCCAGGGCGGGTTCGCCCCGGCGTTCGATCACCTGCTCGACCGGGTTCTCGCCGTCGACGCGGTAGAACGGGTAGTGGAGTTGCGACCGGACCGCGGCGACCACCTCCCGGTCGCCGGTGACGTACACCTCCTCCGGGCGCTTGCGACGGACCTCGTCGGCGACGAGGCCGGCGAAGTTACGCAACTCCACGACGTCGGACTCGCCGTCGGGGTCCTCCGGCGTCGTCGTCACGGTGCGGGCACCGACGACCGCCTCGTCGTATATCGCCGTCGCCGTCGCCCGGTCGCGGTCGAGTTCCAGCACCACGGTGTCGGTGTTCTCCTCGCCACAGACGAGGCAGTAGTCCCCCGGTCTGTCGATCGGGGTGGCGCAGTGCCGACACTCCATTGGCTGTGGATCTAGCGTGGCGGTGGATAAGCGGGGCGATCCGTCGGCTCCCGCGCGGCCATTCGATCCGCTGCCGGGACGGTTCCGGTGAGGAACAGACGGGTAAGCAATCGGCTCAGTTATACGTCTCCGCCCGATACAGGTCGCAATGACTTCGGCCGACGAGCGGGCGGACCAGCGGATAGAGATCCTGCTGGTCGAACCGAACCCGGGGGACACGCGTCTGTTCACGGAATCGTTCAGGGAGGGGAAACTCGCGAACGACCTCCACGTCGTCACCGACGGGGACGAGGCGCTCGAGTTCGTCCGGCAGCGCGGCGAGTACGCCGACGAACCGTGCCCCGACCTCCTCCTCGTGGAGACGCAGTTACCGGGCACCAGCAGCGCGGAGCTCCTGTCCGAACTGGACGACGACCCGGCGCTCTCCGGGATAACCGTGGTCGCCCTCACGAGCTCCGACGCCGGGGAGGAGATACTCAGATCGCAGGGGCTGGACGCGGACCACTACGCCCGGAAACCGATCGGTCCCGACGACTTCGTCGAGTTCGTCCGCTCCATCGAGGAGTTCTGGCTCGCCATCGTCCAGCAGCCACCGGCGAACGATTGACGGACCCGCTGTCCCGTCGGGACGCTCACGGCACCGCGGAGTCGGGGTCCGCCCGGAGCGAACCACCGGTCTGGAGCCAGTAGAGGCCGAGGACGACGGCCAGCGTCAGGAGGACGGCGCCGAGCGTCTGGGCGACGGTGTGGGCGTCGAGGTAGAGGCGGTTCGGGACCATCACGAGCGGGACGGCCAGCGTCGGCCAGAACTTTCGGTCGACGAGCGTCAGGTAGAGCGTCGGCATCAGGGCGATGATCACGTGACCCGAGACGTTCCACACCGGCGAGAGCGCGACGTAGGGGACGGTGACGGCGGCGAGCGTCCCCATCATGCCCGGGACGAGTCGGCCCCACTCGTACCGGCGCCAGATGAACCACGTCACGCCGGCCGCGATGAAGAGCCCCGACGCCACGAGAGCGTCCATCTGCCAGGCGTTCCCCTGCGTCGCATCGACGGGGTTCGTACCGGTGAGACCGAAGTACGCAGCGGTCGGGACCAGCGCGAGGACGCCCGCCCCGAGGAACGCCGCGACGCGGTGCCGGAGCGCCCGACGGTTCGCGTCCTGCCGGTCCCACTCGTGGTGGATCAACAGGAGGACGGCCGCACCCAGGACGGTTATCGGGTGGAACACGTACGGGTAGTACCGCATGGCGACGCCGAGCGCGCTCATGTCGGCAGACCTACGGGCGCGCGACCAAAGTCCCTGACGCCGGGCCGACTCACCCCAGCTGCTCGGGGTCGCGTTTCAGGTACTCGCGCAGAAGGACCGTCGCGTAGCTCCCCTTCGGCAGAGCGAAGTCGAACCGCACGACGTCGTCCGAATCGGATCCGTCCGAGCGCTCCCGTTCGACGCGCAGGTCGGTCCGGACCTGGATCGCCCGGCGCGTCCCGGTCGACTCGAACTCGTCCGGGAGCGCGAAGTCGCCGGGTTCGACGCCGACGTCGTCCAGGACTTCGCGCTCTATCTCACCTGGTTCGCCGTCGCCCAGTTCCGTCTCGGTGCCGACCAGCGGCGCGGTGACGAACGCTCGCCCGAGCTCGCAGTGGCGCTCGACGGTCGCCACGCGTCCCTCGTCGACGCGCTGGAGGCGGTCGGTGTCGGGGAGCGCCAGTCCGTCCGGCGCATCCCCGTCTCGCGGGCCTCGCCCGCTCGACCGTTCGGAGGCGCGTGGCGCCTCCCTGTCACTGAAGCAGACGACGTCGCCCGCGACGGGGCGGTCGAACGGCAGCCCTCGCTCCAGTCGTTTCGAAAGTATGCGGTTGAACACGTACGACTGGGCGGCGTTGACGAACATCGTCTGGAGGTTCGTCGGGACCGCCTCCAGCGCGTCGCGGAAGTCCTCCGGGGTCTCCGCACCGTTCTCCACGAGCCTGTGGCACATAGACCGCTCGTAGCCGAGCGCGCGCGGGAACCGGTCGATGGCCCCCTGCCAGTCCCTCGTTTCCTCGACGTACGCCCGCGCTTCCTGCGTCGCCTCGGGTTCCCGTTCGTGCGGGTTGCCGACGTAGGCCAGCACCGCGCCCTCCCAGTCGCGACGGACGACGGCCAGGCCAACCTCGTGGGTCACCGGCCGGCGACTGCCGAACCGCTGCTGGCCGAAGTAGTTCGGGACGGCGACGGTCGCTCCGGTGCCCCCCTCCGGGTCGCCGCCGCTGCCGTCGCCAACGCCTCCGTCCCCGCCGCCGACACCGGCGAACGCCGCGAGGTCGTCGGTGATGACGTCGACGCCGTCTGGCCGTTCGACGTCGCGGACGGCTATCTCGAAGGCGTTGCCGGCCAGGTCGCCGAAGAGGACGGGTCTGCCGGCGCGGCCCACGACCTCGACGTCGGCGGCGTCCAGGTCGGGGAGGTCGGCCGGGTCCACGCCGTCGACGGAGAACAGTTGCGTCGTGACGGCCCGCTTGTCCTTCGTCCCGGCCCAGGAGACGCGCTCCCGGGAGATGCCGAGGCCGTCCGAGAGGGCGCCGGCGAAGTCGTTCGTGTCCCAGCCCCGCAACGTCGCTCGGAGGACGAGGTGGGGGTAGCCGCCGGTGTCGGCGTCGACCGGCTGGACGTCGAACGCCTCCAGTTCCGTCACCCGGAAGTCCTCAGGCGAGGTGCGGAGGCGGCCGCCGATTCCGTCGGCGTCGCTGACGTAGTACTCCATCCCGACGGCCCGTTCGATGGGGTGTGCCTCGCGCATTCGATTGTGAAAGGGTCGCGGCGGCGCGCGTAAAGACGTAGCGATGGCCGGCGTCACTCCGAGCTACCGACTCCCTCGCCGTTCGCGTCGTCGGCGAGGTGGAGTACGGCGACCAGTCGGTCGGTGATTATCTCCACGACGACGTCCACGAGCAGTCCCTCGTCGTCCTCGTAGTCGGCGAAGATGCCCAGCGGTATCTCCCCGCCGGCCATCTCGCGGTGGCCGCCGGCGCTCCCGACGTCGTCGAACGTCTCCGCGAGGGCGTCGCCGACGTGGATCCGGGCGTCCGTCGACCGGCCGCTCAGCTGTATCGCCCCGTCGACGATGCCGAAGACGACGGTGGTCTCGACGCCCTCCAGCGACGCCAGGTAGTCGGCGGCCTGTGGCAGCGCGTCGCGTTCCGACGTGCGCCCGACGTGGGAGATGAGCACCGACCCGCGGACGGTCCGGTTGTCGATGGCGTCCGAGATGGCGTCGATGGTCGCCCCGCTGACCGACGGGTTCGACAGTCGCCGGAGCAGGGCGACGTCGGCGTGGTCGTGCAACCGACCCGCAGCGCGATACTCCGCACCCGTCGTCTCCCGGAGGAAGCCGAGCGTCTCGCGCCGGATGGCGAACAGGAGCGCCGTCGCCAGCGTCGTCTCGAACTCGACGTCAAGTTCCACGAGGTACTCCGTGAGTATCGTCGCGGTCGCACCGGCCCCCACCCGGTGGTCGACGTACCGGGCCTCGACGCCGTCCGCCGGGTGGTGGTCGATGACGACGTCGACGGACGTCCCCACCGGGACCTCGTTGTTCTCCCCCGGCGTGGAGTGGTCGACGAGGGCGAGCAGCGACCCCTCCGGCCGGTCCACGACCTCGTCTGGGTCGAACGGCCGGACGTCGATGTCGAGGAGGTTGACGAACGCCCGGTTCTGCTGGTGGGAGATGGTGCCGCTGTAGAGGATGTGGCGCTCGTCGATGCCGGCGTCGGCCGCGACGTGGCCGAGCGCGAGCGCGCTCGCGAGGCAGTCCGGGTCGGGGTTGTTGTGACAGACGATGGTGAGTTCGTCCCCCGCGGCGAGCAGTTCCCGGAGCGCGTGCGGGTCGCTCATTCGTTCGCGGTTGTGCGGCCGGACGGTTAGGTTTACACCGGTTACTCCGGTCCTGCGGAGCGGCAGGTGCGGAGTAGCCCGAGCGCGGCGACCGAATGGACCGCTTACTCGGGCGACGGGACCAACGGACGCCGACCGAACGCCCGGAACGCCCGGGACGGCCGACGAACCGGCTCGTCGGATCAAAGGCTCGCTCGGGAAAACCGTCGCGCGTTCGGACGAACGCGACGTAGAAACGAGGCGTGGGAAAGCCGGACTACAGGACGTCGTCGAAGTCGTCGTAGCCGGTAATGTCGACGCCGTCCTCGGTGACGATGGCGACGTAGACGCCGTTGCCGGAGCCGGTGTCGCGCTCGGTCGCCGCGTAGACGGCGCGGGCGGCCAGGCCCTCGGCCTCGTCCACGGAGAGCCCCTCCTCGTAGGAGCCCTCCAGCACGCCGTAGGCGAGTTGCATCCCGGACCCGGTGACGGTGTAGTCGTCGGCCATGACGCCGCCGGCCGGGTCGATGCTGAACACGTGGCTGCCCTCGTCGTCGACGCCGCCCAGGATGGGGTGGATGGCGAAGAACGGGCCGCCACGGGCGAAGTTACCCGCGAGCGTGGCGAGCGCCTCGATGCTCATGTTCTCGCCGCGACGCGCCTCGTACAGGTCCACTTCCGAACGGAGCGTCCGGATGAACGACTGGGCACCGCCGACGCTCCCGACGAGCGTCATCGCCGCCGACGGGTGGATCTGTTCGACCTTCTGGACGTTCTTGTTCGAGACGAACCGGCCGCCCAGCGACGCGCGCATGTCCGTCGCGATGACGACGCCGTCCTCGACGGCGATGCCGACCGTGGTCGTCCCCGTCTTGTTGACGGTGTCGTCGTCGTCCTGGCCCGCGTTCGGGTTCTCGGGGAGGTCCTCGAACGAGCCGAGTTCCGGCGCGTAGGGGTCCTCGGTGAACTCACTCATCGTCCTCACCCTGGAGTTCGAACTCGCCGAGGCGCTCGGCGACGTCGTCCTCGTCGAGCGAGCGGTACTGCTCGGACTCGACGTCTATCGTCGCGACGTCGACGCCCGTCGACTCGAGGCCGGACTCGCTCACGGAGTCGAGGGCCCGGAGCGCGAGTTCGATGCCGGATTCGAGGTCCATCTCCTCGGTGTACTCCTCCTCGAGGAACGACTGGATCTCCTCGCGGTCGCCGCCGATGGCGACGGCCTGCCACTCGTAGGGCGTCCCCGAGGGGTCGGTCTCGAACAGGCGCGGTTCGCCGTCCTCGATGCCGCCGACCAGCAGGGCGACGCCGAACGGGCGCGCACCGCCCGTCTGCGTGTACTCCTGGATGAAGTCGGTGACCTCCTTGGTGAGCGACTCGACGCCGATGCGCTCGCCGTACCGTAGCTGTTCGACCTGCGCCTGCCGGCGCGCGAGGTCGATGAGTTTCCGGGCGTCGGCCACGTGGCCGGCGCTGGCGATGCCGACGTGGTCGTCGGCCTTGTGGATCTTCTCGATACTGTCGCGTTCGAGCAACGGCGAGCGAGCGGAGCGGTCAGCGGCCAGCACGACGCCGTCCGCGGTCCGGACGCCGACGCTGGCGGTGCCGCGCTTGACGGCCTCGCGCGCGTACTCGACCTGGTAGAGACGCCCGTCCGGGGAGAAGATGGTGATCCCGCGGTCGTACGCCTGCTGTTGGTTCTGTCCTTGCATTGTCTCAGTGGGTGTTCACCCTGGGTTAGGGATGGGTGTATATATCCCTTGTGTGTGCGTGGCACGCGACTGCGTCGCGTTCGGCCGGCCGGTCGTCAGTACAGGGAGAGGTCACCCGTGACGGCGTCGACCCGGTCGTCGGCCGCCGGCCCGACGGCCAGCGCGCTGACGGTGCCCGGTTCGAGTTGGGTGTGACCCGCGTCCCTGACGATGGCATGTGGCAGGCCGTCCGTCTCCGCCGCGTCGGCGAGACGGAACAGTTCGCTCTCCCCGCTGGCCTTCAGGACGACCTTCTTCTGGCCCTGCCCCTTCCACTCGGAGCGGGCCTGTCGGTCTGCGTCCTCGAAGGCCATCAGCGAGGCGTGAGCCACCTGCGCCGCCAGTTTCCCGGCCCCCATTCCGAGGTCCGACCTGGCGACGATGGCCTGCTTCATACTCCGTCGTCCGGGTCCCACGGATAAAGGGTTGGCCTCCACCTCGCTTTTCGCCGGGTTCTCCGGGCGAGACGGCCGCCGTCCGTCGGACGATACGTATCGGTTTCGCCCGCCGCTCAACGCAGGTCGGAGAGCACCGACCGGAGCGGCCCGTCGAACTCGGGGGCGATCCGCCGGACCGCGCCGGAGGCGACGATGGCGATCCCGATCTCGAAGCCGCCGACCACGAGGAACGCCGGGAGGTAGCCGTAGACGTCGGTGACGACGCCGCCGACGAGGAAGCCGGTCAGGAATCCGAGGCTCCCGAAGACGTTGAACCCGCCCATGGCGGCACCTCGCTCGGACGCGGGGACGACGTCGGTGACGAGCGCCATCGTCGTCGGCGAGACCAGCGCTCCGCAGACGCCGACGAGGACCATCGTCCCCGCGGCGACCGGGTACGTGGGCGCGAGGCCGACCGCGATGATCGTCAGGCCGAACAGCAGCGAACCGACGACTATCGGCAGGAACCGGCCGATCCGGTCCGACAGCGAACCCATCGGATACTGCAGGACGGCGAAGGGAACGAAGAACAGCGCCAGCGTGAGTCCCGCCAGGGCCGCGTCGACCCCCTCGAAGGCGTCGCGGAAGTAGTAGACGCCGGTCAGCGCGAAGAACCCGGCCGTCATCCGGTCGATGTAGCCGAAGGCGTACGGCACGAGCAGGTTCGGCCGCCGGCGAACGCCGCCCAGCACGGCGTCGAACGACGGGCCGCCGTCCGGGCTCCGGTCGGGTATCGTCGCCGCGAGGGCGGCCACGCCGAGGAGGACGGCCGCGCCCGCGTACAGCGGCGCGAGCGGGTCGACGGTCGCGAGTTGCCCGCCGACGACCGAGCCGAGCGCCGCACCGAGTCCGATGGCCGTTCCCGCCGCGCCCATGTTGCGCCCGTGCCCGCCGGAGAGATCCATCAGCATCGTGATGGACAGCGAGAACGCGCCGATGGTGAACGCGCCGCCGACGACCCGCAACGCGAGGACGACGCCGAACCCCAGTCCCAGTTGGGGGACGAGCGAGACGAGCAGATAGCTCGCCGCGCCGCCGACGGCCCCGACGACGACCAGCGGCGTCCGCCGGCCGAGCGCGTCGCTGGCCACGCCCCAGAGGACGGCGCAGACGACGAACGCCCCGAACTCCGCGACGAGGAACCACATGCCGGCGAGGATGTCGTCGCCGCCGCCGAGCGCGGTGACCGTGTCCTCCAGCCCCGGGTAGAGAAACACCTGCGAGAGGAGGACGCCCCACACGACGAGCGCGAGTCGTCGCCGGTCGCTCGCTGCTGGTCGATCCATATGTGCTCGAACGGGCGGGAGTCGGGCCCGCTCGTACTTATATGGGTCGTCATGCCGCTCGCCGCGGGCCGAGAGCGGAACGCTTTCGGCAGGCGCAGTCCGTAACTGGTGTATGATCCTCTCGGACGCGGACATCCTGCGGCGCCTCGACGAGGGCGACCTCGTCGTCGAGCCGCTCTCGGACCCCGACATCCAGGTCCAGCCGGCCAGCGTCGACCTGCGCCTGGGACGGGAGTTCCTGGAGTTCCAGCACGCCAACATCCCCTGCATCCACCCGAACTCCGAGGGGGAGACCGAGGAGTACACCGAGGAGACGGTCGTCGACGAGGGCGGCGAGTACATCCTCCACCCCGGCGACTTCGTGCTCGGCACGACCCACGAGCGCGTCGAGATACCCGACGACCTCATCGCCCACGTCGAGGGACGGTCGTCGCTCGGCCGCCTGGCCATCGTGGTGCACGCGACCGCCGGCTTGTGTGACCCCGGTTTCCAGGGGAAGATCACCCTCGAACTGTCGAACCTCGGCACCGCCCCCGTCGCGCTCACGCCCGGCATGCGAATCTCGCAGCTCACCTTCACGGAACTGAAGAACCCCGCCGAGCGCCCGTACGGGGCCGAACGCGGGTCGAAGTACCAGGACCAGACCGGGCCGCAGGCGTCGAAGATTCAGGGGGACCGCGAATTCGGCGGGGACCAGTAACAGATGCACTTCATCGAAGAGGTCGTCGTCGACGAGTTCCTCCCCACCTTCCGCTCGATGCTCGCCGAGGAACTACGGGAGCGCGACCTCACCCAGTCCGAGGTGGCCGACCTGCTCGGCATCAGCCAGAGCGCCGTCTCGAAGTACGTCCACGGCGAGGTAGAGCGCAACGATCGGCTCCTCGACGACAAGCCGATGCGGGACCTGGTCGAGCGCCTCGCCGAGGGACTCGCCAGCGGCGACGTGACGCCCGTCCAGGCGCTCGTCGAGACGGAGGTGTTCGTCCGGGAACTCGAACGCGGCGGGTTGCTCGCGCAACTCCACGAGGAGGCCGTCCCGGAACTGGCCGACTACGAGGGCGAGTTCGCCGTCCACGACGCCGACAGCCACCTCCGGCAGGCCGAGCGGACGCTCTCCGACGTCCGGCGCGGACTCCGCGTCGTGGAGAACACCGGCGGGTTCACCACCCTGATCCCCGCCGTCGGGTCGAACCTGGTGCAGGCGCTCCCCGACGCCGACAGCGTCGAGGACGTGGCGGGGGTTCCGGGCCGCA
>CAZMGU010000059.1:0-13671 GCA_964565905.1 uncultured Halobacteriales archaeon
GGTCGAGCGTCGTCATGACCAGGCCCGCGCCGTTGCCGATGATGCCGACGTTGCCGTCGAGGCGGACGTAGTCGAAGCCGTACTCGTCGGCCTTCTCCTCGAGGGCGCTCCCCTCGAACTCGCCCTCCTCCTCCATCTCGACGAGGTCGGGGTGGCGGAACAGGGCGTCGTCGTCCGTGTTGAGGACGGCGTCGGCCGCGACCACTTCGTCGTCCTCGGTGATCATCAGCGGGTTGATCTCGGCGTCGGAGCCGTCCTTGTCGTCCCAGATCTGGAACAGCGTCTGCAGGATGCTGGAGACGTCCCGGGCGAGTTCCCGGTCGACGCCGGCGTCGTAGACGGCCTTGCGGGCCTGGTAGGGATGCATTCCGAACGCCGGGTCGACGTGCTCTCGGGCGATGGCCTCGGGGTCCTCCTCGGCGACGGACTCGATGTCGACGCCGCCCTTGGTCGACACCATGGCGACGGGTTCGCCCTCGCCGCGGTCCATCGTGACGCCGACGTACAGTTCGTTGACGAAGTCGACGGCCTCCTCCACGAGGACGCGCTGGACGTCGTACCCCTTGAGGTCCATCCCGAGGATGTCCTCGGCGTACTCCTCGGCCTCCGCTTCGTTCTCGGCTAGCTTGATGCCGCCGGCCTTCCCGCGGCCACCGACGTGAACCTGTGCCTTGATGGCCACCGGATACCCGATCTCCTCGGCCGCCGAGACGGCCTCCTCGACGGTCTCGGCGAGTTGCGATGCGGGCGTCGGGATGCCCGCGTCGGCGAAGACCTGCTTCGCCTGGTACTCGTGCAGTCTCATGTCGTGCTAAACGGGGGCTTCGGTGCGCTTAAATCCCGTTCATCTGGGTCCGTACCGGCCGGGATCCGTCACGATCGATCACCGATCGACCGGTTCGGTGGAACACGCCGTATCGGAGGAGAGACGGGAGAACCGGACGGTTACAGTTCGACGCCGCCGGGGATCAGGCTCCGCTCGCGCAACAGGCTTCCCCCGGAGTCGTACACCAGCAGCGTCTCCTTGTCGTAGACGGTGGACTTCCCGTCGGCGTCGGTGAGGCGGACGCGGTAACAGGCTCCGTCGCCGTCGCTACGTCTGGCGGACCCGACGAGCGAGTCCACCGTCGCCGGGTCGACGTTCACCTCCAGGACGAACTCGCCCGTCAGCCGGTTCGCCATGGAGAGGACGCCGTCCGGGTCGTCGTCGGCCGGCGCGTCCGTCCGGCGATAGGTGACGTCTATCTCGCCCGCGTCGAGCGTCCCGTCGTCGGTCTCCAGGCGCTCGGCGAACGCGCCGTCGGGGCCATCGAACGAGATGGCGACGACCGGGAGCACCGCCTCGTCGTCCACGTTGCGTACGTCTGCGTCGAAGTAATCGCGCCGCATTTCAGTACCCGGACCTTGGTGACCCGTGGCAAAGAACGTAACGCTAACGTCGGGGCACCACCCCCCGACCGGCACCACGTCGCGACCGCGCCCGCGTCCGGTTCGCCGTTGCGTCCGCTGATAATCGGGGCCGTTCATTTATGTAGGTGGATCCGAAATCCCAGGTAAACTGGCCACTGTGCCGGGAGAGCGATGTCAGAACACGAGTCCACGGATGGTGACGCCGAGTCGTCGGCCCTGCTGGAGGGGGTTCGGCAGTGGGTAACTCGCACCGCCCGCATCGTCGGCGGAACCGCCGTTCCGGTCTCCAACTACGACCCCAAGCGACACGGCCCGCTCGTCTCCTTCGACGGCCTCGACGGGTACGAGGAGGTCGAGCGGTACTGGCTCAACGCGCCCTTCGCCTTCGCCTCCATCAACCACGACCCGGAAGCCAACGAACACCGCTACCACGTCGTCGAACCGTCGCTCGACGAGTTCGAGCGCGACCTGCTCGACCGGCTGTTCGACGACGTGCGCGACCCGCTCATCTACCGGGCGGACGTGAGCGACGACCCGGAGGAGGCCCTCGCCGAGGAGGTCAGGGCCCGGGTCGAGGAGTACGGCGTCGTCCTCGAACCCGAGACGTTTTACCGCCTCTACTACTACCTCCACCGCTCGTTCCAGGGGTACGGCCGCATCGACCCGCTGATGCACGACCCCTACGTCGAGGACCTCTCCTGCGACGGGGCCGGCCTCCCCATCTTCGCCTACCACGACGGCTACACCGACATCGAGACGAACGTCGCCTTCGACGAGTCCGAACTCGACGACTTCGTCGTCCAGCTGGCACAGCGCTCGGGCCGGCACATCTCCGTCTCCGACCCGGTGGTGTCGACGACGCTGCCGGACGGCTCCCGTATCGAACTCGCCCTCGGCGAGGAGGTGACGCCCCGCGGGTCGGCCTTCACCATCCGGAAGTACGCCGACGAGCCGTTCACCCCCATCGACCTGCTGAACTACGGCACCTTCAGCCGGGAGATGCTCGCGTACCTCTGGCTCGCCATCGAGTCGAACAAGTCGCTCGTCTTCGCCGGCGGCACCGCCGCGGGCAAGACCACCTCGATGAACGCCGTCTCGATGTTCATCCCGCCCCGCTCGAAGGTGCTGACCATCGAGGACACCCGCGAACTCTCCCTGTACCACGACAACTGGCTCTCCTCGGTGACCAGGGAGCGCCTCGACGACGCCGACATCACGATGTACGACCTGCTGCGCTCGGCGCTGCGCCACCGCCCCGAGTACATCGTCGTCGGCGAGGTCCGCGGCGAGGAGGCGATCACCCTCTTCCAGGCGATGAACACCGGCCACACGACGTTCTCGACGATGCACGCCGACTCCGTCCAGACGGTGATCAACCGGCTGGAGAACGAACCGATCAACGTCCCCCGGCCGATGGTCCAGTCGCTCGACGTCCTCTGCGTCCAGGTGCTCGGCCGCTCCGGCGGCGAGCGCGTCCGCCGCGCCCGGACCATCGCGGAGATAGAGGGCATCGACCAGCGGACCGGCGAACTCGACTACTCGAACGCCTACACCTGGAACTCGCCGAGCGACTCC
This sequence comes from uncultured Halobacteriales archaeon, assembly GCA_964565905.1. Lineage (GTDB taxonomy): Archaea > Halobacteriota > Halobacteria > Halobacteriales > Haloarculaceae > Halomicrobium. The sequence goes on from CAZMGU010000059.1 coordinate 2,986, forward strand.
TTCCGGGGGTCGAGCAGCGACCTGCTCGACGAGATACGCCAGGAGCGCGGCTGGAGCCAGTCGGAACTCCTCGACGAACTGGACGCTCGCGAGCGGTTCCTCGCCTACCTCCAGGAGAAGGGGATAACCGACTACCGCCGGTTCACCGCGATGGTCAACAAGTACTACGCGGACCCGGAGGAAGTCGTCGCTCGGATAGACGCCGCCGGCGTCGACGTCACCTCCTGACATGGCGCTGGATCCGCTCGGACTGGCACCGCTCGCCTTCGTCGCGGCAATAGCCGGTGGCGTCTTCCTGACGACCGTCGACGAGTCGTGGGACAGGAACGTGACGCGGTTCGCCCGGCGACTGTTCGGTCGATACGTCGGGGAGTCGCCCGAGCGGACGAAACTCCTGCGGTCGGCGTTCGTCGAGCGGTCGTACCGCTCGTACGCCGCGCGGACGCTGCTGTTCGCCGGCGTGGCGAGCGTCGCGGGCGCGATCTCGGGGGCGTACGCCGCGGGGGGACTGCTGCTCGCGATTCCGCCCGTCGTCGAACTGATGATGGGCCTCCCGCCGACGATGGTGACGGTACTCGGCCTCTGGAACTTCGAACTCCTGCTGACGGAGACGCAGACGCTCGCCGTCGTCACCGCCGGCGGGGGCGTCGGCGGCGTCGGGGCCGCAGTCGGCACCTACCTCATCCGCTGGGAGCGCCCGCGAAGCAGGGCCGCGGTCAGACAGCAGAACGTGGACGAGGGGATGGCCAGGACCGTCGCGTTCACCTACGCGCTCTCGCGGGGCGGCGTCTCGTTCCCCGACACGATGCGGACCATCGCGGACAACGACGAGATATACGGCGAGAGCGCGCGGGAGATGAGCGTCGCCGTCAGGGAGATGGACCTGTTCGGCACCGACATGATCACCGCCGTCCGCCGGATGGCGGGCCGGACGCCGAGCGAGGAGTTCAAGGGGTTCGCGGAGAACCTCGCCAGCGTCCTCCAGAGCGGCCAGAGCCTCTCCACGTTCCTCCACTCCCAGTACGAGCGATACCAGGAGGAGGCGGCGGACCGCCAGGAGGAGGTGCTCGAACACCTCGCGACCATCGCGGAGGCGTACGTCACCGTCCTCGTCGCCGGCGTCCTCTTCCTGATAACCATCCTGCTCGTGTTCGGTCTCACGACGACGGACACGCTCGATTTCATCAGGCTCGTGGGTTACCTGATGGTCCCGCTGGCCAACGCGGGGTTCGTCGTCTACCTCTCGCAGAAACTCGACGCGCTGGGCATCGCCGCCAACGGCACGACGTCGGTGCTCGATTCGGTCGAGACCGGGTCCCCGGACCGCCCGTCGGTCGTCGGCGGATCCGGAACTGGCGACGGCGGGGCGCGGACCGACGGCGGCGTCGCAGCCGCCCTGGAGGGACGGCGTCAGCTGGCCGTCTACGACCGCGTTCGCCGGTTCGGTCGGACGCTCAGGTCGCCGCTGGCGACCGTCCGCTGGTACCCCACTCGCATCCTCTACGTGACCGTCCCGCTCGCGCTCCTCTACGTCCTGATCCGGGGGCCGGCGGCGTTCGGGACGACCGCCGTCAACGTCCGCTTCCTGGACGACGTCCTCGTACAGGCCGCGCTGTTCGTCCTCGGGAGCTTCGCCGTCGTCCGGACGCTCTACTCCCGCCGCGTCCAGCGCCTGGAGGCGGCGACGCCGGAGTTCCTCGAACGGCTCGCGAGCCTCAACGAGGCCGGGATGACGCTCGTCGAGAGCGTGGACCGCCTCCGCGGGAGCGACCTCGGCGCGCTCTCGCCGGAGGTCGAACGGATGTGGGCCGACGTCACCATGGGGTCGAACCTGTCCGACGCGCTGGTCCGATTCGGCCGGCGCGTCCGCACCACGTCGGTGACCCGGGTCGTCACCCTGCTGACCAACGCGATGCGGGCGAGCGGGTCGCTCGGCCCGGTGTTACGCATCGCGGCGACGCAGGCCCGCGCCGACCGGCGGCTCCGTCGTCGCCGCCGCCAGCAGATGCTCTCCTACCTCGTCGTCATCTACGTCTCGTTCGCGGTGTTCCTGGTCATCATCGTCGCCGTCCAGGAGGTGCTCGTCCCGGCGCTCCCCTCCCACGTCCCGACGCCGGACAACGCCGATCAGCTCGGGGTCAACGTCGACCAGTTCGCCCGCTTCGGGAGCGTCGACAAGGCGGCCTACACCCTCGCCTTTTTCCACATCGCGCTGATCCACGCCGTCTGCTCCGGGTTCGTCGGGGGACTGCTCGGCGAGGGGTCGCTCCGGGACGGGGCGAAACACGCGGCCGTCCTGCTCGGTATCGCCTACGTCGCCTTCCTCCTCCTGTCGTCGCCCGTCGCGTCGATAACGATGGACGAACCGGCGGCCGGCGCCGACGCCGTCACGATAGAGTCGACGTCGCTCTCCGGCGGCGGGTTCGTCGTGTTCCACCTCGGCGACAGGGACGGCCCCGCCGTCGGCCAGTCGGCCTACCTGCCGGCCGGAACCCACGAGGACGTCCGGGTTCCGATAGACCGGTCGTTGCGGGACGGCGAGATAGTCGTCGCAGTCGCGTACCGGGACACCGACGGCGACGAGACGCTCACCCTCGGCCCGACGGATACCGACGCGCCGTACGCCGCCCCCGGCCAGGGCGAGGTCGTCCGGGTCCCGCTCGAAGTCGGCGGCTGAACGGGCGCGACTCGGCGCGGGCGGATCGGTCCCGGAACGGCCCGTTTATACCACCGGATCGCGTACGCCTCGCGCATGACTGTGCGTCACGACGGCCTGACGGTGGACTGGCTCGGTTTCGCGACGCTCCGCGTCGAGGGCGGAGGGACGGTCGTCTACCTCGACCCCGGCCGCCAGGGAATCCTCACCGGCGAGTGGGAACCCCACGCCGAGGGCGTCGGCCACCCGCCGGCGCGGGACTACCGGGCCGAGGACGCCGACCTGGTCTGCGTCACGCACGTCGACCACTACGATCCGGACGGGATCCGCCGGGTCGCGAGCGACGACGCCACCGTCGTCCTCTTCGAGGGCATCGACGTCCACCGGACCGACCGCGACGTCGACCGGCCGGCGGACCTCGACTACGACGTCGTCACCGTCGGCGAGGAGGACGAACTGCTCGCCGCCGACGTCCCCCTCTGGACCGTCCCGGCCTACAACGAACCGGACGGGCCGAACGTCAGGGACGGCGAACCGATCCACCCGAAGGGGATGGGGTGTGGCTACCTGTTCGAGGTCGACGGGGTGCACGTCTTCTACCCCGGCGACTCGGACGTCCTGCCGGGCCACGAGCAACTCGACGTCTCGCTGTTCGTCCCCTCGATAGCGAAGCAGTTCACGATGGACCGCCACGACGCGGCCGAACTCGCGGAGGCGATGGACCCCGACCTGGTGCTCCCGATGCATTACAACACGACAGAGGGACTGGAAGCGGACTCGGGGGCGTTCGCCGCCGACGTCGCCCGCCGCGGGGTCCCGGTCGTGCTGGACGAGGGAGCGTAGCCGAGTCCCCGGGCCACGCGCCTGCCCTCAGACGTACTCGGAGAGGACCTCGCGAGCCTCGTGGGCCGCCCGGTCCGGTTCGTCGGGGTAGGTGTACAGTTCCAGCGTCGCGTAGCCGTCGTAGCCGACGTCGTCCAGCGCGTCGAACATCGCCCGAAAGTCCAGGTCGCCCTCGCCAGGGATCCGGTGGTAGTGTTTCCCGCGCCGGCCGCCGACGATGTCCTCGACGTGGAGGCCGGTGATCCGCCCCGCCGATTCGTGGATGGACTCCACGACGTCCTCCCCGTACACCGCGGCGTGGCCGACGTCGAGGTTGACCCCGAGCGAGTCGCGTCCCACCTCGTCGGCCAGGTCGAGCACTTCCGCGGTCGACTCGATCAGGAGTTCCGGTTCGAACTCGATGCCCACCTCCACGCCGCGGGGTTCGGCGTAGTCGAGTATCTCGTGGAGCGACTCGATCAGGTACTCCCTGGCCTCATCGGGAAAGGTCCCTGGCAGCGGTCGCCCGGAGGCGAGGCATATCGCCGGCGCGCCGGTCTTCTCGGCGAGGTCGACGGCCCGCTTCGTGTAGTCGACGCGCCACTCGCGGGCGTCGTCGTCCGCCCGGACGACGCTCGGTTCGAAGAACGACGAGGGCGGGGCGTCGTCGTAGTAACCCATCGCGGTGTTGGCGTTGACGTTCGACACGGAGAGGTCGAGTTCGTCGAGTCGGGTGACGAGGTCGTCGCCATCGGCCTCGTCGAACGTGGGGAAGTAGGCGTGCGGGTCGTCGCCCAGAATTTCGACCGCGTCGTACCCCTCGTCACGGATCCGTTCGACCGCTTCGAGGAGCGGGTGTTCGGTGTAGGCGTTCGTCGAGAACGCGAGTGTCACCATGCTCCGGGTTCGGGGCCATGCCCGTTTTGTTACCGTGGCGTTACCCGGACGCCGATTCAGGAAACGTCGAACGAACGGGCGAGTCCGACCGCCGGGAGGAGGAACGCCAGCGCCGCCGCGCTCCAGCGTGGGCCGGCGACCGCCGCGACGGCCGCCTGAAGGATCACCAGGCCGACGACGCCCTTGCCGACCGCCCGGCCCACGGTTCCGGGCGTCGGATCCGCGCGGGCCGCCAGGAACGGACGGCCGACGAACGCGAGGAACGCGCCGGCGAGTCCGAGAGAGACGCCGGTCCGGAGCCATCCGTCAGTCGCCACGACGGTCACCACCGGTGCGAACAGCGCGACGAGGGCGGCGACGCCGGCCGTGATACCGACGACGGTCGAGTCCCCGCCGTGGGCCTCGTCCGCCGCCATCCAGGTGATAGCGGCGACGTACGCCGTCACGGCGACCGGGACCAGTAGCGCCCAAGCGGGGAGCGACGGGAGGTCCCCGCCAGCGCTCGCTCCGATCACGCTCGTCCCGAGCAATACGTTCGCGCCGCGCGTCGCGCCCATGACGGCGAAACCGATCGAGGTACACTTCGCGTAGCCGTCGTAGGCGACGACCAGCGACGCGATTCCGGCGGCGACCGCGCCGGCCACCGCTCCCGCGACGGCCGCAGCGAGTGCGACGCCCGCGACCAGGAGACCGAAGCCGAACGCGAGCGCGCTACCACGCGAGATTCGCCCCGAGGGGATCGGTCGCTCCGGTCGCTCGTCGGCGTCGACGTCGGCGTCGAAGTAGTCGTTCAGCGTCGTCCCGCCGGCGTACAGCAGCGCCGAGGCGACGGCGAGGCCCGCGACCGACCGGACGGATACCGTGGTCCCTACAGTGGCGACAACGAGGGCGGCACCCGCCACGACGTCCGGCGGCGCGGTGAAGACGTTGGGGAGGCGGACGAGTTCCGCGTACGCGAGCGCGCCGCGCCGGAGACTCCGGCGGTCCGTCGCCGCGGTTACGTCCATCCGTGGTCGCGGAGGTACGCCATCGCCTCCCGGGCGGTCTCCACGGCCGTGTCCTCGTAGGGGTACAGTTCGAGCGTGATGAAGCCGTCGTAGCCGCTGTCCTCGAGGGTCTGAAGGAACCCGTCAACGTCCATCGCGCCGTCACCGAGTTGCGTGTGTTCGTGGCTCCGGTCGGCGGGGATGTCTTCGAGGTGGTAGTGGCGGGTGTAGGGAGCCAGCGTCTCGACCAGCGTGGCGGGGTCCTCGTCGACGCAGAAGAAGTGGCCGGCGTCGAAGTTACAGCCGATCCGGTCGGAGTCGACCCGGTCGATCAGGTCGAGGAACTGGTCGGACGTCTCGATCAGGAGATCCGGTTCCGGTTCGACCAGAACGTCGACCCCGACCTCCTCGGCCTTCCCGGCGACCTCCTCCAGTCCTTCGAGGAACCGGTCCTCGGCCCACGACCGGGGCTCCTCTTCGGGGATCGGACCGCCCGGTTCGATGGAGATGTGCGGTGCACCGAGGTCGGCGGCCAGGTCGAGCGCTGCGAGAGTGTAGTCGACGCGCTCTCGCCGGTAGTCCGGGTCCTGTTCGACGAACGAGGGGTGGTGGAACCCCTCGATGGCGGTCAGCATGAACGCGTTCCCGTTGCTGATCGCTAAGCCCTCGTCGTCGAGCGTCTCGCGGACGCGCTCGACGTCGTCCTCCGTCGCGGTGTGCGGGTAGAGGTGGGGTTCGTCGAACAGCAACTCGACGCCGTCGTACCCCGCGTCGGCGAGGTGCTGGATCGCTTCTATCTCGTCGTACTCGCGGAACGCGTTGGCGGAGAATCCGAACTGCATCTTATCGCTCGTAGTCGAAGTTCGGCGACTGGTCGAAGAATTCGTACGGGTTGTCGAAGACGACCCGGCGGACCGCCTCGCGGTCCCAGCCCCTGTCGATCATCTCGTCGCGGGCCTTCGGCACGGCCAGCGGATCGGAGGGGTCCCAGTCCGCCGCGCTGTTGAGGATCATCTTCTCCGTCCCGTGCTCCTCCAGCAGGTCGATAGCCACTTCGGCCTCTATCTTGCCGGGGTAGAGCGTGAATCCGGTCCAGCAGTCCGTCTGCAGCGACGTCTCGATGGTGTTCTCCGTGTTGTGGTCGATGATTATCCGCTCCTGGGTCACCCCCTCGTCCTCGATCATCTCGACGATCCGTTCGGTGCCCTCCGGTTTGTTCTCGTGGGGCGTGTGGACGATGACGGGGAGTTCCCGCTCCTCGGCCATCCGTAGCTGTTTCCGGAAGGCCCAGCGCTCGTCCTCGGTGTCCTGGTCGAGTCCGATCTCACCGACGCCGACCACCGGGTCCCGGTCGAGGTACTCCGGGACGCGTTCGAGGACCTCCTCGGCCATCTCGCGGTAGTTCGCCTCCTTCGGTTCGAGGCCGATGGTGACGTAGTGGTCCATCCCGGCCACCCGCTCGGCCCTGCGCGTCTCGTGGTCGATGATCTGTTCGAAGTAGTCGAAGAAAGACCCGGCGTTGCGCTTGTCCTGCCCGCTCCAGAACGCCGGTTCGATGCAACACTCCACGCCCGCCTGGCGCGCACGCTGGTAGTCGTCCGTCGAGCGCGAGACCATGTGCATGTGCGGGTCGATGATACGCATGAGGAAGCGGAACGTACGCACTCGAATCACGTTGTAATGATCGCGTTATCGACACCTTTGTCGCGGAAACGTGAGGCAAACCGCCGCCCGGTCGTCGGGAGTGGGAAGAAACCCGGCGATAGCAAGCGCCGGGGGTCGCATGGCGCTTTCTAACAATGGTTACTGAGCCCTAACCGGACGTGATGACGAAGACCGGAGTCTGGCTCATCGGAGCACGAGGGAACGTCGCGACCACTGCAGTCGTCGGAGCGCGCGCGATAGCGCGCGGTCTCACGGACGAAACGGGGATGGTGAGCGCCCGTCCCCCCGTATCGAACCTGGACATCCCCGGCGTCGAGGACCTCGTTTTCGGCGGGCACGACGTCAGGACGACGCCGATGCGCTCGCGAGCCGAGGCGCTCTCGCGGGAGGGGACGCCGTCGCCGGCGGTCGTCGAGGCCGTCGGCGACGACCTGGACGCCGTCGACGAACGGATCGAGACGGGGACGACGGTCAACGCCGGACGGGAGGTGGAGGACCTCGCGGACGAGTCGATGACCGGTCGGTCCCACCGGGACCACGTCGAGGCGATCCGGTCCGACTACGCCGACTTCGAGCGCGAGGCGGACCTCGACCGCGTCGTGGTCGTCTACCTCGCCTCGACGGAACCGCCGGTGACCGACCCCGGACGGTTCGACTCGGTCGAGTCGGTCGAACGCGGCATCGACGAGGGCGACCTCCCGGCCAGCGCGCTGTACGCCTACGCGGCCATCAGCGAGGGCCATCCGTTCGTCAACTTCACGCCGAGCACGGGGAGCGACCTCGGCGGACTGCGCGAACTCGCCGACGAGAGGGGAGTCCCGCACGTCGGTCGCGACGGGAAGACCGGCGAGACGCTGATGAAGTCGGTGCTCGCACCGATGTTCGCCAATCGCCACCTCCGGGTCCGGTCCTGGGAGGGCCACAACATCCTCGGGAACCCCGACGGGCGCGTCCTGGAGGACGAGGACCACGCCGCGGGGAAGATGGCGAGCAAGGGGGACGTCCTCGATTCGATCCTCCCCGAGGAGTTCCACAACGCGGTCCACATCGACTACGCGCCCCCGCTCGGCGACCGGAAGACCGCCTGGGACGACATTCGATTCACGGGCTTCCTCGACACCGACATGACGCTCAGGTTCACCTGGGAGGGGTCCGACTCGGCCCTGGCCGCACCGCTCGTCCTCGACCTCGTCCGGTTGATGGCCCACGCAGACGAGCACGGGGAAGGAGGGGTCCAGACCCACCTCGCGTCGTTCTTCAAGGCCCCGATGGACGTCGACGAACACGACTTCCATCGGCAGTTCCGGCTGCTCGAGGAGTACGCCGACCGCCACGCGGAAGCGGACGCCCGGAGCGGCGGTGAGCGACGGTGAGTTCCGAACCGCGGGCCGACCGGGTCGTCGTCCTCGACGTCGTCGGCATCCAGCGCGAGGACCTCGACCACGCGCCGAACCTCCGGGAGGTGGTCGGAACGTCGGCCGACGGGCTAACCGCGGCGGTCGAACCGCCCTTCCCCGCGGTCACCGTCCCGGCCCAGACCACGCTGTCGACGGGGCTCTCGCCGGCCCAGCACGGGGACGTCTCGAGCGGTGAGTTCGACCGCGAACGAAGCGAAGTCGCGTTCTGGGAACGCGACCGCGCCGACAGGGACCGACTCTGGGAGACGGCGAGCGACGCTGGGCTCACGACCGGCGCGCTGTTCTTCCAGCACCTGATCGGCTCTACGGCCGACGTGGCGATGACGCCCTCGCCGATTGAGGACGAGAACAACGACATGATCGAGATGGACTGCTGGTCGAACCCCGACGGCTTCTACGACGAGATGGAGGCCGAGTACGGTCACTTCCCGCTCCACAACTACTGGGGCCCCGCCGCCGGCGAGGAGAGTAGCCAGTGGATCCTCCGGGCCGCGAGCGAGGCCGTCGACCGGTACGACCCGGACCTCCTCTGGGTGTACGTCCCCCACCTCGACTACGACACGCAGCGCCACGGCCCCGACTCCGAGGAGGCCCGCGCGGCGGTCGAGACGGTCGACGGGTTGGTCGGCGCGTTCCTCGACGACCTCCGGGCCGGCGACCGCTGGGACGAGACGGCCGTCGCCGTCGTCAACGAGTACGGCTTCCACGACGTCGACGAACCCGTCTTTCCGAACCGGGTCCTCCGCGAGGCGGGTCACCTCGCGGTCGACGGCGAGGGCGACGTCGACCTCCCCGCCTCTGACGCCTTCGCCATGGTGGACCACCAGGCCGCACACGTCTACCTCGACGACGAGGTTCGCGACGACGTCCGCGAGTCGCTCGCCTCGCTCGCCGGGGTCGAGGCGGTGCTGGAAGCGGAGGGCAAGCGGGAGTACGGCGTCGACCACCCGAACGCCGGCGACCTGGTTCTCGTCGCCGACTCCGACGCCTGGTTCCAGTACTACTGGTGGACCGACGCCGCCGAGCGCCCCCCGTACGCGACGGAGGTGGAGATACACGAGAAACCCGGCTTCGACCCCTGCGAACTGTTCTTCGGGGACGAGGGGATGGTCACGCTCGACCCGTCGAAGGTCGGCGGGTCGCACGGGCGGGTCGACGAGGCGGGGTACGGGTTCTTCGGCCTCGGCGGACCCGCAGCCCCGTCGCTCACCGTCGAGGAACCGGTCGACGCTCGCGCCGTCGCCCCGACGATAGCGGACCTACTCGGCGTACCGGAGGCTATCGACGACGAGGCGACGGTCGGTTCGCTACGGGAACCCGAAGAGCGGGCGTAGAAACCGGCGGCGACCCTACAGCACGCCCATCTCGGTGAGTCGCTCGGGGAGGTAGGTGTCCGTCACGAAGTCCAGCCCGTGGCTGGCGAGCGACTGCTGCTCTGATTTCTTCTCGATGTCTAGCTGGAGCTCTATCTGCTCCTCCCAGAACTCCGTCTGGAAGCGCGGGTCCTCCAGTTCGGACTCCAGCGCGTTCACGTCGGAGTCCGACAGCGGGTCCGTCGGCAGGTCGTACTCGACGATGTCCTCCGGCCGGATGCCGATGTACTGGGCGTCCGGCGTGGCGAGGTACTCCGAGAGGTGGGCGGACTTGATGGAGCCGTAGGCGACGGAGCCGTAGATGCGGTACGACCACGGGTCACCGTCGGCGAACACCACGACGGGGAGGCCGAGTTCGTCGCGCATTCGCTTGATGAGGCGGCGGGTCGCCCGCGCGGGCTGACCGCCGAGGTGGACGACGATGCAGTTGTAGTCGTCGTCGAAGCCGTTCTCCACGAGGCGGTCGCGCATACCACCGGTCTCCACAGCGAGCACGAAGTCCGCGTCGTTGTCGAGGAACTCGATGGTGTCGGGGTTGTTCGGTATCTGGTAGCCACCCTGGCCGACGTCGTCCTGGCAGTGGATCTCCCGGTCGCCCCGGCGGGTCTGCTCCCGGAGGAGCAGCGGCCCCATCACCTTCGCGCCGGACTCCTCGGGCCGCATGTGGAAGTCCTCGCGCTTGACCTCGGAGACGATCTCGAGGTCCTCGATGAGGTTGTTCGACTCGTCCTGGCTGTTGAACTGCGCCTCGTCGAGGTCCCACGACTCCGAGAGGTAGTACAGTTCACGCAGGGTGGACGAGCGGTCCTGGTCCAGCTGGTCGGCCAGGAAGTCGATGGTGTAGGTCGCCTTCAGGAGCTTCTGGGCGC
>CAZMGU010000060.1:0-13504 GCA_964565905.1 uncultured Halobacteriales archaeon
AGGGCGGCGCCGGAGATGATGGCGGTGCCGTGCTGGTCGTCGTGGAAGACGGGGACGTCCATCTCCTCGCTGAGGCGGCGCTCTATCTCGAAACACTCCGGCGCGGCGACGTCCTCGATATTGATCCCGCCGAAGGTCGGTTCCATCGGCCGGACGGCGTTCACCATCTCGTCGGCGCCCTCGGTGTCGAGTTCGACGTCGAACACGTCGATGTCGGCGAAGCGCTTGAACAGCACCCCCTTCCCCTCCATCACCGGCTTGCTGGCCGCCGGACCGATGTCGCCGAGGCCCAGGGTGGCACTGCCGTCCGAGACGACGCCGACGAGGTTCCCCTTGGCGGTGTAGGTGAACGCGTCGTCGGGGTCGTCGCGGATGGCCCGGCACGGCGCCGCGACGCCGGGCGAGTACGCCAGCGAGAGGTCCCGCTGGGTGCTGGTCGGCTTCGTCGTCGATATCTCTATCTTCCCCGGTGGATCCGCGCTGTGGTAGTCGAGCGCATCCTCGTCGAGTCCCATACGGCAACCGGCGTCGCCGACGGTAAAAAACACCGCGCGAGGGGCAACCCTTGCTGCCCGCGTTGGACCCACTTTCCGGAAAGAAAGAGCGGGCATAAGTACCAGCGGGGACGAAGGGGCGACCATGGACTTCCGGTTTCGCCACCTCGCCGCGGTGACCACGGGGCTGACCTTCGGACTCATCCTGCTCGGCGTCTACACCGGTGCCGTCGGGGCCGGCCTCACCTGCGCCGGCCGCTGGCCGTTCTGCGACGGCTTCCTGGGACTGTTCCCGGCCAACTGGACGAGTTTCGTCGAGTGGTTCCACCGGTTCGTCGCGATGATCACCGGCTTCTTCATCCTCGGGACGACCTACGCCGCCTGGAAGGGCAGCCACCCCCGGCGCATCGTGTGGGCCACCGTCGTCGCGACGGTCGTCCTCCCGGTCCAGGTGCTGCTGGGCGCCAACACCATCTTCAACTTCGGCGTCGCGGCGCAGATACTCCACCACGCCGCCGCCCAGGTGATCCTCGTGGCGCTGGTCGCCGCCACCGCCTGGGCCTACGACGAGGCCGACGGCGTCACCGACGGGGACGTGACGCCCGCGTCCGACGCTACCGCGGGGACGAAGGCGGACTGATCCCACTCGCCGGCCACCGGCTTCTGGTCCTCGGCGACTCGTTTGGCACCACCTACCACACACGAGGAGGTCCGACGCTCCCGGCCACCCGGAAGTCGAGGCTTCGGGGGCCGACGGCGACGGTTTGTCCCGCCTTACTCGCGGCGACCGGACCCGAACGATCGAACCCGTTTAAGCGACCGCTGGAGCTACCGTCGCGGGATGGGATCACCCGACGGCAGTACGGGACGGAGTCGGACAGTGGGACGTCACGGCTCGGCGAGTCGCGCCGTCATCGTCGTAACGCTGGCGCTCGTCGTCGGCACCGCGGCGCCACTCGCGGCCGCTGCGACGACCGGGACGGACGCCGGGCAGCCACAGTACGACCGACCGGGAGCGACCGAACAGTGGGTCGAACCGCCACCGATAGCGGCGCAGGCGAACGACTCCGGGGAGGCGAACGACACCGCGGGGACCAACGCCTCCGCTGCGGCCGAGGACGCCGTCGCCCAGGCCGTCGCCGAACTCCAGCGCCAGGGCGTCGCGGTGAACCAGTCCCAGCTCGACGCGGCGACGAACGGAACGGTCGCGGCCGTCCAGCGCTATCCGAACGCCTCGGTCGACCAGGTCCGGAACGCCTCGTACGGGACGGTGACCGGAACCTTCCTCCAGAACGGCAACGTCAGCGTCGAGCAGGTCCGGAACGCGACCGCCGGCGGTGCGAGCGGTGCGCTCTCCCAGCACCGGAACGCGAGCGCGCCGGCGCTACGACACGCCGCGTTCGGCGCGACCCACGGCGCCGTCGCTCAGGGGCAGAACGCCACCGTCCGGCAAATACAGGTCGTCGCCCAGGGCGCGGCGGCGGGCGCGGCCCACGAGGCGGGCAAGCAAGAGGCCAACGGAACGACCGTCTACGCCGGTGCCATCCGGGAGGCCGCACAGGGCGCGGCCTACGGTGCGCTCGCCGGTGGGAACGTCAGCGCCGCGCAGCGCCAGTCCGCGGCGGCCGGTGCGGCCGAGGGCGGACTCGTCGTCGCGCAAAACCAGTCCGCCTCGGTCAAACAGGTCCAGGTCGCCGCGATGGGCGCGGCGGAGGGGGCCCTCTCCGTGACCCAGCGCCAGGCGGTGACCGTCGAACAGATCCAGGCGGCCGCTCGCGGCGCCTGCAAGGGGTCGCTGACGCAGGTTCAGTCGGTTTCCGTCACGCAGATACAGACGGTTTCCGTCACGCAGATACAGGGGGCGTCGTACGGCGCGGCGAAGGGGGCCATCTCCCAGTCCCAATCCGCCAGCGTCACCCAAATCCAGCACGCTGCGACTGGCGCGGCGAAGGGGGTTCTCGTCCAGCGACAGTCCGTCAGCGTCACGCAGGTGCAGTACGCCGCCGCCGGGGCCGCGAAGGGCGCGGCGCGGTCCGCGGCCCAGTCCCAGGTCGTGAACGTCACCCAGATCCAGGCCGCAGCCATCGGCGCGGGCCAGGGTTCGGTCGTCCAGATCCAGCGGATAAACGTCGTCCAGGTGCAGATCATCGCCGAGAGCGCCGCGGACGGGGCGCTATCCCAGCACCAGTCGGCCTCCGTCGTCCAGATCCAGTCGGCCGCGCGCGGCGCCTGCGAGGGCGCGCTCGCGCTGACCCAGCGCCAGGAGATAACGATCGAACAGACCCAGATAATCACGCGGGGCGCAGCGGCCGACACGGCCGCCACGGCCGCACAGATTAACGTGAACGTCGACGTGACGATACGGAACTACGCCAGGGGCGCCGCGGAGGACCCGGACGACGACCCGGCCGACGAGGAGCGACTCCGGAGCCTGTTCGCCTCGGCCGACGACGAGAACGTCTTCCTCGCCAACCCGAACGACGTGGTCGTCACGGTCACGCTGACGAGTCAGGGCGGCGACGTGGAGACCCGGACCCTGGCCCCCGGCGAGTCCGCGACGCTGGAACTCGACGCGGGCGTCTACGCGCTCACCGCGGAGACCGCCGACGGTCGGGACGTGGAGATAGCGGGCAGGGACGAACTCACCGTCTCCGTCGGCGACGCGCCGCAGAGTCTGGCAGCGAACGTCGAGAACCGCACCCTCACCGTCGACAACCCCAACGACGAGCGCGTGCGGGTCGAGGTGATCCGCGACGGCGGCGGCACCACCGCGTTCGAGGTGCCCCGGAATTGGGACGTCACCCAGGTGCTCGAACCGGGTTCGTACGCCCTCACCGCCACGACCGTCGACGGGGAGGACGTGCCGGTGAACGGCGACGACTCCTTCCGGTTCGAAATCGAGGGCGACGAGAACGACACTGACGACGGGAACGACACCGACGGCGGGAACGACACCGACGGGAACGGGGACGAGGTTCCCGGGCCCGCCGAACCGATCGAACTCGACGTGAGTATCTCGGGAGAGAACGTCAGCGTCGAGAACCCGAGCGACACCGCCGTCACGGTCATCGCGACGAACGAGAGCGGCGCGAACACGACGTTCGAAGTCGAAGCCGACGAGACCGCCGTCCGGGCGGTCGCTCCGGGGAACTACACGCTCTCGGCCTCGACCGACGGCGACCGCGAGGTGCTGGTCAACGGCGAGTCGTCGATCGACGTCGAGATAACCGCCCCCGACGGAGCGGAACCCGATCAGGGCGTCGCCGTCGACTACGGGAACGGCACGCTCACGCTGGAGAACCGGGACGACGTTACGTACCGGTACTACGTCGAGACCGGGAACGACACGAGCTTCGGTCGCATCGAGGCCGGCGAGGAACTGACGCGAACCGGGCTCTCCCCGGGCGAGTACGTCGTCCGCATCGAGACGCTCTCCGGGGAGTCGGTACCCGTCGACGGGAACGAGTCGTTCGAGTTCACCGTCCGGACGCTCGGACCCGACTCCGCGACGGCGATCACCCCCGGAGCGGAGTTCGGTCGATCGCCCGACGAGGGCGGCGTCGCCGACGACTGGTACGCCATCGAGGCGGACGCGGGCGAGGCGATCAAGGTGGTCCACCACTCGGCGTCCAGCAACGCGGAGTTGCGCCTCTACGACGACGACGGGAACCTGCTCGCGGAGGGAAGTCCGTTCGAGGAGTTCGCCGCGACGGGTGCACGGGTCGACGAGAGCGGGACGTACTACGTCAACGTGCGTGGAACGAATTCGTCGCTCGGGCGAACGCAGTACCAGGCCTGGGCGTACGTCGTCGGGCCCGACCGGTTCGAACCCAACGACGGCCCGGAGAGCGCGACGGCCGTCGACGACGGCGAGCGAGTGACGGCGACCGTGCTCGACCGCGAGACGGACTGGTACGCCGTCGAGGCCGAACGCGGCCAGCGGATCGACGCCGCGCTGGCACTCCAGCAGGACCGGATGCACTACTTCACCAACCTGCAGGTCGCGATAGTCGCGCCGAACGGATCCGAGATAGGCGAGTACCCGTCCACCTACTGTGACGACGCGGGAGAACCGAGCAACAGGACGACGGACTCCCCGTACTGTCCCTTCCACGAGACGGCGAACCAGACCGCCGTCGCGCCCGAGAACGGCACCTACTACGTCCGGGTGAGCGGCTTCGACTACGACGACACGCCGCCCACGTACAGCGTTCCGGGGTTCGCCAACTACTCGCTGCAGGTGAACGTCAGCGGTGACGCGCAGTCGAACGGGACCGCCGCTAGCATCGCCGTCCCGGACCAGACCGTCGAAGACGACTTCCTCACCGTCGACTCCGTCACGCTCCCGGACGGCGGGTTCGTCTCGCTGAGCGCCGGCGCGTACGGCCAGGTCGTCGCGGGCCCGGAGGACGGGGTCGTCGGCGTCTCCCGGTACCTCGAACCCGGGACCCACGAGAACGTCACCGTCCCGCTCGACCAGCCGTTCGTCTCGAACGTGACGCTGAACGCGACGGTCCACCGCGACACGAACGGCGACCAGGAGTTCACGTGGGTCCAGTCCGGCGGCGACGTCGACGGGCCGTACCTGAACGCCGCGGGCGACCCAGTCAACGACCGGGTGACGCCGAGGCCGCCGGCGAACCGCTCCGGGTCGGTCACCGTCTCGGACCAGTCCGGGAACGGGAGCGAACTCGTCGTCGAGCGCGCCACGGCCGGCGTCGCGTTCTACGTCGAGGCCCGCTACGACGGGCGGACCGAGGCGAGCGAGATACAGCCAGCAGGCGGAATGCCGACGAACCTGACGCTGTCGCTCGACCCGCCGATAGCGAACGACACGACCGTCGAGATGGTCGTGGTCGCGCCGAGCGACGACGCAGTGCTGGCGAACGAGACGGTCGAGTACGACGTGGTCGAACGGAACGCGACGACCAACGCGACGGAGATACCCGCGACGGGGACGCCGGCCGGCACCGCCACGCCGAACGAGACGACGACCGATACCGAGACGGGGACGGAGACGCCCGCGACGGAGACGCCGCCCGAGGCGGCGGCACCGGGTGCGCCGACGCCGACAGAGACGCAGACCGAAACCCCGACTCCGACGGCCACGCCCACCGCAACCCCGACGCCAACCTCGACTGCAACGCCAACCCCGACTGCAACGCCTACTCCGACGGCCACGCCAACGCCGACGCCGACAGCGACGCCCACCCCCGAACCGGTCGAACCGGGCGTCGAGTTCGTCAACTGCACGACGGCGCGGGTGAACGGTAGCTTCGACCGCCTCGGCGTCACGGTCGGCTACTACGGTTCGGCCGGCAACGCGACGACGCAGCACGTCCTGACCGGCGCGGACGTGCCCGGCGACAGGCCCGTCGACGGAAGCACGGTCGTCACCGTGGGCGAGACGAACGAGACGAGGGTGACCGACGACGGGACGCTCGTCGTCCAAGTCGCGGACCAGGGCGCGTTCGGTGACGGCGTCGGAAGCTTCGTCGCCGCCGTCAACGCCTCGGCGAGTCCGGACGGCGCGCCGGACCTGGCGACGACTCAGCCCGAACTCGCCACCTGTCGCGAGGCCGTCCGGCCCGAAGCGCCGACGCTCTCCGTGGCTTCCGTGGCAGTCCAGGACAACGAGACGGCGACCGTCGAACTGGGGTACGAGAACCCCAACGACGCGCCCCTGCGTCCGAGCGAGAGCCTGTTCACCGACGGGACCGTCGAGAATGAACCGCCCGCCGTCCTCGAACCCGGCGACGGGACGTTCAGCGTCCAGTGGACGCCGGAGTCGCCCGACGAGGCGCTCGTCTGGACGGCGAACCTCTCGAACTTCGACCTCGACAACCGGACGGCGACCGGCCCTGCCGCGTCGAGCGTGGAGGGACTCCTCGAAGCGCCGACCCCCACGCCCACCGACACGCCGACCGATACACCCACTCCGACGGATACGCCCACTCCGACGCCAACTCCGACGGATACGCCCACTCCGACGCCAACTCCGACGGACACGCCCACTCCGACGCCAACTCCGACGGACACGCCGACGCCTGAGCCGACGCCCGAGCCGACGCCCGAACCGGATGGGGCACCCGAAGACGGGGGTGACGAGACGCCGCCCGACGCGGCAACGAACGAGACGGCGTAGCTCGTGGAACTGGCTCGGCGGAACGACGGAGAGAAATTCCCGAACAGGGGTTCGGCAGCGGGAGCGCGGCGCGGACCTACATAAAGTCCGAAAGCCCCGACTGGCTCTCGTCGTCTTCGGCTTCCTCCGAGGGGACCGACTCGTCGTCTTCGGCGTCTTCGTCCGCACTCGCGCTCGCCGTCTGCTCGTCGGCGTCGTCGGCACCGGTTCCGTCGTCAGCGTCGCCCGCGCCGTCGGCGGCCGCACCGTCCACCTCAGTCTCGCCGGCGGTGGCACCCTCGAAGGCCCCCTCCGAGTGTTCGACGGCCTGGGACTCCCGCAGTTCCTCGGCGTCCTCGACGACGGACTGGACCTTGTTGGTGTCCTTCCCGCTACCGGTGACGAAGGCGACGTGCGAGGCGTCCATCTCGTACTGGGCCGCCATCGCGACGGTCAGTTCCCGGTTCTTGCAGTGGTGGGTCATCGTCGCGAGGAACGGCATCACCTCGCGGCGGGCGGTGCGCATCGACACGCCGTTGACGGCGGCTATCTGGCGGGCGACGTGGTCGCGGGTGTTCCGGGTCCCCTTCGAGCGGCCGAGTTTGGACCAGTAGCTCGGCGGGCCGTAGCGGGTCCACCCGCCCTTCTCGCCCTGGCGCGCGGCGGCGACGCCGGCGGTCATGTTGTCGCCCGCGTAGCGCCAGAAGGAGTAGTTCTGGGTGGCGCGCACGCGGCCGAGCCACCGGTCGGCGTTCGCGAGGAACTCGTAGGCGCGGGCGAGTTCCGCCCCCTCGTAGTCCTTCGGCATGTTGTCCTCTATCCAGTTGATGAGGTCGTCCGGCGTCTCGTCGACGTCGTAGGACGCCTTCAGCGCCTCCTCCGCACCGGCCTCCTTGATAACGAGGTCGAGGTAGTCGAAGATGCCCTCGGTCGTGTCGCGCTCGCCGGTGACGACGTCGTCGGCCGAGAGGTGCTCTTTCCCGTCGGCGAGCGCCTGGAGGTCCTTCACCGCGCCGCGCAGGTCGCCGTCGTTCATCTCGGCTATCTCGGTGAGCGCGTCGTCGTCGAACGAGATGTCTTCCTGGCGGAGGACATCGCGGAGCACCGGGACGATGGAGCGCTTCGAGACGTCGCGGAACTCGATGTCCTCGCAGGCGTTCCGGAGGCCGTTGCTCATGTCGTAGAACTCGTTGGCGATGAGGATCATCGGCTGGCCGGCCTCCTTGACCAGCGAGGTGACGGCGCGGGACCCGCCCCGGTCCGAGTTCCCGTGGATGTTGTCCGCCTCGTCCATGATGACGAGGCGGCGACCGGTCCCGCCCTCGGTGAGCGTGCCGCTCTTTGCCGCCTCGCCGGCGACCGTCTCGATGACGTCCTTCGTCCGCGTGTCGCTCGCGTTGAGTTCGATGGTCGGCCACCCCATGTCGTTGGCCAGGGCGTGGGCCGCCGACGTCTTCCCGATGCCCGGCGACCCGTGGAGGACGACGGCCTTCCGGTGGTCCTCCCACGACCGGGCCCACTCCTTCAGGGCGTCGCGGGCCTTGTCGTTGCCCCGCACCTCCGCGAGGGTGGTCGGACGATACTTCTCCGTCCAGTCGGTCATTAGATGGGGACAGGCGGCAGGCGCGTTTAGTGGTTGCGGAGTGGGGCCCCCGCCCCTTTTGGCGACGGCGGGTGAACCCCCGTCCATGTACGACCGGATCCTGTTCCCGACCGACGGGGGCGAGGCGGCCGAGGCGGTGCTCGACCACGTCGTCGACGTCGCGGCGGCCAGCGACGCGACGCTGTACGTCCTCTACGTGGCGAACTCGAACGAGAACAGCGTCACGCGCGTCGGCGGCGACGTCGTCGACGCGCTGGAGGAGGAGGGCGAGCGCGTCGTCGAGGAGGCCGCCGAGCGCGCCGCGGAACGCGGCGTCGACGTGGTCACCGACGTCGAGCAGGGGGACCCGTCCGCCACCATCGTCGAGTACGCCGACTTCCGGGACGTGGACCTGGTCGCGATGGCGACCCACGGGCGGCGTGGCCTCGACCGGATGCTCCTGGGGAGCGTCACCGAGCGTGTAATGCGGCAGGCAGCGGCACCCGTCCTCACGGTCCGCCCGGACGACGACGTGGCCCTGGAGTACCCGCCCGGTTCGATCCTCGTTCCGACGGACGGGAGCGGGGTCGCGAACGCGGCGCTCGAAGAAGCGGCGGCGCTCGCCGCGGCGTCCGGCGCGACGCTCCACCTCCTCTCCGTCGTCGATCCGGCGGTGCTCGGTTACGACGTCCAGTCGGCGATACAGACCGACGTCCTCGAGGACCGCGCCGACCGGATCCTCGACGACGCGGCCGAGGCGGCGGCGTCGGCGGGCGTTGACGACGTGGTCCGGACGGCGGAGTACGGAAGCCCCCGGCGGACCATCGTCGGATACGCGAGCCAGGAACCGGTCGACCTCGTCGTGATGGGGACCCACGGTCGCAGCGGCGTCGACCGCTTCCTGATGGGGAGCGTGACCGAGGGGACGGTCCGGACGGCACCGGTACCCGTCCTCACGGTCCGGGGCCAGGGCGACGAAACGGGCGATAACGGGGCCTAGCGGCGGCCTCGCCGGCGCATCGGCAGTGGTCGCGCCGGGTTCGTCACCCAGAAGACACTTACCACGAGCGGGCGGGGTAGCGACCACATGACGACAACCAGCCTCAGATCCAGCGTGGCGAGCGGCGTCGCCGCCTACGGCATCGGCTACCTGTTCACGTACGCGCTGACCATCACGAACGTCCGCGAGTCCGGCGTCGCGCGACTCGCCGAGGCGTTCGGCGACGGCGGCGCGGCCTGGAAGGTGGTCGGCTGGGTGTTCTACAACGCTCACGGCGCGACGACGACGCTCGACGTGGACGTCCCCATCTTCGGCGGCACGTCGGCGGTGAACCTGATCGTCCAGTCCGACTCGCTGTCGGCCGTCCTGTACGTGATTCCGCCGGCGCTGCTCGTGGTGGCCGGCCTGGCCGCCGCGCGGATGACCGGTGCGACCGACCCCCGCGACGCGCTCCGGGTCGGGCCGGCCGTCGCGCTCGGCTACCTGCCGCTCGCCGTCGTCGGAGCGGTGCTGTTCACGGTCACCGTCGGCGGGTCGGTGGGCAAGCCGACCCTGGTGACGGCCGTCGGCCTCGCCGGCGTCGTCTACCCGGTGGCGTTCGGGACGCTGGGTGCCGCGCTGGGCGCGACGTTCTCGGGGGGGGAGGCGGCCCGCGAAGCGCCGGCCTGACGCTCCGACACGTTTTTGCCCGCTTCGGGCGACCCTCGGACAAGCAGATGTCCCGTGGTCCACGCGAAGAACTGGCCGAGAAGATAGCCGGCGAGGTCGCCCTCTCCGACGACCCGGGGGAGAC
The DNA here is from genome assembly GCA_964565905.1 of uncultured Halobacteriales archaeon. Lineage (GTDB taxonomy): Archaea > Halobacteriota > Halobacteria > Halobacteriales > Haloarculaceae > Halomicrobium. Next base: position 9,994 of record CAZMGU010000060.1, read on the forward strand.
CATCCGCAAGTGGCGGACCGACTTCGAGGTGTCCCAGACGGAACTGGCGGGCACCCTCGACGTCTCCCCCTCCGTCGTCTCCGACTACGAGAGCGGCCGCCGCGACAACCCCGGCATCGGCGTCGTCCGCCGGGTCGTCGACTCGCTGCTCGACATCGACGAGTCCCGCGGCGGCGAGCACATCCGCCAGCACGCCCGCGTCCTCTCCTCGGGGTTCGACTCGGAGGTGGTCCACGACCTGCGGGAGTACTCGGCCAACGTCCCGCTGGACCGGTACTACGACGCCATCGGCGCGACCGAACTCGTCGCCGGCGAGCAGGACTCCGTCGCGGGCCACACCGTCATCAACTCCATCGCCGCCATCACCCGCCTCTCCTCGGACGAGTTCTACCAGCTGTACGGGCAGTCGACGAACCGCGCGCTGATGTTCACCAACGTCACCCGCGGCGAGTCCCCCCTCGTCGCGCTGCGCGTCGTCACGCCGACGCCCAACGCCGTCGTCCTCCACGGCCTCAACGAGGGCGACATGTGGGACCACGCCGTCGACCTGGCGCGCATCGACGGGTTCTCGCTGGCCATCGCGGACGGGGACCTGGAGGAGATGCTCGCCGGCATGCGAGAACTGCCCTAGCCCGACCACGGGCAACGATCAGCCGTCCAGCCCCTGCGGCGCGACGGGTTCCAGGTCCCACTCGGCGAGGAACTCCCGGAGGAACTCCGCGCGCAGGCCGATTTCGTCCGGCGTGTGCGAGTCGGTTCCCACGGTGACGCCGACGTCGTACTCCCGGAACGAATCGAGGAGGTCCGGACTCGGGTGGACGAGTTCGAGGTCGGTGAGCGCCCGCCCGGCGTTTATCTCAGGCACCGTCCGGGAGTCCGCGAAGGCCCGCGCCACGCGGTCGTACTGGTCCGCCGTCGCCCGCCCGCGGAGCGGTTCGGTCCGTTCGATGAGGTCCGGATGCGCCGCCACGTCGAACAGTTCGGAGTCGACGAGAGCGACCAGTTTCTCGAAGTAGTCGTCGACGAGTTCGTCGAGGGCGGCGTCCCGGCGACTCGCGTAGTTCGAGGACACCTGCACGTTGGCGTCGTCGAGTTCGTGGACGCTCCCGATGGCGTAGTCGAACGCCGCTTCGTCGAGGAACCGACGGATAGCGGTCTCGTCCCGGGGGTCGTAGTCCATCTCGACGGCGTCGTGGACGGCGACGTCGACCCGGTCGCGGAGGCGTTCGATGCCGGCCCGCCGGCGCTCGTACGTCAGGTCGAGGTTGAACCCGTACTCGGCGCGCTCCCCTCGCCGCTCCTCGCGCTCGGTGACGGTGCAGTGGTCCGCGAACCCGACGCCGTCGAGGCCCGCCTCCGCGGCGGCCCGGGCCATCCCGAAGAGGAACCGGCCGTCCGAGTAGTTGGAGTGGACGTGGTAGTCGTGCACGCCGGAACGGACGGCCGGGTCGGCAAAGTGGGTTTGGCCGGCGTCCGTTTCAGTCCTCGTCGTCGCTCTCCTCCTCCTCCTCGCCCTCCCGCATCTCGGTCTGTTCGACGGCGTCGGCGTCCTGGTCCCCGCCGCCGTACTGGTTCTGGTCCTCCGTCTCCGCCTCGTCGGATCCGTCGTCGCTGTCGTCGGTCATACGCGCGAACGTAGGGCCGTCGCCCGAATGAGTGGGCGACTTGCTATCGCAGGGTCCGCCACACAGTTGTCGACGAGAACACGCTTATCGGCTACCGGCCCCTAGCCCGTCGCGTCCGATGGTCGACGTCCTCGGTCACCTGGCGATGGGACTGTTCTGGGCGACGCCCGCCTGGGCGCTGTGGTACTGGCGGCGAACCGCGGCGTTCGTCGCCGTCGTCCTCCCCGCGGCCGTCTTCCCCGACGTCGACCTGTACGTGCCGAGCGTCACCCACCACGGCGTGACCCACACCGCCACGTTCGTCGCCGTCGTCGCCGTCCTCGGCGGACTGGCCGCCACCGCGGTGACGACGTCGATGCGGCGGCGCGGCTGGGTCCTCGACGAGGGCGGGTCGCCGTCACGGGGGTGGATATTCGTCTTCGTCGCGACGGGCCTCCTCGTCGGCGGCCTGAGCCACGTGTTCATGGACCTGCTGTCGACGGCGTCGTGGGAACGGGCGCTCAACCCCTTCTGGCCGCTGTTCGAGAAACCGTTCTCGGTGTACTACATCAAGGAGTTCAGTTCGCGGCGGTGGAACGAGCGACTGCTGGTCTCCGCCATCGCGCTCCACGTCTCGCTGGCCATCGCGGACCTGTTCGCGCGACGCGCGAGACAGTGAAAAGAGCCGACCGCTCGCTACACTCGCGGTCGGTACAACGACTACCGCACGTACCGGTACTTCCGCTCGCCCATCCGGCCCCACCCGTCGAAGACGAACTCCTCGCTGGGCGAGGTCAGTTCCTCGACGTCCGTCTCGGTGTCGTGGTTGTGGACGTCGTGTATCTCCTCGTACTCCTCGAAGGAGATGTCGTAGCGGCGGTCGATCTGGTCGTCGACGTCGAGCTGTTCGATCTCCTCCTCCCAGCCGGGAACGACGGTCTCGTGGTGGATCTCCGCCTGTGCACCCGATCCGTAGGAGGCGAGGAGGAGTTTCGCGCCGTCGAGGTCGCGGTCGTTGCGCATCGCGTGGCGGAGGCCGGCGGCGCGGGCGACGTGGACCGACCCGGTGTACCAGTTGCCGACGTCGCGGGCGATTTCGAGGGTCGGTTCGATGGTGTCGGCGTACCAGGACTTGTAGCGCTCGGTCTCCGTGAGCGCGTCGGTGTACTCCGTGATGGCGTCGAAGTACTGCTCCTGGGTCTTGAACTCCTCGCGGCGGGGCTGGCGACCTATCTCCTCGGCGACGGTGAGTTCGACGTCCGTGTCGCGGATGATGTGCCGGTAGCCCAGCGCGGCGGCCTTGCGGACCATGCCGGGGAACGGCGTGTGGAAGGGGACGAGCGCGAAGTCCTCGGGGTGGACGCCGTCGACCTGTCCCTCGTAGTCCTCCAGGGCCTCGCGCAGGCGGGCGAGGTACACCTTCATCGAGCGCTTGCCGTCGACGGAGGGGAACTGCTGGTTGGGCTTGAGGAAGTCCGTCTCGTCGGCGCTGCCAAAGCCCTGCTCGGTCGAGAGTTCGACGAGGTTCGGGTCCTCGTCGACGAGCATCGCCACGGCACCTGCGCCCTGGGTCGCCTCGCCGGGGTCGTCGCGGGCGTACAGCGCCGTGTCGGTGGCGATGACGATGGCCGCCTTGCCGCGGTTTCGCCCCGCGCGGATCCAGTTGTAGGCGTCGTCGAGGCTCTGCGTGCCGGCGATGCAGGCGAACTTCCGCTCGCCCTTGTTGGCGTGGTGGAAGTCCTCGTCGTACACCTGTTCGAGACAGCCGGCGACGTAGGTGGAGACGGGTTTCGAGTTGTCGAACGCCGACTCCGTCGCCACGTCGATGCGGCCGACGTCGTCAGGCGTCAGCCCCTTGCGCTCCATCAGCCGGTGGGCGGCGTTGGCCCCCATCGTGACGATGTCCT
>CAZMGU010000061.1:0-13396 GCA_964565905.1 uncultured Halobacteriales archaeon
TACGTCGCCAACGGCCTCCTGGCCGGTCTCGTCGGCATCACGTCCATCCCGGACACCACCACCTGGTGGGGCGCGTTCGTGGTCGGCGGCCTCGCCGGCGCGCAGCTCCCCGTCGTCTTCAGCTTCATGGAGAAGCGCCTGAAGATAGACGACGTCTGCGCCGTCTTCCCGGTCCACGGGAGCGCGGGCGTCCTCGGTGCGCTGCTGTTCCCCTTCGTCGCGGTCGACGCGTGGAGCGGCGGGATAGACGTCGGCTTCATCGTCGACGGGTTCGTCAGCCAGGTGCTCTTCGTGGGCATCATCGCCGCGTGGACCGTCATCGCGACCGCGGCGGTGTTCGGCCTCCTCAAGGCCGCCGGGCAGGCCCGCGTCAGCCCGGACCACGAGCGCGACGGCCTCGACATCTCCGAACACGGCGTCGACACGTACCCCGAGTTCGGGGTCGACGACGGCGTCGCCACGACCGACGGCGGTAACGTGCAGACCGACGGTGGTATCGTGCGAACGGACGACAGCGGTGCGGAATCCAGCGAAGGTGAGATCTAATGAGCGAAACTGACGACAGCATCCAGATGGTAACGGCGGTCGTTCGCCCCGACAAACTCGCGGACGTCAAGGAAGCGCTGACCGACGTCGGCGCCCCGTCGCTGACGGTGACCAACGTCTCCGGCCGCGGCTCACAGCCCGCGAAGAAGGGGCAGTGGCGCGGCGAGGAGTACGTCGTGGACCTCCACCAGAAGGTGAAGATCGAGTGCGTCGTCGCGGACGTCCCCGCCGACGACGTCGTCGCGGCCATCCGCGAGGCCGCCCACACGGGCGAGCCGGGCGACGGCAAGATCTTCGTCCTCCCGGTCACGGACGCCGTCCAGGTCCGGACCGGTAACAGCGGACCAGACGCCGTGTAGGATGGAAGTCGACGACACCGACCGGCAGGTCGTCAACGCCCTGCTCGCGGACGGCCGCGCGACGCCACACGACCTGTCGAAGGACACCGGGCTCTCCGTCCCGGTCGTGGAACAGCGCCTCGACTCGCTCGAACGGCGGGGGATCGTCGGGGACCCCGAACCGGTGCTCGACTACGACGCGCTCGGCTACGACGTCACCGCCGTCCTGCAGATCATCGCCACCAACGGCGACCGCGAGGCGCTGACGGAGCGACTGGCCGAGGACGACCGGCTGATCACCGTCTACGAGGTGACCGGCGAACACGACGTGGTCGCGGTCGGGAAGTTCACCGACGTCTCGTCGCTGAACGAACGCGTCGGTGGCCTGCTGACGGCCGCCGAGGTGGCCGAACTCACCACGGCGGTCGTCCGCGAGACGGTCACGGAGGGGGAGCAGTTCCCGCTCGACGTCGACGACGCGTAACCGCCGCCGCCTCCTTCTCGCGACGCTCCCGTCACCGGAGCGACGCGTCGCACGCCCGTCGGTGGGGTTAAGCCCGTCCCTGCGCACGTCAGGGTATGAGTCTGGAAGTCGACGTCCGGAAACTCGACCTCTTCAACAAGATGGCCAAGGAGGGGTCCAGGTCGGTCGCCGGCCACCTCGAACAGCTGACGGGCGTGCCCGCCGAGGTGCGCACCTCGCAGATCAACTTCCTCGACGTCGGTGACGTGAAGACCCACCTCGGCGACGAGCCGCGGGTCGGCATCTACGTGGAACTGACCGACGCGCCGGGCGGCTACGTCCTCTTCGTCCTCGACCGGGACGACGCCGCGCACCTCGTCGAGCAGATGATGGGCGGGATGGGCACGAGCGACGGCGACGGATTCTCCGACATGGAACGCAGCGGCCTCCAGGAGATAGGCAACATCCTCACCTCGGGGTTCATCGACGGGTGGGCGAACGTCCTCGACGCCACCATCGACATGACCACCCCGACGCTCGTCGTGGACAGCACGCCCGTGATAATCGACGAGATGGGCGGGTGGCCCGACTCCGACCTGGTGTTCGTCATCGACTCCCACATCGTGAACACCGGGGGCGGCGACGTCGACCTCACCGTCTACACGTTCCCGCAACTCGAACAGCTAGTGGAGATGATCCAGGCCATCGACCTCGACACGGACGTCGCGGCGGACACCAAGGCCGACGAACTGCTCTGAACGGGGGACCCTCGACCCCGCCGACGCGCCGACCGTCCGCTCCCGACGACGTCACCGGTCGGTGAGGGCGGCGAGGTCGGCGCGGGTGTTGACGTTCGTGAAGGGTTCGTCGGCGTCGACGTCGACGACCACCGGGTCCAGGCGGGCGAGGACGTCGGCCAGTCGTCGCGACCCGGTCGCTATCGTTCCGTCGCACGCGGCGCGGGCGCGGTCCGGGTCGTAGACGGCGTGTAGCGGCTGGAGCCGGTCGTCGGCCCGGGGAACCGCGACGTCGCCGCCCGTCTCGAACAGGCGGTCGAACAGCGCCGGGTCGGCCAGCGGCATGTCGCACCCGACGACCCCGACCGAGTCCCCGCTCGCGACTCGCAGTCCGGCGCGCATCCCGGCGACGGGGCCGCCGTCGGGGACCGGGTCGACCGCGACCCGATGCGCCAGGCCGTCCAGCGCGTCGACGACCGCTTCCCGCTGGGTCGCCCGGCAGTTCACGACGAGTTCGTCGGTCACCCCACCGACTCGCTCGGCGACGCGCCGAACCATCGGCGTGCCGTCGACGGTGGCGACCGCCTTGTCGGCGTCGCCGAAGCGCGTCGAGCGACCGCCCGCGAGTATCAGCGCCGAGCGGCTCTGCCCGCTTCCACCGCTCTCACCGGGTCGGCGCTCCGCTCTCCGACCGGTCGACGCCGGCTCAGTCATCGTCGGCGGCGACCGCTCCGGCGTCCGCGGCGTCGACGAGCCAGCCGTCCGTGCTGGCGCGCCTGGCGATGGCCGGGCGGTAGACCCACGCGTTCAGGAGGAGTATCGGAACCATGGAGACGGCGACGAGCGCGTAGCCGACGTGAAGGTTGGGCATGAGGGTCGACGAGTACACCAGCGGGTAGACGATGCCGCCGACGGTGCCGACGCCGCCGACGACGCCGGCGACGGAGCCGGAGCTGTCGGGGAACATCGCCGGCACCTGGGCGAAGATGGCCCCCTCGGCGAACGCACAGGCCGTGCCGACGAGGAAGCCCGCGGCGACGGCGAGCAGTACCCGGCCGCTGAGACCGGCGAGCGTCATCCCGGCCATGGCGACGACGACGAGACAGAGCGAGACGAACGTCCACTGTTCGCGGTAGCGGCCCGTGAACCACGGGAGGACGTCCCGCTCCTCGCGGGCGAGTCGGTCGCTGACGTAGCCGCCGATGGGGCGTAACAGGCCGGCGGCGACGGAGAACGTGGCCGCGAAGGTGCTGGCCAGCACCAGGCTGTCCGTCGCGAACCCCTCGCGGTAGTACGTGGCGAGCCAGCCGTTCATCGACAGTTCGAGGCCGAAGCTCATCACGTAGGCCAGCGCGAGCACGACCGTTCCGTACCGGGTGGCGGTGTGGACCCACTGCTTCAGGGTGGCGCTCTCCGCGGTAGCGCGGCGCTTCTCCTCGGACTTCGCCGCCTCGCCCAGCGAGTAGTAGACCACGGCGAGCAGGACGGAGACGACCCCGGTGTAGAAGAAGGCCGCCCGCCAGTTCGTCTCGAAGAGCGGCCCGCTCCAGTCCGGCCCGAAGACGCGGGGGAGGAGGAGCGCACCGGCCGCCGCGCCGGCGTTGCCGACGCCGGCGTAGATGCCCTCGGCGGTCCCGAGCTGGGCCTCGTCGAACCACTCCGCGACGTGCTGGATGCCCACGACGAACGTTATCCCCGCCGTCGCGACGATGAGGCGCTCGACGAAGAACACCGCGTAGCTCTCGGCGAAGGCGCTGGCCATCGAGAACACGCCGACGTAGGCGAGCACGATGGCGAACACCGTCGGCGCGCCGAAGCGGTCCGAGAGCCAGCCGGTCAGTATCCGACCGAAGGGTGCGAGCCAGATGGCGGCGCTCGCGAGGACCCCGATTTCGGCCAGCGAGAGCCCGAACTCCGCGGCCATCGGCTCCGTGAACGGAGCGAAGGAGAACCAGATGAGGAACGAGAAGTTGAACCCGACGGTGGCGAGGACGAGCGTCCGCCACTTCGTCATCCGGATCAGTCCCATCCGCCGACCCCCCGGTGGCGGCGAACGGCCCCCGGCCGCTCGCGCCCCGTCACCGATCTATCACGATCGTCGCGGATGGTCTTTTGACGAACGTTGCTCATCTCTCCGAAACAACTAACGTTAGTCGACATTCTACTCGTTTTCCTAGTCAATTACGACGATTATAGCTCTAGGGAAGCCAAATATTTGAATTGATTCCGGGGAAGTGGGCAACCGGGCACGAAGTACCGGAACGGGCGTTCTCCCTGCGGACTCCCTGCCAGCCCCCTCGTTCGGCGGTCCGCGCCGCGGAACGGGCCGGTGCGTGGCGACGACGCCTCAGTCGTCCGCGGCGAGCGTCTCCGCGGCGCTCTCCCGCCGCTCCGGCGCGACCAGCCGCACGGCGCACTGTTTGAAGTGTGGCTCCTTCGACTGCGGGTCGAGCGCGTCGATGGTCAGGCGGTTCGTCGACGGGTGGTGGATCGGTAGCCAGACGAGGCCCGCGGGGACGGCCGTATCCGGGTCGACGGTCGCCGGAACGGCACCGCGCCGGGATTCGACGACCGTCTCCCCGTCGCGGACCCCGTCGCTCTCGGCGGCCGTGTCGGGGTGGACGCGCGCGACGACGGGGGGCAGGTCGTCGACGGACCGCGACCGGATCCCCGTGTTGTACCCGTCCGGTTCGCGCGCCGTGGTCAGCGTGAGCGGGTACGCCTCGTCGACGGGTTCGGGGAGGTCCTCCTGTCGACCGGTGGAGAACTGCGCCCTGCCGGAGGCGGTCGGGAACGTCCACGACTCGGCGGCGTCGGCGTCTCCGTCGCCGGCCGCGTCGCCTCCCTCGCCGGATCCGTCCCCCTCGCCGTCGCTCCCCTCGTAGTACCGGTAGCCGCCCTGGGACGTCGCGTCCGGTGCGGGCCAGCGCACGGCCGTCTCCGCTTCGAGCCGGTCGTAGTCGATGCCGGACAGGTCCGCGGGGGTGCCGGCGGTGAGTTCGCGGAGTTCCTCGAACAGGGACTCCGGGTCGGGGGACGTCTCGGGGAACAGGTCGGGAAAGAGGCGCCCGCCGACGGTGGCGAGTATCCGCAGATCGGTCCGGACGCCGCTGGGGACGTCGGTGGCCGGCCGCACGCGCGAGACGGTCCGCTCCATGTTCGTCGTCGTCCCGGCGGACTCGCCCCACGTCGCCGCCGGCAGGACGACGTCGGCCAGTTCGGTCGTCTCGGTGCGGAAGGCGTCCTGAGCGACCAGGAAGGCGTCGTCGAGTCGCTCGCGGGCGGCGCTCGCGTCGGGCATCCCGGCGACGGGGTTGGTCGCGACCGTCCAGACCGCCTCGACGTCGTCGTCGACGGCCTCGACGACGCCGACGGGGCCGGGACCGGGGTCGTCCGGGAGACGGGCGACCGGGACGTCCCAGGCGTCGGCAACCCGCGCTCGCTCGTCGGGGTCCTCGAACGGCCGGTGGCCCGGCCAGGTGCCCTTCGACGAGCAGACGCGCGTCCCCATCGAGTTGGCCTGGCCGGTGAGCGAGAACGGGCCGCCGCCGGGCCGGAGATTCCCCGTCGCCAGACAGCAGTCGATCAGGGCGCGGGCGAGTTCGGTCCCCTGGACGTGCTGGTTGACGCCCATCCCCCAGTAACAGAGCGCGTCGCGGTCGAAGGCGTCGGCGAGGCGGTCCACGTCGGCCGTCGTGACGCCGGCGTCGGCGGCCGCCGAATCGGCGTCGGGCAGCGTCGCGACGAGGTCGTCGAACCCCTCGGTCGCCGCCGCGACGAACTCGCGGTCGACCCGGTCGGTCTCGACCAGTCGGGCGAGCACCGCGCGGGCGAGCGCGAGGTCCTTGCCCGGTTCCGGCGCGACGTGGGCGTCGGCGTGTTCGGCGGTGTCGGTTTCGACGGGGTCGACGACGACCATCTCGACGTCCTCCTCGCCGGCCGCTTGCCGGATCCAGCGGAACAGCACCGGATGCGCCGTCGCGGGGTTCGCCCCCCAGATCACGTGGCTGTCGGCCTCGGGGATGTCGTCGTACGTACAGGGCGGCGCGTCGCTGCCGAACGCCTGGTAGTAGGCCGTCACCGCGCTGGCCATGCACAGCGTCGTGTTCGCGTCGTAGTACCGCGTCCCGAAGCCGCCGCGCGCTAGTTTGCCGAGCGCGTAGGCCGCCTCGTTCGTCTGCTGTCCGCTGCCGAGGACGCCCACCTCGCCGTCGCCGTCGAGGACGCTCTCGAACGCCCCGACGACCGCCGCCAGCGCCAGGTCCCACGTCGTCGGGACGAGTTCGCCGTCGCGGCGCACGAGCGGCCGGGTGAGCCACTCCCCGTCGGGGTCCTGGCTCTCCCGGACGCCCCGCTGGCAGGCGAGCCCCTGGTTCACGGGGTGGGTCGCGTCGCCACGGACCACGTCGACGCCGTAGCCGACGTCGACGCCCCGCTGGAGGTGACCACAGCCGACGGCACAGCGCATACACGTCGTCGGTATCCAGTCGCTCACGGCCGCTCCCGCGCTGGCGAGTTCGCGCAACACGTTCGGCCACTTCTCGAACGGATACAGTTTCGTTCGGGAACCATTTGTCCTGCTTATCCGAACGAATCCGACAATAATAACGATACTCCTTCATGCTCGTCAACACAGCCTTATCCCTTCCGGCGCGGTCGCCACTCCCGGGTCCAGTTCACCGACGTAGCTACCGGTCGCGGCCGGACGGACGCCGCCGGTCAGGACCGCTCGTGGGCCCAGAACTCGTCGTCGACGGTGACCTCCTTCTTGAACAGCGGCACCTCCGCCTTGAGGCGGTCGATGCCGTCCGACGCGGCTCGGAACGCCTCGGTCCGGTGGCCGGCGAGCACGACGACGAAGACGACGTCCTCGCCGGCGGGGACGACCCCAGTCCGGTGGTGGAAGGCGACCGCATGGACGCCGTCGCGGTCGAGCAGGTCGTCGCGGATGGTCCCCAGTCGGTCCTCCGCGACGCCGTCGTACTTCTCGAACTCCAGGCGCTCCGTCGGGTCGTCGTCGGGGTCGTCGCGCTCGCGCACGCGGCCGGTGAAGGTGGCGATAGCGCCGGCCCGGTCCTGCCGGGCGGATCGCTTCACCTCCGCGACGAGCGACCCCAGCGTCTCGTAGGGCTCGCGGTCGTGGAGCGCGCCCACGACCGAGTCGAGGTCGAGGTCGTCAGCGGTCGGCGCCGCCGCCACCTGCTCGCCGGCGTGGTCGCGGCCGCCGAGCGCGACGGTCGGGATTCTGGCGTCGGAGAACCCCTCGACGAGGGCGTAGTCGTAGTCGGGAGCCAGTTTGTCGAGCGTCCCGTCGAGCGAGCGGTCCGCCCCCGTCGCGAACCAGTCGTCGTCGTCCGTGAGACCGTAGGTCGCCGCGGCGCCGGCGGCGCGGTGGCGGGCGGTGTCCTTCCCCTCGGTGTCGACGTCGGGCGCGTGCGTGAGGTGCTTGACCGTCGCGACCGACCCGCGCTCCGACAGGCGACTCGCCAGACGCTCGACGAGCGTCGTCTTGCCGGCGTCGGAGGGCCCAGAGATACCGAGGACGTACACGAACGCCGATCCTCTCCGTACACACGTATACTTTCCCTCTGGTGCAAAGCTCGTCCCTACGAAGAATCGTTTGTAACGTGGACGAGTGGCCACACTCATGGACGAGTTCAGTCACATCGACGAGAACGACCGGGTCCAGATGGTCGACGTGGGCGACAAGGCGACCGTCGACCGGCGCGCGGTGGCTTCTGGCCGGGTCGTCCTCGGACCGGAGACGGCGGCGACCATCGACGCGGGGAACGTCGCGAAGGGGAACGTCCTCGCGACCGCCCGCGTCGCAGCCGTCCAGGCCGTCAAGCGCACCTGGGACGACATTCCGCTGTGCCATCAGATACCCGTCGACGGCGTCACCGTCGAGTTCGTGGTGGCTGACGCGGCCGTCGAGAGCACCGTCGCCGTCTCCTCGAACGGCCAGACCGGGGTCGAGATGGAGGCGCTCAACGGCGTCACGCGCGCGCTCCTGACGGTGTTCGACATGGTCAAGAGCGCCGAGAAGGACGCGGACGGCGAGTACCCCGACGCCCGCATCGAGGACGTCCGCGTCGTCGAGAAGCGCAAGGGGGAACCGTGACCGACGACCGCGACCGGGGCGGGCACGACGGGCGCGACCACCACCACGGGGACGCAGACGCGACGCGGACGTTCGCCGTCCTCACCGTCTCGACCTCCCGGTCGGCGACCGCCGACGAGAGCGGCCCAGCGGCGCGCGACGTCGTCGAGGACGCCGGCCACGACGTCGAGGTCCAGCGAGTCGTCTCGGACGACGAGACGGCCGTCCGCGAGGCGGTTGATTCGTGCGTCGGCGACGTCGACGCCGTCGTCACCACCGGCGGGACGGGGCTGACGTCCGACGACGTGACGGTCGAGGCGATACGGCCCCTGCTCGACGCGGAACTTCCCGGCGTCGGCGAGTACTTCCGGCGGTTGAGCCACGAGCGGGTCGGCACGGCGGCGATGCTCACCCGGGCGACCGGCGGCGTCGCCGACGGAACGGCCGTCTACGCCTTCCCCGGTGACCCCGACGCCGTCCGCCTCGGCGTCGAGCGGGTGCTCCTGCCGGAGATTCACCACGTCCTGGCGCTGGCGCGACGATGACGGGACCGACCGACTTCACGCCGGTCGCCGAGGCCAGGGAGCGGGCCGCGTCGCTGGCGACGCCGGTGACTGGACGGGAGCGACTGGCGCTCGCCGACGCGGACGGCCGGGTGCTGGCCGACGCCGTCACCGCTCACAGGGCCGTCCCCCACTACGAACGGGCGGCGATGGACGGGTACGCCGTCCGCGCGAGCGACACCGTCGAGGCCGGCGAGCGCTCGCCGGCGCGACTCGCGGTCGACGACGCCGTGGCACCGAAGACGGCCGTCCGGGTGGACACGGGGGCCGAGATGCCGGCGGGCGCCGACGCGGTCGTGAAAGTGGAGGCGACGGAACGGGTCGACGACGACCTGACGGTGTTCGCCGCGGTCGCACCGGGCGAGAACGTCGCGCCCGTCGGCGAGGACGTCGCAGCGGGGACCACGCCGTTCGAGGCCGGTCACCGCCTGCGTCCGGCGGACCTGGGCCTGCTCCGGGCCGTCGGCGTCGACGCGGTCGCCGTCTTCCGGCGTCCCGACGTCGCGCTCGTCCAGACCGGCGACGAACTCGTCGCGGACGACCCGGCCCCGGGCGAGACCGTCGCGACGAACGGCCTGACCGTCGGTCGGTACGTCGAACGCTGGGGCTGCACCGTCTCGGTGCGCGACCCCGTCCCGGACGACGAGGCCGCACTGCGCGAATCGATCGCCGAGGCCGCCGCCGGGGCGGACGTGGTGGCGACGCTCGGCGGCACGTCGATGGGCGACCGCGACCGCGTCCCGGCGGCCGTCGAGTCGGTCGGTGACCTCCACGTCCACGGGGTCGGTCTCCGGCCGGGGCATCCCGGCGGCGTGGCCGCCGTCGACGACACGCCCGTCCTCGTGCTCCCCGGGTATCCGGTCGGCTGTCTCGTGACGGCGATGGCGCTCCTCCGGCCCGCCGTCGCCCGCGCCGCGCGACTCCCCGTCACCGTCCCACCGGTGACGGAGGCGACGCTCGCCCGCAAGATAGCCAGCGAACCGGGGATGCGGACCTACGCCCGCGTCGCCCTCGACGGCGGGACGGCGACGCCGACGCGAACCCGGGGGTCCGGCGTCCTCTCCAGCGTCACCGAGGCCGACGGCTGGGTCGTCGTCCCCGAGTCCGCCGAGGGGTTCCCGGCCGGCGAGACGGTCGCCGTCGAGAACTGGGAGGCCGTCGCGTGAGCGACCGCACGGAGTTCCTGACCCTGGCCGACCCCGACGAGGTCCGGGAGACCGTCGCGGGGTTCGACCTGGACGGCGGGACCGAGCGCGTCCCGCTCGCGGAAGCGCGGGGACGCGTCCTCGCCGAGCGGGTGGACGCGGACCTCGCGGTCCCGGGGTTCGACCGGGCGAGCGTGGACGGCTACGCCGTGCGCGCGACCGACACCGTCGGCGCGAGCGAGGCCGCCCCCACGGTTCTGGCGGTCGTCGGCGAGGTCCACGCCGGCGAGGAACCCGACGCGGCGGTCGAACCGATGACTGCCGTCGAGGTGTCGACCGGGGCGGTGATGCCGCCCGGTGCCGACGCCGTGGTGATGGTCGAACGGACAAGCCGTCGGGCGGAGAACGTCGCCGTTCGGACAACCGTCACGCCCGGCGAAGGCGTCATGCCGGCCGGCGACGACGTCGCGGCCGGCGAGCGGGCGCTCGGGCCGGGAACCGTCGTCACGAACCGCGAGTCGGGGTTGCTGGCCGCCCTCGGCCGCGAGACCGTCGCGGTCCGGGGCCGGCCCCGCGTCGCCGTCGTCTCGACGGGCGACGAACTGGTCGCCCCAGGCGAGGACCTGCACCCCGAGCGCGGCGAGATCTACGACGTCAACGGCCGGTCCGTCGCCGCCGCCGTCCGGGACGCCGGTGGTGCGCCGGCGGTGTATCCCACCGTCGGCGACGACCCCGAGGAGATGAAGCGGACCCTGACCGACGCCGCGGCGGAGTGCGCTCTCGTACTCAGTTCGGGCGCCACCAGCGCCAGCGCCGTGGACGTCCTCTCCGACGTCGTCGACGAGCGCGGCGAGCAGTTGCACCACGGCGTCGCGCTCAAACCCGGCAAGCCGACGCTGGTCGCCCGCTTCGACGGGACGCCGTTCGTCGGCCTCCCGGGGTACCCAGTGTCCGCGCTGTCGGTGTTCCGGACGCTGGTCGCCCCCGCCCTCCGCGAAGCCGCGGGGCGGCCGCCGCTGGAGCGCCCGCGACGGCGGGCCGAACTCGGCGCGGACGTCCGCTACGAAGAGGGCCGCCACCGCCTGCTCCCGGTCGGACTGGTCACCGACGGCGGCGGTGGGACGCTGGCCTACCCCGTCGACAGGGGGAGCGGCGCGACGACGACCCTGACGAACGCCGACGGCATCGTCGAGATGGCGGCCGAGACGTCGCTGCTGGAAGCGGGCAAGCGCGTCGCCGTCGACCTGTTCGGCACCGACGTCCGGCCGCCGCGCCTGTTCGGCGTCGGCGAGGCCGACCCCGTCCTCTGGGACCTGCTCGACGCCGTCCCCCGGACGCGCTACCTGACCGTCGGGTCCGCGGAGGGCGAGCGCCGACTCGCCGGCGGCGTGCCGGACTTCGCCGTGGTGACCGGGGAGGGGGACGACCGGGCCGGAACGGAACTAGGCGGGTGGACGCGCGAGTGGGGGCTGGTGGTCAGCCCCGACGGCGACGTCGACGGACTCGCCGCTCTCGTCGACGGGGACCGGGCGTTCGTCACCCGCGGGCAGTCGGGGCTGCGCGAGGCCTTCGACGCGGCGCTCGACGAGTTTGCGGCGCAACGAGGCGAGTCGCCGGCAGCGCTCCGGGAGCGGATAGACGGCGTCGAGCGACCGGTCCCCGGCCACGAAGGCCCGGCGCGCCGGGTCGCCCAGGGGAACGCCGACGCCGGCCTCGGACTGCGGTCGACCGCCGAGAAACTGGACCTGGGGTTCGTCCCGCTCGGCCACCAGTCCGTCGCGGTCCGCGCGAACCCGGACCGGGTCGACAAACCCGGGGTGGCGGAACTGGAGGGCGCGCTGTCGGACGGGGCCACGGCCACCTTCGAGACGTAACGAACGGTCGATACAGGTCACAGACCGAGGGATTGGTTGGACCAAGCTGTTAGCTCTAAACGTAGCTGTAACTACTTCGAAAGCCCTCGGCGCGCTCGCGGAATCTGTGCCGGATATCCTCGCTACGCTCGGATAGCGCCGGCGCAGATTCTGCCACCCCGCCTCGCCCTTTCAGTCCACCAGGAGAGCAAGCTCTCCTGAGCCTTGCGCTCACTTCGTTCGCGCAAGACTCCAGGGACAGCATAGCTCGCGCGGCCTTCGGCCCGCGCTCGCGAACCGTCCACCACACCTCCCCGGTCGCGCGGGACCGTCCGCGCGACCGCTTCCTGACCGCACTGCCTGCGTTCGGCCGGGAGCGCGGCCGCGAGCGACTGCGAGCGGCGCGCGACCTGGGGAAGGGCAGGGCTGCCTGCGGTGCGGCCTGGAGGACTGAAAGGGCGAGGGACGGTGAACGAAGCACGGACCCACAAGCACCGGAGCGAACGCTGTGAGCGAGGAGCGCAGTGCGGTCCGCGCGAGTTAAGCGGACCGAGGTCTTTCTGGATGTTGCTACTTCCGTTTCTTCCAACGGAGAATCACAGAACCACCCACTTCGTTCACACCCGCACCCAGCACGTAGCGGACGGTCACTGCTGGACCGGACCCAACGACCGACCCACCGACGGCTAGTCCGACGGTTCGGCGACGGCGTCGACGTATTCGTCGCTGACGACCCACTCGCCGTCCTCCTCGACCACGTACTCGCCGTAGTAGGGGACCCGGTTCGCGACCGTCTCGCGGAAGACCTTACGAATCTCGGCGCGCGTCATCTCCCCCATCGAGCGGTGGTCGTCCGAGCGGTTGAGACACCCCTTGAGTTGCCCGTCGTGCGTCACCCGGACGCGGTGGCAGTTCGCGCAGAACTCCTCGTTGCCGACGGGGTCGACGACCTCGACCATCCCGCCCGTCGCGTCGTCGGTGCCACCGACCCAGTAGCGACGTCGTCCGTGCATCTCGCGGGTCTCCACCCGGTCCGCCCTCCCTTCGAGCCACTCGTGGACGTCGTCGACGTCGACGGCCCACTCGGGATTGCCGGTCAGTTCGGGCATGTACTGGAGGAGCTGGAGGCGGAGTCCCGGCCGGTCGGCGACGAAGTCGACCAGTTCGGGGACCTGCGCCGCCGTCTCCCGGAGGAGGACGACGTTGAGCTTGACGGGGTCGAGGCCCGCTTCGAGCGCCGCCTCGACGCCGTCGAGCACCCGGTCGAACGCACCGGTCTGCGTCACCTCGGCGAACTGCTCGGGGTCGAGCGCGTCGAGCGAGACGTTGACCCGTTCGAGTCCGGCGTCGGCGAGTTCGGCGGCGCGACCCGGCAGGAAGGTGCCGTTCGTCGTCATCGAGGCCGCCATCCCGGCCGGCGTCCGTCGGACGACGTCCGCCAGGTCGCCGCGGAGCATGGGCTCGCCGCCGGTGAACTTCACCGCGTCGACGCCGAACTCGCGGGCGACGTCGAGGAACCGGACGACGTCGTCGGCGCTCATCTCGTGGTCGCGGGGCGCCATCGGTCCGCGAGTGTCGCCCAGTCCCTCGTTGTGGCAGTAGACGCAGTCGAAGTTACACCGGTCGGTCAGCGAGACGCGGACGCCCGTCA
>CAZMGU010000062.1:0-13113 GCA_964565905.1 uncultured Halobacteriales archaeon
CAGCCGGTACAGAGGTCGTTGAACTCGCCGGCGCTGTCGAGGCCGTGGACGCCGGCCTCCCACCCCGTCGCGATGCCGCCGGTGTACGTCTCGCCGCCGAAGGCGTGGCCGCCGACGTGCTGGAAGTTCGAACAGGAGTTGGCGCAGGCACCGCACCGGATGCAGTACAGCGTCTCCCGCAACTCGTCGTCCTCGCGCATCGCGAGGCGGCCGTTGTCGACGAGGACGAGGTGGAACTCGCGGTCGGCGGACGGATCACCTCGTTCGGCGATGGGCACGTCCGGTTCGTCGAAGTCGAGCGGCGGCGAGTCGACGGGCGGGGTCAGCAGGGAGAGGTACTGGGGGACGTCCTGGCCCGTCGCGGCGCGGGCGATTATCTCCGAGAAGGGACGGAGGTCGGCCGCGGTCGGGAGTATCTTCTCGACGCCGGCGACGGCGACGTGCGTCTCCGGCGTCACCACGCACTTGCGGGCGTTGCCCTCGTTGGTAACCAGCGCGATGGACCCGCTCTCGGCGACGACGAAGTTCGCGCCGGTCATCCCGACGTCCGCCTCGCGGATGCGCTCGCCCAGGTAGTCCCGGGCGAAGCGGGTCAGGTCCTGTGCGGTCTCCAGGGGTTCGTCCGGGTCGAAGTGGGCCTCGAACAGGGTCGCTATCTCCTCGCGGGACTTGTGGAGGCCCGGGCCGACGAGGTGGGAGGGGGCTTCCCCGGCGACCTGGACGACGAACTCGCCCAGGTCCGTCTCCCAGACGTCGTAGCCGCCGTCGGCGAGGTGTTCGTTCAGGTCCAGTTCCTCGGTGGTCATCGACTTGCTCTTGACGACCGTCTCGGCGTCCCGGTCGGCCGCGACCCGCTCGACGTACCGGTTGGCGTCGGCGGCGTCGTCGGCGACGTACACCGTTCCCCCGTTCTCCTCGACAGAGGTCTTCACCTGCTCGATCAGGTCGGGCAGGCGCCCGATTGCGTCCTCCTTGATCGCTCGCGCCTCGTCCCGGAGCGCGTCGTAGTCCACCTCCGCGACCGACCGGTAGCGCTCGCGGTTCATGTGGCCGGTGTTCTCGTGGACGGCGTCGGACTCGGTCTCCAGGAGGTGGCGGATGCGGGCGGCCTTCTCCCGGCGGCCGTCGCTCCGACTCACGCCGCCTCACCTCCCTCGACGACCACGACGTGGACCTCGCTGGGGCCGTGGACGCCCCGGACGAGTTCGCCCATGTCGCCCGTCGCGCTCGGTCCGGTCGCCATGACGACGGAGTCGCGGTCGGCGGCGAGCGTCGACTCCAGGCGCTCGAACGCGGCGCCGGTGTCTGGAACGACCTGTTCCGCTCTGACGACGGCGACGTGGCGCTCGGGGTAGAGGCTCACGGGTTCCGCGCCGTCCGCCGTCGCGGGAATCGCCAGGGTCCCGCGCTCGGCGACGGCGAAGGCGACGGGCGTCACGCCCGTGACGGCGTCCCTGAGGCCCGCCGGCGTCGGTCGATCGTCGACGGTCGACGGGAGCGACAGCGCCGGGTCGCGCAGCGAGACGCCGACGGCGGGTTCCCGGACGACGTCCGCGAGCGTCTCGTCGAACCCGGTCGGGGTCGTCCGACTCACCTCGCAGTCGTGGGCGCGAAGGGTCTCCTCGAACCGGTCGATAGTCGTGACCACTGTTCCCTTCCCACAACGTCGGTCGCCCACTTAATCTGTGCGTCGGAGGCGGCGACTCCGGGCGAGTCGGTCCCGGGCAGTCGTCGCCCCGAGTCAGTCACCGGTGGCCGGCGCGTCCGGCCGGTAGTCGCGGCTCACCACCTTCCAGACGTCCGAGCGGTAGCGGTGGTAGGTGATAGCCGCGGGGACGGCCATCTCAAGGACGATGGCGGCGTACAGCGCGTCGATGCCGAGCGGGGTGACGACGCCGAGGTAGGCGACGGGGAGCGCCACCAGGTACATCCCGGCCAGCTGGGCGTACATCGGCCAGCGGGTGTCGCCGCTGGCCCGGAGCGGCCCCGTCGACCCCCCGTAGACGCCGTTGAACACGACGCTGAACGCCGCGACGACGAGGAACGTCGTCACCAGCGGGAGGATGGCCGGGTCGTCGACGAACACCCGGGCGATGGGGCCGGTGAACGCCAGGACGCCGGCGGCGATGAGCACGTACGCCGCCACGGAGAACTGCATGATGTCGCTGGCCCACGCGCCCGCCTCCCGCTCGTCGTCCTCGCCGAGGGCCTGTCCGACGAGGCTGGACGAGGAGAGGCTGAACCCCCAGTTCG
Organism: uncultured Halobacteriales archaeon; assembly: GCA_964565905.1. Classification (GTDB taxonomy): domain Archaea; phylum Halobacteriota; class Halobacteria; order Halobacteriales; family Haloarculaceae; genus Halomicrobium. Next base: position 2,254 of record CAZMGU010000062.1, read on the forward strand.
GGGTGTCCATCAGCGCGCGGACGCGCATCGCCACGACGTAGGCGGCGACCACGTTCGGCCCGAAGAGGGCGATGATCGCGAGTTTCGGGAACTGGGCCCCGCTGCGGGCGAGGTTGGTCGCTATCAGCGGCGTGGACATCTCCCGCAGGTCCCCGAGTAGCGCGTGGTCGATGTGCGGTCCCGAGAGCGGGATCCGCACCGGGAACTCGCCGACGCCCGGGAGGCCGCCGCGAGCGAGTCCGACGCCGAACCCCGCGGTGACGAGGACGTTCGCGACCACCGTCCCGACGGCGGCCCCGACGACGCCCATCCCCAGGCCGAAGATGAGGACGGCGTTGACGACGACGTTCACTATCGCGCCGCCGCCGCGGATCACCATCGGCGTCCAGGCGTCGTCCGCGCCGACGAGCGTCCTGCTCCCCACGAGGTTGACGGCCGCGAACGGGACGCCGACGCTCACGACGCGGAGGTAGTCCGCGCCGTAGGCGGTGGCCGCCTCGCCGGACCCGACGAGGTCGATCAGGACGCCTGGGACCAGCGCGAACAGGAGCGTCATCGGGAGCGTGATGGCGACGGCGGCCAGCGCGCTCGCCTTCACGGAGAGCGCGAGTTCGTCCATCGCGCCCGCGCCGAACCGCTGGGAGACGAGGCCGATGGTCCCGCCGGCGACGCCGCCGCCGAGCGCGAACGCGAGGCCCCAGAACGGCGAGGCGTAGCCGACGCCGGCGATGGCCGAGGACCCGAGCGCGGTCCCGACCATCGCCACGTCCGCCGTCGACTTCGACATCCGGGCGAGGCCGGTGACGATGCGCGGCCACGCCAGGTCGATGGCCCGTTCGGCCCTGTCGCGCTCGATGAGTCCCATCCGGGCGAGGACCACCCCGATGAGCACGAGCACCGTTCGAACGGGGTTGAGCGAGAACACTGGCAGTTGCGGGAGAGACTCCGTTTCATCGGCTTAAAATTGCCGATCGGGTACGGGATGGCTACGGGTTTCGAATTATCAGTATCCGATATCGACCCGGTGTCGTTCCAGTTGGAGAGTGGGAAAGTATTTGCCGCCCGGCGGGCAACCGCCGCCGATGCCCGACTGGTCCCGACGAGAGGCCCTCTCCGTCCTGACGACCGGCGTCGCCACGGCGCTGGCCGGCTGTCAGCACTCCCCGCCGGACGTGTCGCGCCCGCCCGCGATCGGTTCAGTCGAGAACTACGAGGTCGCCCGGGTCCGCAACGCCGACCGCGCCGTCCTCCTCACGCGGAGCGACGACATCAAATCGGGACGTCCCGGAGCGTACGAACACCTGACGAGCCGCGAGGACGTCGCGGCGTTCACGTTCGCCGACGTCCCCGAGGCCCGGACCCTCCGGCAGTTCGTGGACGCCACCGACTTCGAGTCGGAGTCGATCTACCTCCTGGTCCACACGGTGCCGGAGTGTTACGACCACCGACTCGTGGGCGTCGGCGTCGACGGGAATGGCCCGGAAGCGTCCTTCTGTCGGAAGTTGCGGCCGGCCGACGTCGAGTGCGACGCCGACGCCGAGGACACGGTAGGGTACGCGATCAGGCTCCCGTTCCCGGGCGACGAGATGAGCGGCATGGGTAGCTCGGGCGGGTCCTGCGAGCCGTCGCCGCGGCCCGAGGCGTTCGACGCGAACGTGACGCTCGCCAACGGAAGTGAGGGCGCGTGAGAGGGACGACGCGACGCGGGGCCCTCGCGACCTGTGGCACCGCCCTCACCGCCCTCGCCGGTTGCTCGGCGATACCCGGCGTCGGTGACGACGGCAGCGGGAACGAGGAGTACGACCAGGCGGCCCTGGAGCAAGCCGTGAGCGAGGGTGAGACCCTCACCGTCCCGGAGTCGTTCCCGACGGCGGTCCCCCCCGCGGCGTGGACCCGACACCGCGACCGGGCGCGCCAGTGTCTGCGCGACGTTCCGGCCGATCCGGACGTACCGAACGGTGTCGTCGCGGAGGACCTCGCGGAGGAGCACGTGAACGCCCGTACCGCCCTCGACGAGGACGTCTCCGACCGGTCGCTCGAACGGCTCTCGACGTGGCGGGACCGGCGCGTGCGAGCGGCGAGAGTCCGGGGCGCCTACCGCGCGGCCACTGGCGATCTCTCCCGCTCGACCGTCGCGACCCGGCGGGACGAGGTGCGCACGGCGCTCGCGACCTTCGGGCGCGAGTGGCGCTACCGGGCGGCCGACCCCGTCGAGGCGACGGTGGCTCACACCGTGCTGGAGGGGTGTATCGACCGCGGGCGACGGGACCTGGTCCCCTCGCGGACGTTTCCGGACGATCCGGTCGAGGCGCCCTTCGACGCGGGGGAACTCGTCGGCGAGATCGAGGGGGCCCGCGCCGCCGTCGCCGACGCCGGTCGGCTCCGCGCGGCATTCCTGTCGGAAGTGGCCGACCCACGCTCGTACGGCCCACGTCTGGCGAAGGCGAGCGAGACACTCGACCTGTCGCTCTCGCGGACGGTCGACACCGTCGACGGTTACGTCGGGGCCGAACCCAGTGCGCTCCAGTCCGACGTCGAGGGGACGCCGGCGGGGCAACTGTTCGAGAACGTCACCTGGCGGCCCGAGTCCCGCCGGGAAGACGCGCGACGAGCGAGCGACGCGGGCCGCCACGCGACCGCCGTGGTCGAGACCGGCCGCGCACTCGTCGCCGCCGAGGCGCTCGACGCCGTTCTCGCGGCGATCCGGGACGGCCGATACCGGGAGCGAGCGTCGGTCGACGACGTATCGCGGGCGCGGACGCGTGCGGTCGCGGCGCTCCGCTCGGCCTGGGAGCCGTCCCCCCGCCCGCTCGCCGTCGCCCTCGCGCGCCCCGCGCGGCGAGTCTTCGAGCACACGCCGCGAAACGTTCGCGACGGATACGTCGGCCTGCAGCGCGCTTTCGCCGCGCTGGTGACGGCCGAAGTCCTCGCACTGGCGGTTCCCGCGGCGACGACGTTCGTCGAGGAGCACCTGCGAACCAGCGACTGAGGTCCTACAGGCCCAGCAGCGACCGCAGCGACTCGATGGGGCCGCCGCCGAGTTCCGCGACCCGTTCCACCTCGGCGTCCGTCAGCGAGAAGTCGAAGACGTCGAGGTTCTCCCGGAGGTGCACCTCGTCGCCGGCCTTCGGGATGGCGACGACCGTCGGCTGCTGGACTAGCCATCGAAGCGCGACCTGTGCGGGCGTCTTCCCGTACCGGTCCGCGATAGTCGCAAGCGTCCCGTCGCCGGCGACCCGGCCCTTCGCGAGTGGGCTGTACGCCGTCAGCAAGACGTCGTTCTCGACGCAAAAGCCCAGCAGTTCCGAGCGGTCCTCGTAGGGGTTGTACTTCACCTGGTTCGTGAACACCGGCGTCTCCGAGGCGTCCATCGCCGCCCGCAACTGGCCGACCGAGAAGTTGCTCACGCCGACGTGGCGAACGAGGCCCTCGTCCTGGAGCGCGTTCATCGCTCCGATGGTCTCCTCTATCGGGACCGAATCGCTCGGGGAGTGGACCAACAGCAGGTCGAGGACGTCGACGCCGAGTTTCTCCGCGCTCCGGCGGGCGGACTGGCGCACGTCCCCGGCCGCCAGGTTCGTCTTCCACACCTTCGTCGTCAGGAACACGTCCTCGCGGTCGACGGACGACTCGGCCAGCGCCGTCCCGACGGCCGTCTCGTTCTCGTACAGTTCCGCGGTGTCGAGGTGGCGGTACCCCATCTCCAGCGCCCGCTCGATGGCCTCGGCCCCCTCCCGCCCCCGCAGTTCGTAGGTCCCCAGGCCGATGGCGGGGACTCGCTCGCCGCGGACCGTCTCGTACTCCATGCTACGAATTGGCACCGTGCAGGGAAAAGAGCGCGTCATCACCGGATCTCATCGACCCGAAGGGGGCCTCCGCTGGAGAATCACCACTGACCAAACCGGGGGGCGGGACTGAAAGGGGCCGCCGCTGGACCCGACCCGGACGACGCAAGCACCGCAGGCCGACAGGCCGAGGAGCGAAGCGAGTCCCTGACGGTCCAGCGGCCGGGGGCTTTCACGCCGTTTTGGACAGTTCCGGTGGGGCTTTCCGTAGACGCAGTCGTTCCAGCGAATCGACGGAGGAAAACCCCTGGGACGACCACGGCGACACGATGGAGGTCCAGTTCCTCGGCGGCGCGGGCGAGATAGGCCGCAGCGCCCTGTTCGTCGACGACTCGCTGTTGCTCGACTACGGGATGGCGAGCGAGTCGCCGCCGCAGTACCCCGTCGGGTCCGTCGACCCCGACGCCGTCGTCGTCTCGCACGGCCACCTCGACCACGCCGGCGCGGTGCCGGCGCTCATGTCCAGCGGCGGCGACCTGCCCCCGGTTCACTGGACGCCGCCGACCCGCGACCTGGCGACGACGCTCGCGGAGGACACTCTCAAACTGCACGGCGGAACGCCCCAGTGCGCGTTCACGGAGACCGACGTCCGCCGCCTCACCCAGGCCTCGACCACCCACGGCTACGGCCCCGGCGAGTCGGTCGAGGCCGCCGGCTACGAGATGACCTTCTTCGACGCGGGCCACATCCCCGGGAGCGCCCACGTCCTCGTGGACGACGGCGACACCCGACTGCTGTACACCGGCGACTTCCACACCGACGACAAGCGCGGAAGCGATGCTCCCGCGAACCGCATGGATCGGGCCGGGGACCCGATCCGTGGACAGCGACTCGTGGCCGGGACGACCGCCCGTCCCGACGCCGACGTCGTCGTCTGCGAGTCGACGTACTCCGACGTCTACCACGAGGACCGCGACGCCGTCGAACGGCGGTTCGTCGAGTCGCTCCGGTCGACCGTCTGGGAGGGCGGCACCGTCGTCGTCCCGGCGTTCGCCATCGGCCGCACGCAGGAGGTGATGCTCGTCTGCGCGGCCCACGACGTCGACTGTTACGTCGACGGGATGGGCACCAGGGTGACGGAACTCCTCCGCCGGCACCCCGAGTTCCTGCGGGACGCCGACGCCCTCCAGCGCGCGAAGTCGCACGCCCGCTTCGTCGACGGCCGCGACGGCCAGCGAGAACGCATCGCGGAACAGAACACCGTCATAATCACCACCTCGGGGATGCTCTCCGGCGGTCCCGCGATGACCTACGTCCCCGCCGTCGCGGACCACCCCGTCAACAGGATAGCGCTGACGGGCTACCAGGTGGAGGGGACCCCCGGCCGGGACCTGCTCGACACCGGCAGCGCCGAGATAGACGGCCGCCGGATGCCCGTCAGCGCCCGGGTCGAACTGTTCGACTTCTCCGCCCACGCCGACCGCGACGGGTTGCTCGCCTTCCTCGACGACTACCGGGAGTCGCGCGTACTGGTCAACCACGGGGACCGGACCGCGGCGTTCGCCGATGAGTTGCGGGCGGACGGGTACGACGCCGAAGCGCCGGAACTGGGGGAGAGGGTGTCGGTCTAACTTGCGATAAGGATGACTGGCAGGTCGAGCTCACTTACTACGGGAAATCGGCCATAAACCTATCAGGGGTACGAGGTGTTACTGCCGTCTGCGGAGACGTCGGTTACGTTGGCAGCGTCGACGACGAGGCCGTTCTCGTTGACGACTTCGACCGTGATTCTGTACGTGTCCCCGGACGTTCCGCCCTGTCGGTTCTTGTAGTTATCAGAGGCATAGTAGACGGTTCCGTTCCCCTGCGAGTTAGTCACAGCATCGTCGGCCCAGGGACTACTCGTGTTCATGTCCTTGAAAGTCACGTTCACCACGTATGAATCGGTGAATCTAGCGACGGTGTGTTCGACCGCGTACTTCGAGTAATCTTGATTCTCGTCACCGTTGTCAATCACGGTGAACGAGCGTATTTCGGGACTGTTGGAGTTCCCGAAGTCACCCTCCCCCTGGCCCCCGTCTCCGGCAACGTCCGTCGTGTTCTTCCTGATGACGGCATTGCCGCTAGTGTCGTAGACAGTGAAATTGAACGCGTACGTATCGTTGTATGCACCCCCGTCGTTATCAACAGAGGGATGCGAGACGCGACCCTGTTCCGTCGGCCGACTATACGTCACCGGGTTCAGATTGCTTTTCTGCGTATTGTTGACTCGTACAGTGACGTTCTTGAAGTCGGTAACCCACTCGGCCTGGTAGTGGATCTGGTACTCCGCGTTCGAATTGGCGGATTCGTCGACGATTCTGTAATTTAGCGTCGGATCGCCGTCGACGACGACGGTACCACTGGCAGTACGACTGTCGGAGAACTGCGCGACAGTGCCCGAGTCGACGAAACCGGCACTCACACCGATGAGAAGGAGAGCGACGACCAACAGCCCCCAGGCAACGAACTTCCGGCGAGAGATGCGACTCTTGCCATGCTCTCCCGACGTCTGCTCGTCCTCGCTCCCACCTGTGGGTCCCACGTCTCGTTGTCCGGTACAATGGGTAATCTCGTATATAAGCGACGTGGCCGACAGCGGCGCTACGGTTGGATTTCGAACACCTCGGTTGTGAACTGTCGAGCCACGAACCCTCACTCCGGCCAGGTCGTATCGGTCCCGTCCGGTTCGTCGGAGACCGTCACCGAATCGACGACGATGCCGTTGGTCTTGACTACCTCGACGGTGATGTCGAATGTTTCTAGTGGCGAAAACACCGACTGTTCGGTCGAATATGGGACCGAACCGCTCGTTACCGACGTATTGTTTCGCGTCTCCCGAGTTCCGGGAATCTCGTCTCCGAAGACGGTGTGGATACTCTGAAACACTACTCGCACCTCGCCCTCGAAGTCTCCGACGTTCTCTACCTGGTACGAGACTTCGTACTGAACCAGGTCGTCTTCGTCGCTACTGTCGTCGGCCACTGTGAACTGCTGAATCGTCGGTGCGTCCTCGCCACCCAGGCCGCCATCGGAGGGTTCGTCCTCGCCGGGGCTATGGCGAATACTATCCGTCAAGACCGGGTTCGAGACGTCCGGGCCCGACGCGAGCACCTCGAAGGTGAACTCGAACTCGTCGGAAAACTGCGCGTTTTCGGGCGCAAACTCGAGGACGCCCTCCGTTCCGTCTTCGGCAGTCTTCGAGTACGTCTCCGCGACGGCTCCCTCGGACGTGTTGTACACCGTCACCTCGATTCCGTCGTACCCGTCCGCCATCTCGACCCGATAGGAGATGAGGTATCGAACGGCCTCCCAGAGTTCGCTCTGGTCCTGCACCGCGATGTCCAGCGTCGCGACCTGGACGTCGCCGCCGGTCGCCTCGTCGTCCCGGAACGCCCCGACGGTTCGCGAGGTGACGAACTGCGAACACGCGCCGACGGCGAGGACGCTCCCGGAGAGGAACTTCCGCCGGGAGAGGCGTCTCCCACCGCGTCGACCGGAACCGGACTGGTCGCCGTCGGTACCCACGTCTACCCACACCCTGTTGGGCGTAATACGAACGGGTTGTCCCATAAACTGTAGCCCGGTATCGAGCGACGAGAATCCGGTTGCGGGGTCCGTTCACCGGACGAGGGTCGCCGTCGACGGGACGGAGTCGGTCGATTACACTTTCACCCCGGTCTGGATGGTATTATGTCGGTCGCGGTCCCAGTGGTTATTGGAGGGCGACAATCGTTCCCCAACTGTACGACGCGCTCCTGCCCTCCGGAACGAGGTGATTTCGGTGTCCACGACTCCATCGGCTGCCGGCACGTGCCCGCGGTGTGGCGAGGCCGTGCCATCGCACCGCCTGTTGATCGAGTACGAGACGGACGACGGTCGGGCGGCGTTCGCGGAGTGTCCCGCGTGTGACGACGTGGTGCACCCGGACCCGGCCTGACCGAACCTCTTCCCGTCTTTTCCCCGACGCGGCCGCCGAGCAGCGCGTCTCCCCGCTGGATTCCGTCAGTGCGCCGGCGTGTACGCCTCGGAGAACAGGTTGAGCACGACGACGCCAGCGAGGACGAGCAGGACGCCGACGACGCCGGCCAGGTCGATGGACTCGTCGAACAGCGTCACGCCGATGGCCACCGAGCCGACGATGCCCAGCGCGGCCCAGGTGGCGTAGACGAGGCCGAGGTCGAGGTCCTGGAGCGTGAGACTGAGGAGGTAGAACGCGCCGAGGTAGCCGACGATCACGACGGCGCTCGGGAGGGGGTTGCTGAACCCGTCGGAGTACTTCAGCGCGGTGGTGCCGGCGAGTTCGGAGACGATTGCCAGTGCGAGCGTGAGATAGGGGTGCACGTCGGAAAGTTCCACGGGCGCGGAAAAACCGGTTCCAAACGAACCGCCACTTCCAGTCAGTTTCTCGATATCATCGAACGGAGCAATTATTGTCACTGGTGGGAAGCGATACGAACAATGAGCGATCTGACGGAACTGGGGCTCTCCAGCTACGAGGAGAAAGTCTACCGGTCGCTCCTGACGACTGGTCCCGCGGCGGCACAGCGTATCTCCGACGTCAGCGACGTCCCGAAGGGGCGCATCTACGACGTGTTGAACGCGCTAGCGGCCCGGGACCTGGTCGAGGTCCGGGCCGGGGCCGAACCCCGGCAGTACGCGGCCGTCGACCCGGACGAGGCGGTCGACCGGCTCCTCGACGAACGCCGTGCTGACCTCCGGGAAGAGCGGGCCAGGTACGAACAGATTGCGGCCGACGTGAGCGCCGAACTCTCGACCGCGGTCCCGAGCGAGAGTCGTTTCTGGCCGATCCCGATCGGGAGCGATGACGCCGTCGCCGGAATGGGTGAGCAGTTCGACGCCGCGGAGGAGTCGCTGTTGTCGGTCGTCGCCGCGCCGTACGAGGGAGCCCCGCTGGAGGCCTACCGGGACGAGATAGAGGCCTACGCAGACCTGGTCCGGACCGACCTGGAGGTGAAACTGTTGACGACTCCCGGACTGGTCGAACGGGCGCCGGCCGACCAGCTAGCGCGAGCGGTGGCCGACGCGCCGGACTTCGCCGTCAGGACGACGACCGGGATCAACCTCACGTACGACGTGCTGGACCGCGACGCGGTGTATCTCAGCGTCTCGACGCCGTTCGCCGACGGCGAACGTCTAGGTGCGGTACTGGTGCGCGACGACGACCTCGCCGACCGACTCGAAGACCGGTTCCGGAGGGCCTGGGCGGCCGCAGAGCCGGTGGAACCCGTGGTCACCGGTGACGACTGACCGGGAATCGGGACCGAACGCCGTCAGAACTCCCCGGCGACTGCGCCGGCCACCCGGTCGCGGTCGAACAGCCGCTCGTCCGCGGGAATCTCGGGGTAGTGCTCGCCGTCCTCGTAGTCGGGCCACTCGCCGAACACGTCGGGATAGAGCTGTTTCGCGCCCATCTCTAGCTGGAACAGGTTCATGATCGGCCCCTGGTAGCGCATCCCGGCGGGGTAGACGCGGTCGTTCTCGACGGCGGTGAGCGTCTGTCCGGCGGAGTTTGACTCTAGCTTCTCGCGCGTGTCGGCCATGCTGTAGTTGGGCGTCAGCCCCCACAGGTGGAGGATGACGTCCGGGTCGGCCGCCAGCATCGTCTCGTAGTCGACGGTTCCCCAGAGGCCGTCCCAGTCCTCGTCCGCGAACGCATCGTTCGCGCCGAGCGGGCGGGTGTCGGCCAGCCAGTAGCCGGGTTCGTTGAGGTGGTAAGTGTAGAACGACTGGCCGTCGGCGGCGAGCGTGACGCGGACGGCCGTCGGGCGGTCCTCCTCCGGCGGGAGGTCCGCCTGGATGGTCGAGACGAGGTCGGTGTGGACCGCAGCGAGCGCCTCGTACCGTTCGCGCTCCTGGAACACGTCGGCGACGTGGCCGAACAGTTCCCAGAGGTCGTAGTACCGGTAGTCCGGGTACCCCTCCGGCGGTGAGTCATGGGTGCCGCTGTAGAAGTTGCCGAACCACGGACCGATCTGGCTCTCGACCTCGTCGACGTCGGCCTGGTTCCAGCCGTCCTGGTTCGACGCCCACGCGGGGTCGGCCAGGTGGACGTCGCTGTTCAGTTCGTAGAGGAGTTCCTTCGGCAGGCCGTCGCTGAGGGGGTCCTGTAGCCCCTCCCACTCCAGCGACACCCCGTCGAGGTGGTGGTAGTAGTGGTTCATCGTCGTCCCGGACATCTCGGGGACGTACACCGAGTTGACCGCGTCGCCGTGACCCAGCGCGACGGCCATGTCGAGGTACTGCGGGAAGACGGTGAAGACGTTCTCGGGCACCGAATCGAAGGTCACCTCGCCCATCGGGGAGGCCGACGCCGAGTACGACCCGTCAGTCCCGGAGTCGGCCGTCGAACCCGACGAAGTGCCCGTCCCCGCGTCGGTGGAACCGTCGTCCGCCGGCGAGTCGGTCGTTCCACGCTGGCTACACCCGGAGAGGGCCGTCCCCAGTGCGATGCCCGTGCCGGTCAGGAACCGGCGACGCGTGCGGTCGCGTTCGTCTCGCATACAGTTTAGGCCCTCCTAAACGACTAAAGCGGTTTCGATGTTTAGGCGAGCCTAAGTCACCGGACAGCGTCTCCCCGGATCGAAAGGAATAACATAGCATTTAGGCCTACCTAAACCCAACATGGCCGGTGCCCACCCGGACGCCGCGGTCGACGATACCGCCGAGGAGCGCGGCTGGCTCACCGGCGACCTCGTCTTCTTCTGTCTCGCGTGCACGGCCGTCACCGTCTTCGCGGGGCTGATCCAGGTCAGTTTCGGTGCCTACACGATGACCATCCTGGAGGCGTGGCACGCGGTGTTCAACCCGCAGGTCGTCTTCAACCTCGACGCCTGGGAGGCGTTCATGTTCGGGACCGAACTCCCGGAGATGAACCGCCGCAGCCTCATCGTCTGGAACATTCGCCTCCCGCGCGTCTTCGTCGCCGCCATCGTCGGCGCGTCGCTGGCCGTCTCGGGGGCCATCTTCCAGGCCGTGACGCGCAACGAACTCGCCAGCCCGTACGTGCTCGGCG
>CAZMGU010000063.1:0-12942 GCA_964565905.1 uncultured Halobacteriales archaeon
CGACGAACTCGTCCTCGGCGGCGGCGTCGCACAGAACGACCGCCTCCGGGGGATGCTCGCGGAGATGTGCGAGCAGCGGGGAGCCGAGTTCTACGCGCCGCCCGCCCGGTTCCTGCGCGACAACGCCGGGATGATAGCGATACTGGGCGCGAAGATGTACGCGGCGGGCGACGTCGTCCCCGTCGAGGAGTCGGCCATCGACTCCGACTTCCGGCCCGACCAGGTCGACGTCACGTGGAGAGGGCGGTCGCCATCGGCGACCGCCGGACGGTCGAGCGGTGAACGGAGTGAACCGCGAGACGGGCGGGGCGCGATGGGGCCCGACGTGTCGGTGAGCGGCGACGACGCGCCCGAGGTACAGGGCGCGGAGGCCACGGTCCGAATCGAAGGGGGCCGCGTCGTCAAGGAGCGCCGGCCCCGGTCGTACCGGCATCCGGCCCTCGACGAGCGCCTGCGAACGGAACGCACCCGGCAGGAGGCCAGGTTGACGAGCGAGGCGCGGCGGGCCGGCGTTCCGACGCCGGTCGTCCGGGACGTCGACCCGCGGGAGTCCCGGATCGTCTTCCAGCGCGTCGGCGAGAGCGACCTGCGGGAGTCGCTGACGGCGGCGAACGTGCGGGACGTGGGTCGGCACCTCGCGCGTATCCACGGTGCTGGGTTCGTCCACGGGGACCCGACGACGCGGAACGTCCGCGTCGGGAAGGGGGGCGGGCGGGGCGACGCGGACGGCGAAGCTGACGGCGAAGGCGACCGCCGCACCTTCCTCATCGACTTCGGCCTCGGCTACTTCACCGACGACGAGGAGGACCACGCGATGGACCTCCACGTCCTCGCCCAGTCGCTCGCGGGGACGAGCGACGACGCCGGGGCGCTCCGGCGGGCGGCGGAGGACGCCTACCGCGAGGCGGGCGACGGCGACCGGGTCGAGGCCGTCCTCGACCGACTCCGGGAGATAGAGGGGCGCGGCCGCTACCAGTGAGTATTAAGTGTCCAGCAGACCGAACTGTTGGCAATGGAACGCGCACTCGTCGTACTCGACAGGAACGAAGACGGCCGTCGGCTGCTCGCCGAGGCCGGTGAACTGGCCGCCGGCGTCGACGCACGGCTCCTGGTGCTGTCGCTGATGACGGGCGAGGAGTTCGAGGAGAAACGGGAGACGCTCGACGCCGTCGGTCGCGAGGAACACACCTCCTACAACGAGAGCGCCGTCCTCGACAACCTCCGCCAGCGTTCGGAGGAGACCGTCGAGAGCACTCTCGACGGCATCGACGTGGACTGGGACGTCGTCGCCGGCCGCGTCGGCGACAGGGAGAGCGCCGCCGCCCGCATCCTCGAGACGGCCGACGACAACGAGGTCGACCACGTGTTCGTCACCGGGCGCAAGCGCTCGCCGACGGGAAAGGCCGTCTTCGGCGACCGCGCCCAGGCGGTCATCCTCAACTTCGACGGCCCCGTGACGACGCTCGCCGGCTGAGCGGGAAAAACGACTTAACGACCCGCGCCCAACCCTCATCCATGGCCGATAGACCACAGTCAGGCGAGATTTTCGGCGTGCCGTACAACTTCGACCGACCCAGCGTCCGGCGACTGCTGTCGTCGTACTGGCAACCGGACGACGGGATGCTGGTCGAGAAGCCGTTCGGCATCGGCTACACCCTCAACCTCGCCAACTGGCGGTCCTGGGTCGCCCTCGCCGTCGTCGGCGCGCTGCTGTGGCAGGAGGGCCAGAGCGGTTCCGGTTCCGAGACGGACCGCGACGAGGAACCGGTCGAGGTCATCGTCGACTAGCAAGCGGAACCGACGGCTATTTTCGCCGCCTGGACGGAGTAGCGGTATGCTCACGTTCGTCACGACCAACCCGGGGAAGGTCCACGAGGCCGAGCAGTACCTCGGTGCGGTCGAGCAACTCGACTTCGACTACACAGAGGTGCAGGGCGACGACCTGGCGACTGTCGCCGCCCACGGCGCCCGGGAGGCCTACCGGGTGGTCGGCGAACCGGTGTTCGTCGACGACTCGGGACTGTTCGTCGACGCGTTCGACGGCTTCCCGGGGCCGTACTCCTCGTACGTCGAGGACCGCCTGGGAATCGAGCGCGTCTGGCGGCTGACCGAACCCGAGGACGACCACGGCGCCTCCTTCGAGACGGTCGTCGCCTACTGCGACGGGGAGTCGTTCGACGACGCCGGCGACGGGTCGGTCCGCGACGGCAACCCGCCAGTGAGGGTGTTCAGGGGGAGCGTCCCGGGGACCATCGTCGCACCGCGGGGCGAGGGTGGCTTCGGCTTCGACCCGATATTCGAACACGCCGGGCGCACGTTCGCCGAGATGGACACCGAGGAGAAGAACGCCGTCAGCCACCGGGGGCGGGCGCTGGCGAAACTGGGCGACTGGCTCGACGGGGCGGCCCGGGTCGAGTGAGATGACCGGCACGGCCCTCGTCACCGGTGCCAGCGCCGGCATCGGCCGCGCGCTCGCCGTCGAGTTCGCCCGCAACGGCCACGACGTGGTGCTGGTCGCCCGTCGCGAGGCGCGCCTCCGGTCGGTGGCCGAGCAGGTCGAGGACGAACACGGCGTCGCCACGGCCGTCGTGTCGATGGACCTGACCGACGAGGACGCGCCCGAGCGATTGCTCGCGGAACTGGAAGATAGAGGGGTCGACGTCGACGTGCTGGTCAACAACGTCGGCGTCGGGACCCACGGCCGCTTCGACGAGGGTGACCTCGACGACGTGCGCCGGGAGTTGCGCCTCAACGTGGAGGTGCTCGTCGAACTTACCCACCGGTTCCTCGACGGCCGGACGCGCGGGCAGGTGCTCAACGTCGGCTCCGTCGCCGGCTTCGTCCCCGGACCGTACCTGTCGACCTACTACGCCAGCAAGGCCTACGTCAACAGTTTCTCGGAGGCGCTGGCCGCGGAGTACCACGACGCCGAGGTGGACGTGACCGTCCTCTGTCCCGGCCCGGTGGATACGGCATTCCAGCGCCGGGCGGGGATGGGCGACTCCCTCATCGGCAGGCGCTTCTCGCACACGCCCGAGGCCGTCGCCCGCGCCGGCTACGAGGGACTGCAGGACGGCGAGACGGTCGTGATACCCGGTTGGCGGATGAAGGCGCTCTCCCTGCTCCTGCGGGTCGCGCCGCGGCGTCTCCTGCGGTGGGGCGGGCGGCTGATGAACGGCGGGCGCTAGCCCCGCGGGTCCCGGTCCGGCCCCGGATACTCGCCGTCGTGGGTCGCCTCGTACAGCGACGCGGCGTCGAAGACGGTGGCGAAGGCGTCCGGCAAGCGGACGCTGACGTCGACGCGGGATTGCAGGGAGAGGCCGGCCCCGGCGCTCGCCAGCGAGTCGTCGAACGTGAGGAGGTGGGCCGCCTCGCCGCGGTAGGCCGAGGCGAGCGCCGGGTGGTCGCCGTCGGGGTGGTCGACCGCCTCGCGCTCTCGTTCGACCCGTTCGCGCCAGTCCGCGGCCAGGTCGGCGTCTGCGAGGGCGGCGATCACCGCCTGTGCGTCGTCGAGCAGCGGGTCGCTCGCGACGAGCGTCAGCCAGGAGTGACTGCGGACGTGGTCGAGCGCCTCGCGGGCGCGGCCGCCGACGAGCAGGTCCGCGGCCAGCACGTCGGCGTCGGCGACGACGCGGGTCGGGTCAGCGGCCATCTCTCCGGTCGTCGAGGGCGGCCTCGACATCGTCGACGGTCACCTCGCGATCGTCCGCGCGCTCGAACAGCGTCGCCCAGGTCATACCGGAATGCTGGGGAGCGGCGACCAAAAATCCCCGGCGGAGGCGGCGACGAGCGGGGCTCGCGGCGGTGCCGTGAGACGACCGTCTGACGGGTTTTTAAGGTAGTCCGACGGGTCGATTCGCGTCGGGTGCGCAGTTACGGACTCGCGTCCCGTCGCCGGACGGGACGCCCGTATCCCATCCTCCCATCGCGCGCCCGGACACCGCAACCCATCCTCTCTTTCGGGTGCGGACCGTTCCGAACGGCGAGCGTCAGGTCCCGCGGAGCGCCGTCCTCACGTCGGAGAGCGCGTCGGGACTGGAGAGGACGGCGACGTGGTCGCCCGCCTCGATGGTCGTCCGGGGGAGCGGGATGGTCATCGGTTCCCTGTCGCGGCCGTGGGCGTAGATGCGCGCCTCGCTCGGGAGTTCGACCTCGACGACCCGCTCGCCGACGACGGGCGACCCCTCGGGGACGGCGACGCTCGCGACGGTCAGTTGCTCGGCCAGGTCGGCGATGACGTTGAAGTCGCCGCCCAGGAGCGCCGTCTTCGCGCCCGCCGCGCCGAGGCGCTCCGGGTAGATTATCTCGTCGACGTCGGCGGCGTACTTCTCGTATATCTCCTCGCGGTAGTCCTCGTCGATGCGGAGGACGGTCCGACAGCCGTACTCCTTGCCGATCATGCAGGCGGTGAAGTTGATGTTCAGGTCGCCGGTCAGTCCGCCGATGGCGTCGGCGTCCTCCAGGCCGGCCTCCTTGAGGACACTCTCCTCGGAGCCGTCGCCCTGGACGACGGTGAACCCCTCCGTCCGGGCGCGGTCGACCTTGTCGCCGTCGTTCTCCACGACGACGAGGTCGTGCCCTTCGGTCTGGAGGATGTGCGAGGTGCGGATACCGACGCGACCGTAGCCGACGATGACGAACTTCATGCACGTGGTATGTGCTACCATACCTAAAAACGCTCGGCTCCCGGTGCGGTCGCGTGGCTAGGGACGAGCGGGCGGCACGAAAAAATGGGTGTGCGGGGCGTCAGGGGATCCGCATGTCCGACACGTCGGCACCAGTGTCGTTAGCATCGGCATCCGTCCCGTTAGCGGGGGCGGGGGCGACGGTCGCGTTGTCGATGACGACTTCTCCGTCCTCCGAGTACGGAGCGTCGATCGATCCGTTGGAGGCGACGAAGTCGTACTCCTGGTTGGCGTTGGTGTCGCGGTGCGGCATCGCGATCAGCGTCTCGTTCTCGCTCAGCGTCGTCCGGTCGAACTGCGCGCCGGGGACGTCGTAGAGAGCCACGGTGAGGTTCTCGTAGGTCCCTGGCTCGAGGTAGTCGGAGACGCCGACGACGCTACCGACCGCGTCGCCCTGCAGGAGGCTGTCGTTGTGGACGGTGACGAACCCGCCGTCGGGGAGCGTGACCGAGTCGGCGGTCACTGCGGTCCCGTTCGCGGTCCGGTTCGCCGTCTGGTTCTCGAAGGTGACCGACGGTTCGGCCGTCACCGTGACGGGAGCGGCCGGCGTCTCGGTCGCGTTGGCCGGGGTTTCCGTCTCGGTGGCGTTGGCCGGCGTCGCCGTTTCGGTGGCGTTGGCCGGCGCTTCGGTCGCCGTCTCGGTCGACGGCGTGTCCGTCTCGGTGATCGGACCCGCAGTCTCCGTGTCGTTGGTCACCGGGGCCTCCGTCTCCGTCGCGGTGGCCGGCGTCGGCGTCGTTCCGTCGCCGGGCGGCGCCTCGTCCTCGGCGACGACGACGAACGCCTCGTCCGTCACGACCTCACCGTCGACGGTGTACGGACCGTCGGCGGAGCCGTTGGTCGCGACGAAGTCGAACGTCCCGTTGTCGTTCGTCTCCTGGTGGGGCATCGCGATCAACGTCTGGTTCAACTGGAGTTCGTCCTGCGTGAACTCCACGCCGGAGACGTTGAACAGCGTGACGGTCACGTTCTCGTGGGTGCCCGCCTCGAGGTAGTCGGAGACGCCGACGACGCTACCGACCGCGTCGCCCTCGAACAGGAACTGGTCGTGCACGGCGACGTAGCCGCCCTCGGGCAGGGTGACGTTGTCGACGGTCACGGCCGTCCCGTTAGAGGTCTGGTTCGCGAACGCGACGGACGCGTTGGCGACCTGGGGCACCGGAGCCTCGGTTTCGGTCTCCGTTGCCGGCGTCTCGGTCGCCGGAGTCTCGGTTTCTGTGGCCGGGGCCTCGGTCTCCGTTTCCGTCTCGGTATCAGTTTCCGTCTCGGTTTCCGTTTCCGTGGCCGGAGCCTCGGTCTCCGTTTCAGTCTCCGGCGTTTCGGTCTCCGTTTCCGTCTCGGTCTCCGTCTCCGTCTCCGTCGGCGTCTCGGTCGCCGGTTCCTCGAACTCGAAGTAGCCGGGTTCGACGATCGGTTCGCCGTCCACGGTGTAGGCACCGTCCTCCGTCCCGTTCGAGGAGACGAAGTCGAACGTCTCGTTGTCGTTCGTGTCGAGGTGCGGCATCGCAACCAGCGTCTCGCTCTCGGTGAGTTCGTCCTGGCTGTAGTTCGCACCCGGCACGTCGAACAGCGTGACGGTCACGTTCTCGTGGGTGCCCGATTCGAGGTAGTCGGAGACGCCGATGACGCTTGAGACGAGGGCGTCCTCGTCGAGGCTGGTCTCGTTGGCGATGACGCTCTCGTTGTGGATGGCGACGAAGCCACCCTCGGAGAGGGTCACCGACTCGAGCGTGACGGTCGTCGAGTTGACCTCGTCGAAGGCGACGGCAGCGTCCGCGGGGGGCGCTTCCGTCTCCGTCTCGGTTTCCGTGGCCGGTGCCTCGGTCTCCGTCTCGGTCTCGGGCGTCTCGGTTTCCGTTTCGGTCTCAGTCTCGGTTTCCGTTTCCGTGGCCGGGACCTCCGTCTCCGTTTCGGTCTCCGGCGTTTCAGTCTCCGTCTCGGTTTCCGTCTCCGTTTCCGTCTCGGTCGCCGGTGCTTCCGTTTCGGTTTCGGTCTCGGGCGTCTCGGTTTCCGTTTCGGTTTCAGTTTCCGTTTCGGTTTCAGTTTCCGTCTCGGTCTCAGTTTCCGTCTCCGGGGCTTCGGTCTCGGTTTCTGTTTCAGTCTCGGTTTCAGTTTCCGTCTCGGTCTCCGTGGCCGGGGCTTCCGTCTCGGTCTCCGTTTCGGTTTCCGTCTCCTCGGCCGGGCCTATCTCGATGAAGGCCTCGTCCGTCACGGCCTCACCGTCGACGGTGTACGGACCGTCCTCGGAGCCGTTCGTCTCGACGAAGTCGAACTCCTCGTTCTCGTTCGTGTCGAGGTGCGGCATCGCGATCAGGGTCTGGCTCTCGGTGAGCGCGTCCTGTTCGAACTCCGCGCCGCACACCTCGAACAGCTGGACCTCCACGTTCTCGTGGGTGCCCGGTTCGAGGTAGTCGGAGGTACCGATGACGGGGCCGACCTCGCCGTCCTCGGTCTGCTGGTGGATGGCGACGAAGCCGCCGTCGGAGAGGGTGACCTGGTCGACGGTGACGCTCGTCGCGTTGTACGTCGGGAAGACCACCGAGGCCGACGGCTCTTCCTCGGTTTCGGTCTCGGTCTCCGTCTCCGTCTCGGTTTCCGTGGCCGGAGCCTCGGTCTCCGTCTCGGTCTCCGGCGTCTCGGTTTCGGTTTCCGTCTCGGTTTCGGTTTCCGTCTCCGTTTCGGTTTCAGTTTCCGTCTCGGTCTCCGTCTCCGTCTCGGTCGCCGGTGCTTCCGTTTCGGTTTCGGTCTCCGGCGTCTCGGTCTCCGTTTCGGTCTCGGTTTCCGTCTCCGTCTCGGTCTCGTTACCGTCGTCGGTGGCTTCCTCGAGCGTTAGCTGGAGGAACTGACCGTCCTCCCGCGTGAACACGCCGTGGACGTAGTCACCGGGTTCGAGGTCGCCGGTCGACACCTCGAACGTCACGGTCTGGCTCTCGCCGGCGTCGAGCGCGAGGCGCTGCTCGTCCACGACCTGCCCGTCGAGGCGGAACTTCACGGACTGGTTCGCCTCGAAGTCGTTCGGGTTGCTCACCGACGCTTCGACGGTGAGGTCGTCCCCGACGGTCGCGTTAGCGGGCGCGTCCACCGATTCGAGGGCGAACGACTCGGAGAGCGTTAGCTGCTCTACCTGCCCACCCTGCGCGGTGAAGACGCCGTGGTAGTACGTCCCGGTGTCGGCGTCCGCCGTGTTCGTCTCGAACTGGGCGACGGTCGATTCACCGGGTTCGACGGTCACGAGTTCGGTGTCGATCACCGACCCGTTGAACCGGTACTCGACTATCTCCGTTTGTCGGTCGTCGGTCGGATTCTCGATCTCCGCAGCCACGGAGAGGTTCGCTCCGGGCGCGGCACTCTCGGGCGCAGTGAGCGAGACGACGTCGAGCGACTGGGCGGCGGCGTCGGTCGCGTCGTCGGTGGACTCGTTACCCGCCTCCTGGGCGACGGCTCCCTGCACTGCGAACGCGCCACTGACCGCTATCATGAGCGCGAGCAACAAGACAGCGAGTCTGTTGGAGGTGCGTGTCATACTACTGTCTGATGGGGGATTGGTTGTGCCATGTCGATGCGATACAACGATCGGACGAGCGACAGATAAACCGGCGCGACCGTTCAGAATCGCCAGAGGGAACAAGGATAGCTTAGCCCAGGCGACGCGGCCGCTAGGACCGGCCTTGCCGCCGCCGATATCGATGCCCAGAACCTACGTAGGTCACGAACCCGAGTCAGGGGAGCTTTCCGGATCACCCGACTGAAATACCACGTGGTTCGGAGTCGCTTCCGCGAGGCCTCACGCCGTGGTATATACGCCCGTCCGCTCGGCGTCGCCGCCGGAATGACGAGAATCAAGGGTCGGGCCGGCGTTCCGCGACCACCACCCGGCGGATTCGACACTCGTTTACCCGTCCGGGGCCGACCCGTGACTGATGCGCGTGACGTTTCTCGGGACCAGCGGGGCCGTGCCCACGACGGAGCGTAACACGAGCGCCGTCTTCGTCAACCGCGAGGGGGACGGGTTGCTGTTCGACTGCGGCGAGGGGACCCAGCGCCAGATGATGCGGTTCAACACCGGGTTCGCCGTCGAACACGTCTTCCTCACGCACCTCCACGGCGACCACGTCCTCGGCCTCCCCGGACTCGTCCAGACGTGGGACTTCAACGACCGCGAGGAACCGCTGGCGGTCCACGCGCCCGCCGGCAATCGCGGCCAGGTCGAGGACCTCGTCCACGCGGCCGGCAACGACCCCGCCTTCCCGGTCCGTATCGACCAGGTGTCGCCCGGCGACGTCGTCGTCGACCGGGACGACTACGAGGTACGGGCGGTCCGGACCGAACACCGCTGTAACGCCGTCGGCTACGCTGTCGTCGAGGACGACCGGAAGGGCCGGTTCGACCGCGAGAAGGCCGAGGAGGAACTCGGGATACCGCCGGGTCCCGAGTACTCGAAACTCCACCGCGGCGAGTCGGTCGAACTCGACGACGGCCGGGTGGTGGAACCCGAGCAGGTCGTCGGTCCGCCACGGCCCGGCCGGACCCTAGTGTACACCGGCGACACGGTGCCCACCGACGAGGTGGTCGCGGCCAGCGAGGACGCGGACCTGCTGATCCACGACGCCACCTTCGCCGAGGACTGGAAAGAGCGCGCGAAGGCGACGGCCCACTCGACGGCGAGACAGGCGGCCGAGGTGGCCAGCGAGGCCGGCGCGAAGCGCCTCGCCCTCACCCACGTCTCGACCCGCTACGGCGGCGACCCGTCCCCACTTGCCCACGAGGCACGCGATGCGTTCGAAGGCGAGTGCTTCGTCGCCCAGGACGGACAGAAAGTCGAGGTGCCGTACCCGGACGAGGAGTAGGAAAAGTGCCCGGACAGGCGTCGGACCTGAACACGTCTCACTCGAATCGCGTCGGAACCGCCACGAGTCGGTAACGTCATTTCGGTGGCGGCTGACCGACGCCCATGAAGCTCGCACACGCGGCGCTGTGGGTGTCGGACCTCGAACGCGCGGAGGAGTTCTACGGGGCGCTCGGCCTGGAGCGCAACTGGTCGTTCGAGATGGACGGCGTCGAGAACGTCTACCTGGCCGAAGAGGAGGACGGCGACGCGCTCCAGTTGAAGTACGACCCTGACCGGACGACGCCGGTCGCACCGAGTCGGGCCGACGTCGACCACGTCGCGTTCACCGTCGACGACGTCGACGCGGCGTTCGAGGCTGCGGTCGACGCCGGCGCGTCGGTCCACGTCGAACCGACGGTCGTCGAGGCCGCCGACGCCTACGTCGCCTTCGTCGAGGACCCGGAGGGGTACACGCTGGAACTGTTCGAGTGGCAGTGAGCGACGGACGCGGTAGCCATCCGGTGTAAACCGGACGTCCGCGTCGAACTTGAGTGCCACTGCCTAGCAGGGACGGGAACACTTATTCGGTCGGACGGGGCCGCTAAACCATGAGCGCTGCCAGCGGCGAACTCGTACTGGTGTTCGACGACGGCTACGTCGAGGACCACGACCAGGTACTGCCGGTCCTCCGCGAGGCCGACGTCCCGGCCGCCTTCGCGGTGGTTCCCGAGTGGGTCGGCGGCCCCGACTACGTCGACGAGTCGCAACTATCGGCGCTCGTCGACGCGGGGTGTGAGATCACGGCCCACGGCCGGAGACACCGGTTCCTGTCGACCCAGGGGCTCACCCGAGACGTGGCGGCCGGGGACGAGCGAATCTACGTCGACGGGCAACTGTTCCCGGGCCAGGACCACGGCGTCTACCCCGGCGACGAGTTCGAACTGACCGACGGCGAGCGACGGGCGACCGTGGAACTCGCCGGCAAAGGGGAGGTCGACGGCGAGGGGTACGTGGAGACGGCGACCCCCATCGAGGGGGCGTTCGACGCCGACGAGAGCGCCTTCCGGCCGACCCGGTCCCTGCTCGAAGACGAGATCACGGGAACCGACGACGCCTTCGCGGCGCTGGACCTCGACCCGTCGACGTTCGTCTTCCCGTACGACGCCG
Source organism: uncultured Halobacteriales archaeon (assembly GCA_964565905.1). Lineage (GTDB taxonomy): Archaea > Halobacteriota > Halobacteria > Halobacteriales > Haloarculaceae > Halomicrobium. Next base: position 10,681 of record CAZMGU010000063.1, read on the forward strand.
CGGACGCGCGCGCCTGGGCGGTCGCGGCCAAGCACTACGACGCCATCCCCAACGCGAGCGTGCGACCGATCCCGAACCCGCCGGGGGCCGTCCCCACGAATCTGCGGCGCTACTACCTCCAGACGTCGCACATGACGCGAGTGGAGATAGCGTCGTATCTCGATACCGTGGCCGAGCAGGGCGGCCTCGGCGTCCTCGCCGGCCACAGCGCCTGGGACTCCGTCCCGCCGGAGCGGGTCGCGTGGGTGGTCGAGGCGGCGAGAGAGCGCGGCATCAGCGTGACGACGTTCCGCGACCGCTCCTGAACCGCGGGAGGGGGCGCCGGTCCGGTCGGTCCCGGCGTGAGGGTTATGGTCCGGGACCGTCTACCACGGAACGTGAACACGCGCACGGGAGCGCTGAACGACGTCGTCTTCGGGGTGGACGTCCAGAGCGGCGACGTCCGTGGCGACGCGCCCTCCTACGCACTCGTCGTCTTCGACGGTCGGGAGACGGGCGTCTCCCGAGCACGTCGGGACGCGGAGCGTTCCGACGGCGGGGAGGAGGTCGAACGGGACGTGGTGAGCCACCGCAAACTCCGCCGTCGGATCGAGAGCGAGGAACCGGCCATCGTCGCGACGGACAACATGTACGAACTCGCCGAGGACAAGGACTCGCTGGTCCACTTCCTCGGCGAACTGCCGGACGAGACGAAACTCGTCCAGGTGACCGGCGCGGAGCGACCGGAACCGCTCTCCAGGGTCGCCTCGCGCCACGGGGTGCCCTACGCGAAGGAACCGATGAAGGAGGCCGAGGCGGCGGCCCGACTCGCCGCCGCCAACGTCGGCCAGGAGGTGTCGGCGTTCACCGATACGACGGAGGTGAAGGTCTCTCGCGGACGCTCGACGGGCGGGGGCGGTGGCTGGTCCGAGGACCGCTACACCCGGCGCATCCACGGGTCGGTCAAGCGCCGGGCCCGCGAGGTCGAGTCCGAACTGGAGGGCGCTGGCCTCGACTACGAGAAGGACGTCACCGAGAAGTACGGCGGCTTCTCGCAGGCGATATTCGAGGTGTCGGCGCGACCGCAGGACATCCCCGTCTCGCGCGAACGGTCGGGCGACACGCGCGTCGAGATACAGCGCGAGCGCCGCGATGGCATCGAGTTCCGCCCCCTCGCCAAACGCCGCGACCACGTCGTCGTCGGCGTCGACCCCGGCACCACCACCGCGGCCGCGGTGGTCGGCCTCGACGGGACGGTGCTGGACGTCTTCTCCTCCAGGACCGTCGACGCAGCCGACGTGACGGAGTGGATTGTCGAGCAGGGCCGCCCGATCGTCGTCGCCGCCGACGTGACGCCGATGCCCGAGACGGTCGAAAAGTTGCGCCGGTCGTTCGACGCCGCCGGGTGGACGCCCCACTCCGACCTGCCCGTCGACGAGAAACAGCACCGCACCCGCGAGGAGGGGTACGACGACGACCACCAGCGCGACGCCATGGCCGCCGCGCTGTCCGCCTACGACGACCACGAGGACCAGTTCGACCGCATCGGCCGGAAGGTCCCCCCGCGGGTCGACACCGGCGAGGTGACCGCCCGCGTCGTCGCCGGCGAGGAGTCCGTCGAGACGGTGCTCGCGGACCTGCGCGACGACGGCGACGCCGGCGACGGGGACGACGACGAGGGACACCAGCCACGCGAACTCACGGAGGAGGAGCGGACGATCAAGCGCCTCCGGACGCAGGTCGAACGCCTCCAGTCCCACGCCGCCTCGCTGGAGGAGACCATCGATGAGAAAGACGAGGAACTCGCCGCGAAGGAGGAGGAACTGTCGCAGGCCCGCAGCGACGAGCGCATCGAGGTGCGCCGGGACCGCGAGGTGACCCGCCTCCGGCGGAAGAGCGAGCGCCTGGAGTACGAACTCGAGGAGGAACGGGAGGCCCGCGAGGACCTGGAAGGAAAACTCGAACGGCTCAAGGCGCTGTGGAAACTCGACCACTCGAACTTCGCGGACGTCTCCGAGAAACAGCAGGGCCTGACCTCGGTGAAGGTGGTCGACCAGTTCACCACCGCCGCCATCCGCGACGCCGACGAGCGCATCGGCCTCATCGAGGACGACGTCGTCCTGCTCCGGGACGCCTCCGGCGCGGGCCGCTCGACGGCCCAGGAACTGGCCGACGTTGACCCCAAACTCGTCCTGCGGACCGGCGGTCTCTCGGACGTCGCCGACCGGATCCTCTTCGAACACGAGATTCCCGTCGCCCCCGCCGAGATGGTCACCGTCCAGG
>CAZMGU010000064.1:0-1702 GCA_964565905.1 uncultured Halobacteriales archaeon
CGCCCCACCGGGCGATGTTCCGGGCGATGGGGTACGACGACGAGGACCTCTCCTCACCGATGGTCGGCGTCGCGAACCCCGCGGCGGACATCACGCCGTGCAACGTCCACCTCGACGACGTGGCGGCGGCGGCCTACGACGGCATCGACGACGCCGGCGGGATGCCCATCGAGTTCGGGACGATAACCATCTCCGACGCCATCTCGATGGGGACGGAGGGGATGAAGGCCTCCCTCATCTCCAGGGAGGTCATCGCCGACTCCGTCGAACTCGTCTCCTTCGGCGAGCGCATGGACGGCCTCGTCACCATCGGCGGGTGCGACAAGAACATGCCGGGGATGATGATGGCCGCCATCCGGACGGACCTCCCGAGCGTCTTCCTCTACGGCGGGTCGATCATGCCCGGCGAACACGACGGCCGCGAGATCACCGTCCAGAACGTGTTCGAGGGCGTCGGCGCCGTCGCCGAGGGCGACATGTCCGAGGAGGAACTCGACGAGATGGAGCGCAACGCCTGTCCCGGCGCCGGTTCCTGTGGCGGGATGTTCACCGCCAACACCATGTCCTCCGTCGCCGAGGCGCTCGGCTTCTCGCCGCTCGGTGCGGCCTCCGCGCCCGCCGAGCACGACGAGCGCTACGAGGAGGCCGAGCGCGCAGGACGACTCGCCGTCGATGTCGTGAGCGAGCGCCGGCGCCCCTCCGATTTCCTCTCGAAGGAGTCCTTCGAGAACGCCATCGCGCTCCAGGTCGCCGTCGGCGGATCGACCAACGCCGTGCTCCACCTGCTGGCGCTCGCCGCGGAGGCGGGCGTCGACCTCGACATCGAGGAGTTCAACGAGATCAGTCGGCGCACCCCGAAGATAGCCGACCTCCAGCCCGGAGGCACGCGCGTCATGTGGGACCTCCACAAGGTCGGCGGCGTCCCGGTGGTCCTGAACGCCCTCTACGAGGCTGGCCTGATCCACGGCGACGCCCTCACGGTGACGGGCAACACCATCGGCGAGGAACTCGAAGCCCTCGATCTGCCGTCCATCGCGGACCTGGACGCCGACTTCCTCTACACCGTCGACGACCCGAAGGACGAGCAGGGCGCCATCCGCATCCTCACCGGCAACCTCGCCCCCGACGGCGCGGTCATCAAGATCACCGGCGAGGACCACCTCCGCCACGAGGGCCCGGTCCGCATCTTCGAGGAGGAGTCCGAGGCGATGAAGTACGTCCAGGAGGGCCGCGTCGACTCCGGCGACGTCATCGGCATCCGCAACGAGGGGCCGAAGGGCGGCCCCGGCATGCGCGAGATGCTCGGCGTCACCTCCGCCGTCGCCGGCCAGGGCCACGCCGAGGACGTCGCCCTGTTCACCGACGGCCGGTTCTCCGGCGCGACCCGCGGGTTCTCCATCGGCCACGTCGCCCCGGAGGCGTACGTCGGCGGCCCCATCGCGGCCCTGGAGGACGGCGACACGATAACCATCGACATCGACGAACTGGAACTCTCCGTCGACCTGACCGACGAGGAGATCGAGGAGCGCCTCGCGGACCACGACCCCGAACCGGCCTACGACAGCGGCGTGCTGGCGAAGTACTGTCGCGACTTCGGGTCGGCGGCCAACGGTGCGGTGACGAATCCCGGCGTGAAGTGGGAGTGAGCAAACCCGCGAGGGTTTGCGAAGGCCGATAGACGAGCGAAGCAGTCTATCGGAAG
>CAZMGU010000064.1:1802-12909 GCA_964565905.1 uncultured Halobacteriales archaeon
TGAGGAATCCCGAAGGGATTCCGAGGTCTTCGAGAGTTCGAACGCCGATAGACGAGCGAAGCAGTCTATCGGAAGTGAGGAATCCCGAAGGGATTCCGAGGTCTTCGAGAGTTCGAACGCCGATAGACGACCGCAGGGAGTCTATCGGAAGTGAGCGAAACCGGAAGGTTCGCGAGAGTCGAGAGACGTCCCTTCTCCCGCCGCCTCGTCCCCGAGCAGCGGCGACGGCCGCGATCGTTCCAGCACACCGATACATTGATTACGCCGTTTCGACAGGTATCGGGCGAGATGTACGCAACTGGCATGGGAGTGGGAGGCAGCGTTTCGGCGAGTGGATCCGGCGGACGGACGGAGGGTAGCCGATGACGGGGGCCGCGTTGCAGGTCGTCCCGGGCGACGCGCCCGGAGACCTGATCACGCTGGTCCCGCGTCTGGTCGTGGCGGCCATCCTGCTGGCCGTCGCCTACGTCGTCGCCGACCGGGTCGGTGACGGAGCGGAGTGGCTGGCGGAACGGATGGACCTGGGCGACGCCGTCCTGGAGACGCCCCTCGGCGTGGTGTTCGAGGACGCGGACGAGGTCGGTGACGTCGTCGAAGTCGTCGCCAGGTACGCCGTCCTGCTCGTCGGCGTCGTCGTCGCCGCGAGCATGGCCGGGTTCAACCGCGTCTCCGAGATAGCGTTCGCCGTCGTCCGCTACGCGCCGTCGGTGTTCGGCGCCGTCGCCGTCGTCCTCGTCGGCTTCGTCGTCGCCGGCTACGTCGGCCGGAGCGTCAAGGCGTCCGACGTCGTCGGCGGGCACGCGTTCACCCCGGTGGTCGCGACGACGGTCCAGACGGTCATCTACTTCGTCGTCGTCACGCTCGCGCTCGACGCGCTGGGCTACTCGACGACCATCCTGAACACGCTGGCGCAGGCCGTCGCCCTCGGCCTCGGACTCGGACTGGCACTCGCTATCGGGATCGGTCTGGGCCTCGGGAGCCAGGACTACGTCGCCGAGAACGTCGACGACTGGCTGGGCGAGTAGTCGGAGAAGCGATCTACCGGACTCGGTTTCTCTCGAAGTGCCCGGCGAGCAGCGGCACCACCGACCGGTCAGAAAAGGTTCCGGACCACCGCGAGCCAGTAGTCGAGGACGCCGGACTCGGCAGTGGGGTCGGTCCCGAGCGCTCGCTCGCGAGCGTCCAGCAGGCCGTCGCCGTCGGAGTCCGCGCTCGTCGGATCCGTCCCCAGGTCGTGTTCGGTCCCGTCCCGGACGCCGTCGCCGTCGGAGTCAGCGGCGGTGGGGTCCGCACCGAGCGCTAGCTCCGCGCCGTCGTCCAGGCCGTCACCATCGGTGTCGGCCGCGGTCGGATCCGTTCCGAGGCCGCGTTCCCGTCCGTCGTCGAGGCAGTCGCCGTCCGAGTCGACCGCGGTCGGGTCGGTGCCGAGTTCGACCTCTCGCCCGTCGTCGAGGCCGTCACCGTCGGTGTCCGCCGCGAACGGATCCGTCCCACTGGCCCGTTCCGCAGCAGTCGCGAGGCCGTCCCCGTCCGGGTCGCCGGCGCCGGGGACGTAGTAGGAGGCGTTCAGGTCGTCCGGATACGCCGGACTGGCACCCGTCGTCACGTAGCGGTCGATCCAGGCGTCGAGCGAGGTGCCGGCGACGTCGGAGACGACGCGTCTGAAGGCGGCGTGAGTGAGCGGCCCGTCGCGGGCGTTCAGCCGGTGGAACACGTCGTCGAAGCTCCGCTCGCCGCCGGTCGCCCGCCTGATCCGGTCGTCGAGCGCGGCGACGACGCGTGCACCCTTCCGGTAGTCGACGGGCGCGGGCTTCCAGGCCCCCCGGTCCGCGAGGACGGCGTCCTCGAACTTCGCGGAGGCCATCTCCCGCTCGAACCCACCGACGTCGGCCCCACCCGCCCGGACCGCGTAGGACCAGCCGTAGAACGTCGCGGTGGCCTCGGTCAGCCAGCGGGTGCGCTCCGTCGTTCCGAACGACTGGCGCGTGTGAACGTACTCGTGGATGGGGATGCGGTAGTCGGCCGACGCCGCGGCGACCCACAGGTCCTGCTCGCCGTCGTGGACCGCGCCGTTCGTCAGCCCCCCGTTGCGTATCGGCGGCGGCGCGACGAAGACGTTGAGTCGACTGCTTCCCGCGTCGGCGTCGAGGGCCCGGTCCGCGAACCTCAGGCCGTCGAGGACGCGAGTGCCGTTCACCCGGTCGGCCACCGGTTCCGGGACGACGACGGTGAACGTCCGGCCGTCGACGGTGACCGCGTGGCGCTCGTGCGGTCCGAGATAACTGAACCGGGCACCGGCGTACCCCTCGCCGGCGACGCGGTTGGTTATCTCGTAGCGCCGGCCCACGCCGGCGTACTCCCACCCCTGGCTCGCCGTACTCCAGTAGGCCGCCGTCGTGTAGGGCCGCACGAGTCCCCAGTCGGCCGTCTCCACGAAGTCGACGCCGCCGAACCGGCCGTTGGTCACGTTGGAGGGGATGGTGAGGCGAACCGACGGGTCATCGGTGCGACGGTCCCAGCGGAAGCGGCCGTCGGCGACCCGGTCGAACCCGTCCGACCGGCGGATCTCGCTGCGGCCGTCCGCGAGGACGACCAGGTCGCGGGCGTCGCTACCCAGACGGAACTCGACGGTCACGTCGACCGTCGCGGGGTCGTCGGGCGTCCGGTGGACCGTACGCGTCATCTCGACGCCGGCGTCGTCACCGGTCGTCGCGGCGGGTGCAGTGAAGCGGAGGTCGGTCGCCGGCCGTTCCGCGAGCGTCCGGGTTTCGGTAGTCTCGACGGTTCCGGCGGTTCCGACGGTTCCGGCGGTTACGGGCGCCGTCGCGACTAGGAGGACGAGCAGGGCGACCAGCGTGAGGGATCCGAGGGGTTCCAAACCGCGGGAGGGCAGCGGGGCCACTGTCTACCTGCGTTGTGACTGCCGGGTAATTACGGTTCCCCCTCACGTCACTGCGAGCTACAGTCAGTTCGGCCGACGTACTGGGGTTTCGCCCGGGCGAGCGGCTTTCCACCCTTTCCGCGAGTAACTGGTACGTAACTGATCATGATGCGTGGTAACGTGGTCGGTAGTACTTTCCCAGTCTGCTATACACGGTTGGTAGATGCGACGCACGTGGGGGCGAACCGCCGACAGTCGACGGGGACCGACGTTCGACGGACGGTCGCCGCGGGTCGACGGGCGAGGAGCCTGACCGATGGCGTCACTGGCACCGCTCACCGGGTGGCTGGAACGCCGCTACAGCAAGCGGGCCCTCGCCCGCACCGTCGTCGTCCTGGCCGTCGCCCTCCTGGCGAGCCAGCTCGTGTTCGTCTGGTACTTCGGCAGCGTCGGCCTGTCGCTCCGGGAGATGGCGTACGACGGGGACGAGCGGGTCGTCGTCGTCGACGACGAGGACGTCCAGGAGTTCCCGCGCCACTACCGGTCCGACCGCGAGGAGGGGTGGTGTCTCTACGGGTCAGTCAACGAGACGCACGTCCGCATCGACGAGGTGGTCCACGCCGACGCCATCTCGCAGAGCGCCGAACGGATCGAGTTCACCTGCGCCCGCGAGACGGCGGGGCAACTCGTCAGCGCGAAGAACCCGCGCCTCATCGGGACGGTCCACAGCCACCCCTCGAAGAACCGCAGTCGGTTGAGCCGCGTCGACACGATGACCTGGGGCCGGACCAGTCCCGTCGTCGAGGTGATGGGCATCTACGCCGAGTCAGACGGCGTCCAGTTCTTCACGTCGCGGAGCATCCTCTCCCCACTGGAGAAGCGCGTCCGGTGACGGCGGCGTAGTCGTGGGACGACCGCCGGTGGCGAGGCACAACGTTCACATAGGTGACTCACCGACCCCAAGGTATGCCCAAGACCGAAGTCGACCTGCCCGACCGCATCGACAGCGACATCACGCGCCTCGTCGAACAGGGCGAGTTCCTCAACCGGGAGCAGGCCTACGAGGACCTGCTGAAGATGGGTATCTCCGCGTACGGCCCCGCCGAGGAGACCGGCGACGAACCCGAGGAGGACCTGTTCAACCAGCGCGTCGACGAGCAACAGGACCCCGCCGCCCGACAGGACGAACCCGAGGACGACTACGGGTTCTGAAGTCCGGTTCGGTCCGGTCGCGTCGACGCCCGGTCCGGCCCGACGCGTCCGTCTCGTCACCGCCCCGGAGCTGACAGCGTTCGAACGCGACCGGTTCTTAATGAACGGCTCGCCCCTACTGGGAGGTATGCAGCAAAAACCGTTGGAAGACGGGGGTCGGGGCGGCGACGACCTCGCGGTGGACCAGATCATCGAACTGCTCGGGCAGTACCAGCGCCGGGAGATAGTCCGCCAGTTACGGGACGCCCCGGGCGAGGAGCACTCCGTCGACGACGTCGTGGGGTACCTCCAGGCCGTCGAGCGCGACCAGAGCGGGGCCGCACCCGGCAAGGACCACCTCCTCTCGGTGTTCGTCCACATCCACGGCCCGAAACTGGAGGAGGCGGGTCTCGTCGACTACGACCTGCACTCCCGGGACGTCCGGTACTACCCCGACGAGCGCGTCGAGGACCTGCTCGACCGGATAGACGAGTGGATCGAGGGGTTCTGACCCGTCGCTCCGACTCGGCCGTATCCCGGATTCTCCGTCGTCTCGCACCTCGACGCACAACCTCCCGCATCGTCCGCGACGCGCAGCGTTGGCGGCGGGGTGACTACTCCCCGGTCGCGTCGGCCTCCCACCCCTCGGTGTACACGCGCTCGTCGTCGACGCCCGCGTCGCGGAGGAGGTCCGCCGTCTCCACGACCATCGCCGGGACGCCACAGACGTAGCAGTCGGCCTCGCCCAGGTCCACGTCGTCCAGCGCCCCGGGAAGGTGGTCCTGCACGTGGCCGGTCCGGCCGTCCCACGACGCGTCGTCCGCCGCGTCGGAGAGGACGTAGTCCACGGCGATGTCCCCGTTCTCGGCCCGCAACTGGTCCAGGCTCTCGCGGAAGATCAGGTGCTCCTGGTCGCGCTCGCCGAACACGAGGTGGGCCGTCCCCTCGCCCTCGCGGGCGTACTGCTTCAGCATCGGGAAGATTGGCGTGATACCCGTCCCCGTGGCGACGAACACCGCGTCGCGGTCCAGGTCCCGGACGTAGAGGTTGCCGTCGACCTCGTCGATCTCTATCTCGTCGCCCGGCGTGCGGTCGTGCATCCACACCGACGCCGTCCCGTCGTCGTAGCGCTTGATCGCCAGACAGATCTGGTTCGTCCCCGGCTGGGTGATGGCGGTGTAGGGCCGCTCGACCTCCTCGCCGTCCTGCTCGAAGTGGATATGCGTGTGCTCGCCCGGCCGGTAGTCGAAGGTGTGGTCCTCGGCGACGAGGCGGAACTGCTTCACGTCGGGCGTCATCCGATGGACGTCGGCGACAGTGACGGATATCGTCATACGGGTTACAGTTCGGGTCTGCGAAGGAAATGCGTGGTGGCGTCGCCCGCCGGTCGGCGTACCTCGCCGCTCAGTAACCCACGCCGAGGTACGTGTGAACCGCGTTCGCCTCCGCCAGTTCGTCGGCGAGGGCGACGGCGAAGTCCTCCATCGAGACGTAGCTCTCGCCGTCCTCGTCGGCGACGAGTTCCCCCTCGGCCGTCCGGTACTCCCCGGTCCGCTCGCCGGGTTCGATCATCGCGGCGGGCGCGACGTAGGTCCACTCCAGGTCGTCGACGTCGCTGAGGACCTCGTACGCTTCGATGGCGGCCTGGGCCACCGGCTTCCACTCGTCGGGGAACTCCTCGGACTCGATGAGCCGCGTCCCGGGCGCGACTTCCAGTCCGCCGGCCCCGCCGGTCCAGACGAGTCGGTCGACCGACGCCCGCTGCAGGCCCTCGATAGTCGCCTCCATCATCTCCGTGAGGATTTCCGGTTCCTCCTCGCCGGACGGCCCGAGCGTCGAGACGACGGCGTCGTGGCCCGACGCCAGTTTCGCGATATCGTCGGCGTCGGTGGCGTCCCCCGAGAGTGTGACGAGTTCCGGGTCGTCGACTCCCTCCACCTCGCCGCTCCGCGAGACGCCGGTTACCCGGTGACCGCGCGAGAGCAGTTCGTCGGCGGTTCGTCGCCCGATGCGTCCGCTCGCACCCAGCAGGAGTACGTCCATGGTACGTAGTATCTGACAGAGAACCGTCTTAATTGTTCGTAGGAAGGAGAGTCGGGGTTTGTAGCGGTCTGGGTTCGATCTGAGGGGGTTCGCTGGAACCTCCCGTGTGATATTCTGCTGAAAACACCCACAATAGGCGGAAGTGAATTTGGGAAACGGCCAGTTCACTAAGTGTCTTGAACCCGTATTTATCATAATTTATCCCCCCATTCTCAGCATCTATATATTACCCTAAGGCTTAAGCCCCCAGCCAGTTCTATCTTGAATTGGTCAGAAGCAGGGGTCTTGGATTCGGTATCTCCAAGGCCACTATAACGGTTTTTAGATTCATCTACACGATAAAACCCAGTCACATGCCCTATCAACCGCGGTAACTCTCCCCACTCTCCCTAATGGAAAATACTCCTAAGGTTCAGATCGGGACCCATTTCACGATCGAGGACCCGTATAAACCCACCCATTCATGACTGGCTACTAACTATTAACTTGAAGTATTGTTCTAGAATTGTCAATATTCACGTGACCCGTATTTCCGAATAGCACCCAGTTTTCGGGAACCCTAGACCGTATCAACCACATAATGACACACAAACTGAATTATTAGCTACATCAGGAACCCTTCATACAGGGGAAAGAAATATACCAGAACATCACGAATTAAGAACTGGCGCAACAAGACCCCTGCTTCTGACCGAGTAGGGTCCTGCGCCTGGTTCGAATGGCGAAACGCCATATAGAAATCGCGATTCGCTACATCAAGCGAATCACTGAGAGCGTAGGCGATCAAATAGCGATAAGCCACGAGATGGTGGCTAATGGGATTGGTCCAGACCATGACGGCCTTAAGGCTGATGACCTTGAGGGCGAACTCGGACTGGATCTCAACTACGGAGTCCGAACCTCCCTCTCGCATTTAGAGGACCTTGGGCTTGTGGAAGAAATCAATCCTCCCGGACCCGACTACTTCGCAATCGCGGAGTGGATGGACGATGGAGAGGGAGAAATAGTAAATGGAAAAGTGGACGAAGCTGCTGAGGAGGGAATTGATGCCCTCATCAGCGACATCAATCCCTTTACTCCATCTGATGACGGTGCAGCAACTGCAGCAGACGGGGGCCTCACAATTCGATCGGTTCTCGCGCAGGAATTCGATCTGGTACCCGAAGCAGTTGAGGACTTCCTAGAATCGACGGCGGACCCCGTTGAAACTCTCAACGACGCTGTTGACGCAATCAAGGAATCCGATGATGTCGAAATTGACGAGAACTACGGGAAGATTGCATTCATTCGAATGCCCTTCCAGTACCGTCTGACCTCGGACGCGGTCCGCCTATATCGTAGGTAGGGCCTCAACCAGAGGGAGTACCACCGGAAGATCCCATTTTTTATTAACAGGTCAGGGGTGCATGCCTTTGCCGTCGCATATCGACAGATTTCGATCCCTGATACTGAACACGCCGACTAATAGCCCTAGTTGACTACGTTGAGCGGACCCAACCAATGGAACCTCTGGTCATAACTTAAGAGTCAGACACCGCCAGCGAGGCCAACGTACAGTGCGGCAGTAACAGCAACCACCGCTAGCGCTTCCTTCCAGTTCGCTTCGGTGAAGGACCTCAACCCATAGAACCGCGGATAGTCACTATTCCTCCGTTTGCCTTTCCGTTTCAGTTCTCGTTCGACGCCTATGACTGCTCCCGTGACTGCAGCGCCACCGAAGGAGATAGCCACCAGACCCCAGATAACGTTCAGTATCGCGACGCCGCCCAAAAGTAGCAATATCCCAAGCGCGGCGATGGAACCGAGCGAAGCGACGCCGATTACGGGCAGACCACGGGTGAAAGCCCCGACAAATGAGGAACCGAGCCAGACTGCCAGGGCCGCACCGCCTCCAATGAGCAAGACGAACGATATCTCAGGCCGGATGTCCGAGACGACCATCGCGATGAGGCCAGCCGCGAAGTATCCCGTACCCGCGCCCAGAGCGTTCGATACGTTTTGTTTGAGCCGATTCGTGGAGATTTCGTTGCAGGTATAGATCGAAGCGACTGCCACGGCGACTACTGGGACCAATCGGATGTACTCCGGAATGTCGAGTAACTCCAGAGGTTGTTGACTGTTGAGACCAATACCACCCGTATAGACGGACGACAGTTCGACGAGGTGGGCACCCAAAAACACCCATAGCGTCGTTTGCCAACGTGGATAGCCAGTGGCTGCATTAGCAGGAGTCAGAAACGTTGCGATAGCCCAACCCCCCGCGAAGGCGATAAAGCCCGACAACAGTCCATAGCGTAATTTCTTCCGTCGATGCCGACGCATGTCTAGAACACCCCTGTTACTTACGATAAATCTGCTGGCTATACTGCATTCTCAGAGCCCCGAAGGCTTATCCGGTGATTCGACCAATTGACGATCATGAGTACGGGCCGGGAGATTCGACTCATCGAGGGGGACGACGGCGGGTGGTCGGCCATCGACGAGGACGTCGGGGTGGGGAGTCAGGGCGAGACACGGGGGGAAGCCCTGGCGAACCTCGACGAAGCGGTCGAACTGACGCTGGAAGCGCGTGCGGAGGACGACGACGCGCCGACGCCCGATGCGCCCTGGTTCGAGGCGTGACGACGCCCAGGCGAGAATCTCCTGCCCGAACGTCGTCAATCCGGTGACGACGACCTCGATCTGTGGTGCCGCTGGATCGACGAACATCGATAGCATCGTGCTCTAGAGTGGACGATTCACAAAGCAGCCACTCGCCGATAGAAACGAAGTATGGGACCGCTGAGAGTCGAACTCAGGTCATACGGACCCCATCCGCATAGGATACCACTACCCCACGGTCCCGCAATAGGGAGAATGGCAGTCCACGAATTAAGGGTGTCGCTTTGTCCCCGCTCCGTTACGGAATCTCGGGGACGAATCAGGAATTGATCTGACTGCAGAGGAAAGTCAGAACCCGCCACTTCAAACCGCAATTCTGCCACTGCTACGGCATACAACGACAAAGGAAAGCCCCGACCGGTTAGCCTCCCGCGACTCGGTGCGCTCCTCGTCACTCACTTCGTTCGTTCCTGCGGTGCTTCCGTCGTCGGGGTTCGGCTAACCGGTCGCCCCTTTCATTCCCACCCAACGTGGATTGCCGAGCAGGCTGATACACCACAAAATTCCAGCAATCGATTTCAGACGAGGACGCGCTCCAGTTCGACAACGGTTCCGGAGTCGGCGTCGGGGTCGCCGACGAGGTGGCCGATGCATACCGCAGCGCCGTCGGGGGTCTGGCAGACGACGAACGCGCCCCGTTCGATGTTCTCGTCGGCGTCGATGACGCCGGGGGCGTACACCGGCGCGCCGTGGGCTACCTGGTCGGCGGCGCTGGGGGCGATAGTGACCTTCGGGAACGGTTCGAAGGCGCGTTCGGCGGGCGAGACGACGTCGCGGAGGGCGTCCTCGTCGCCGTCCTCCCGCCAGAACCCGACGCCGTCGGCCAGGTCCTCCAGCGTGACGAGGGTGGTGTCGTCGAAGGGGCCCGTGGCGGTCCGGCGGAGTTCGCCCATGTTCGCCCCGGTTCCGAGCGCCAGGCCGATGTCGTGGCAGAGTTTCCGGATGTAGGTGCCCGACTCGCAGCGGACGCGGATGAGGGCGCGGCGTTCGTACTTCTCCAGCACGTCGAGTTCGTAGATTTCGCGCGAGCGGAGGCGGCGGGTGACGGCGCTCTTGCGCGGGGGCTTCTGGTACACCGGGCCCTCGAACTCCGCGACGACGTCGTCGAAGTCGGCGGGGGCGCGGTCGTGGAGTTCCAGGATGGCGACGTACTCCTTCGTCGCGTCGTCGAACACCTGCGCGGCGCGGGCGGCGTCGCCGAGCAGGATGGGGAGACATCCCGTCACCTTCGGGTCGAGCGTCCCGCCGTGGGCCACCCGGTCGACGGCGTGGTCGGTCCCCGCCAGCGCGTCGTCGAGCATGTCGCGGACCCAGCCGGCGACCTGGTGGGCCGACGGGCCCGGCGGCTTGTCCAGGTTGACGACGCCGAACGTGAGCAAGTCCGCGGGCGTCCGGTCCGCCGGCGGGCCCCGTCCGGACATCTTAGAACTCGTAGTCGACGCCGACGACGGGGGTCCGTCCCTCGTCCGCGGCGGGGTCGTACGCCTCGACCGCACCGAGCACCAGTTCGAGCACGCCGTCGACGCTCCAGCGGGCGGTGTTGACCGTCACGTCATAGATTGACCGGTCGTCGATGTCGATGCCGTAGTACTCCTCGTACCGCATCGCCTCGCTCTCGGCGCGCGTCCGCGTCTCCCGCTTCGCCTCGTCGACGGGCTTGTCCTCGCGGTCGGCGATGCGGGCGGCGCGGACGTCGAGCGGCGCGTCGAGCCACAGCTTCAGGTCGGCGTGGTCGCCGGCCATCCACCCGGCGAGGCGCGATTCGAGCACGAGGTCGTCGCGCTCGCGGGCGGTATCCCGGAGGCGGCGGTCCAGGTCGCGATCGATCTGGCCGTCCTCCTCCGCGAGTCGGTTGAACTCGACGACGTCGACGCCCCGCTCGTCGGCCAGCGAACGGAAGATGTCGCCCCCGCTGACGTGGTCGTAGCCGAGCGCGTCGGCGAGTCCCTCGGCGAGCGTGCTCTTCCCGACGCCCGCGGGTCCGGAGACGGTGATCAACATATCGTGTCTCGGGAGTGCCCGGATTAAGAGGTTGTCTGTTCGCGGCGGGTCCAGTGCGGACCCGCTCGTCCGAGGTCGGTCCGCCGGCACGAATCGGCCCCACCTACGCGACGTCGGTCCGGCAGTCGACCCGCCACTCGCAGTCGGCGTGGTCCACGAGTCGGTCGTAGAACCGGCGGAGGCCGTCCGGTTCCGTCGACGGCAGGACGTGCAGGCGGACGCCCCCGTCGCGGACCGAGACGCGGAACACGTCGGCCGTCCCGTCGTCGCGGACCAGCCACAGCGCCATCGGCAGTTCGTGGAACCCCCCCGAGCGGTAGCGGTACGGGC
>CAZMGU010000065.1:0-12692 GCA_964565905.1 uncultured Halobacteriales archaeon
ACTCCGCGGGCGAGCGGTGCTCGCCGTCGAAGACGAAGTGCTCGTACATCTCGTCCGAGATGCAGAGCACGTCACGTTCGTCCGCGATGCGGGCGAACTCCCGCATGTCGTCGGGAGACTGGACCGCCCCGGTCGGGTTGGCGGGGCTGTTGACGACGAACGCGGCCGTGTCGTCGGTGATGGCCTCCTCGACGGCGGCGGGGTCCATCGTCAGGTCGTCGCGGAGCGCGACGGGTCGGGGCGTCCCGCCGGCGAGGTGGGTCAGCGCCTCGTAGGAGACGAACCCGGGATCCGGGAAGATCACTTCCTGTCCGGCGTCGACGTGCGCTTCGAGCGCGACGTGGAGCGCCTCGCTCCCGCCGGCCGTCGCGACGACGTCCGCCGGGTCGACGTCGAGGTCGTTGTCCCGCGCGTGCTTCTCGGCGATGGCCTCGCGGAGCGACTCGGTCCCCTTGTTCGACGTGTAGCCGTCGGCCTTCCCGCCTCGGATGGCGTCGACGGCACCCTCCCTGGCGTGGTCGGGCGTCGGGAAGTCCGGCTGGCCGAGGCCGAGGTTGATGGCGTCCTCGCCGGCGGCCTCGAACACCTCCCGGATCCCGCTTATCGACACCTGCTCGACGCGACGTGAGAACTCCGTCATACCGTATCGGCGGTCGGCCTGGCCGATAACTGTTGGTGGTCCGGGTCGGGGAGAAACGGCGGCAGTGAAACTTAACGGAGGACTCTCTCAGTCGTCGCGCTGCTTGTAGGCGACGACCGAGGCGCCGGCGAAGCCGAGGAGGCCGGTGAGCCACGTCACGGGAAGGGGCGAATCGGCGTCGTTCCCCTGACTCGCGGAGTCGACGTCGGACTGGCCGTTATTCCCGCCGCCCGCATCGGCGCAGTTGTAGTTCCCCTGCGGGTTCGTTCCGACGTTCGGGTTCTCTCCGATGAGGTCGCCGTTCACGTACACCCTGTATATCTTCGGTTCCTCGAGTTCGTCGAATTGCTGGTAGTCGACGCTGAGCGACGAGTCGTCGGCGGTGAACGTCAGTTCCTGCTCGGTCCCGTCGTTGTCGACCGCGACGACCGTCACCTCGTCATCGGGCTGGAGGTTGCTAACGATCACTTGACTGCAGCCCCGGAATTCGAGCTCCGGTGGTTCGGTCTCCGTCTCCGTGGGCGTCGCCGTCTCGGTCTCGGTCGGCGTCGCCGTTGGGGTTTCGGTGGGCGTCTCGGTCGGCGTGGCTGTCTCCGTGGGAGTCTCGGTTGGCGTAGCAGTTGCCGTCTCAGTGGGAGTTTCCGTCGGCGTCGCCGTCTCGGTCTCGGTCGGCGTTGCAGTCGGCGTCGGTGTTTCAGTTTCCGTCGGCGTCTCGGTTGGAGTTTCCGTCGGCGTCTCGGTTGGAGTTTCGGTGGGCGTTTCCGTCGGAGTCGCGGTCGGCGTTTCGGTGGGCGTCTCCGTGGGAGTTGCAGTCGGCGTTTCCGTCGGCGTCGCGGTTTCGGTCGGCGTAGCTGTCTCGGTCGGGGTCTCCGTGGGTGTCCCGGTGGGCGTCTCCGTCGGCGTCGCCGTCGCGGTTTCGGTGGGCGTTGCAGTCGGCGTCGGCGTTTCAGTTTCCGTTGGCGTC
Organism: uncultured Halobacteriales archaeon; assembly: GCA_964565905.1. Classification (GTDB taxonomy): domain Archaea; phylum Halobacteriota; class Halobacteria; order Halobacteriales; family Haloarculaceae; genus Halomicrobium. The sequence continues at coordinate 1,605 of CAZMGU010000065.1, forward strand.
GCGGTTTCGGTGGGTGTTACGGTCGGCGTTTCGGTCGGGGTAGCCGTCGGAGTTTCCGTTGGCGTAGCAGTTTCGGTCGGCGTCGCGGTAGGCGTCTCCGTCGGAGTCGCGGTCGGCGTTTCGGTGGGCGTTTCCGTCGGAGTCTCCGTGGGCGTTTCGGTCGGCTCCACGCAGTCGATGGTGACGGTCTGGGTGTCGATCACCTTCCCATCGAGCGTCTTCGTCACCACGGTGTACTCGCCGTCGGCGAGGTCGCCGAAGGTGTGGGAGGTTCCGGGGGCGACTTCTTCCGTGAAGTTCTCGCCTTCGGGTCGATCGAGGACGACCTCGACGGCGGTCTCCTCGTTCGTATTACTGACCGTGATGTGGCCATCGCCGGGTCTGCAGTCCTCCTGTACGCTGACGTCGACGCCCTCCAGCTTCTCGGGCGCCTCGGTCGGCGTTACTGTGGGCGTCTCCGTGGGAGTTTCCGTCGGCGTCGCCGTCTCGGTCGGCGTTGCAGTCGGCGTCGGCGTTTCAGTTTCCGTCGGCGTCTCCGTGGGTGTGGCCGTCTCCGTTTCCGTCGGGGTCTCGGTTGGAGTTTCCGTCGGGGTCTCGGTCGGCGTCTCCGTCGGGGTCTCGGTCGGCGTCTCCGTCGCCGTTTCGGTTTCAGTCTCGGTTTCGGTTTCCGTCGGCGTCGCCGTCTCGGTCGGTTCGTCGGTCGACGTCTCGGTGGGCGTCTGCTCCGCGGTCGGGCCGCAGTCGCTGAACAGGAGGTACGCAGCGCCCGCGTCGGTCGCGGTGGAGTCGTTGAGCGGCGCGCCCACGATGATGTCGTCTGCCGAGTCGTTGTCGACGTCGCCGGCGTCCGAGACCGCCTGGCCCGCGTGGTCGCCCGGCGCTTCGCCGTAGAACGTGGCGTTGGCGTTCGAGAGCGGCACGAACTCGGGGAGCGAGGAGCCGCCGGCCACGACGTACGCCGCGCCCGAGTTATTCCCGCGGAGGTCGTGGTAGGGGGCGCCCACGAGGACGTCGTCGACGCCGTCGCAGGTGACGTCACCCGAACCCGCCGAGGACACGTCGTACCCGGCGAGGTCGCTCGGCGATTCGCCCGTGAGCGTCAGGTTCGCGTCCCCGAGGGATCGGTTACCCTCGATGGCCTGCGAGCCGTAGACGACGTAGGCCGCGCCCGACGCGTTGACGCCGTCGGGGTCGTGGAACGGTGCGCCCACGATGACGTCCTGGACGCTGTCGTTGTTCACGTCGCCGGCGTTCGACACCGACCAGCCGGCGTGGTCGCGAGCGATGACACCGGTGAGCGTGAGGTTCGCCGCCGAGAGATCGAACGTCCCCGAGACGTCAGCTGAGACGACGTACGCGGCGCCGGCGCCGGTCGTCTCCGGCGTGTTGCCGGACCAGTTCATGGCCCCGACGATGACGTCGCCCGTACCGTCGGCGTCGACGTCGCCCGCGTTAGAGACGGACCAGCCGGCGAGGTTCCCCGGCGATTGACCGAGCATCGTCGCCGTGGCCGTCTCGTCGAGAGTGGCCGTACCGTCGAGTCGATCGCTCGGAACGAGGTAGGCGGCGCCGGTCTGGTTGTTCTTGTACGGCGCGCCTACGAGCACCGAGTCGGCGTCGTCGGGGTTGCTAACGTTCGACACCGACCACCCGGCTCGCGCCTCGGGTTCGGTTCCCTGCAGCACGGCGTCGGCGTCGGCGAGGCCAATCTGGTCGGGAAGCGATCCGTTGCCGTAGACCACGTACGCCGCGCCCGCGTCGGACGCAGTGGAGTCGTTGAACGGCGCGCCGACGATGACGTCGGCGTACCCGTCGTCGTTCACGTCGCCCGCGGCCGACACCGACCAGCCCGCCATGTCGTCGTTCGACGCGCCGACGAGCGTCACGTCGGCTTCCGCGAGCGGGATCACGTCGGACTCGACGGGTCCGTAGACGATGTACGCCGCGCCCGCGTTCGAACCGCCGGTATCGTTCTTCGGCGCCCCGACGATGACGTCGTCGACGCCGTCGCCGTTGACGTCGCCGGCGTTCGCGACCGACCGACCGGCGGTATCGTTGGCCGCCGCGCCAAGCAACTTCGCGTCAGCCTCCGAGAGGTTCGTCTCGCCGGATAATCCGCTCGGTTCGACTTGCCGTGCGGTCGCCGACCCGCTGTCGTCGGACACGCCGCCCGCGCTGACGGCGATACCGCTCGTGACGACGAGCGTCAACACGACCACCACTAACGTTTTCGACAGATCTGTCCGCGTTACTCGTGAATCGAGCATTTCCCTAGTGTTGTTCGACGGACAACTTTGTTATGCATCAGAAATCGAGAGTAAGCTCGGTCCCACTCACCGGTCCGGATTTCGCAACGTCGGAACGGCCGGAAAATTCGTCCTTACGGGAGCTTCGTCGCCGTCTACCAGCGGACGCGACCAGCGAGGCGACGGGGCTGACTCGCCAGTGAACACTCCCCGAATCGGACGCCAACGGTCGTTTCCGCCCGGAGTCTATCGACGAACGCGGGGCGGCCCGTTCCCATCACGGCCCGTTCCGCCGAATAACGCGGGCCTTCCGGCGATCGAACCCGACGACGGGATTCACAACAGCGGCCGCGAGAGCGAACGCCCGCCACCGCTCGGACGTCCACTACCGAAGTCGGTGGCCGCGCGCGACGACGACGGGCGAACGACACCGCGCGACGACGACGGGCGAACGACACCGCGAGGCGGACGACTCGAAGCAGGCGATCTCGGGACCGGCAGAGACTCAACCATCGGACTTCCGTCGGCGCTCGCGATGGACCGTCCGGTCCGGTACCGGCGGGCGTCGAGCGAGGAGTCCGTTTATTTCACTCATAACAACATTGGACCCGGTCGACGTGCGATCCGGAAGGGAAATGTTTCTGACCGCTATCATGGGGCTCGTCTCGGCCGTCCTCGTCGTCGGCGCCCTCGTCGAAGTCGTCGCGCGCCGCTCCGAGTCGTCTGACGCCGGCGGCGTCCGGTCCGAGAGCGAGTCGACCGTCCGTCGCCTGGGGCGACTCGGCGCGGAGCGACCGTGGTTCGTCGTCGTCGCGATCGCCGTGTCCCTGTCGTTCCTCGCGTACCCCCTGTTCGACGCGGTGCTGCGCGCCGCAGACGTCGCGGCGCCGTTCGGGTACTGGGACTGGAGCGCCTACACCGGTGCGCTCGACCGGTGGTTCCGCGGCGAACCGATGTACGTCCCGAACGAGGACGGCGGCTACTTCGGCGGCTATCTCTATCCGCCGGTGTTCCTAGTCGTCGTCTGGCCGTTCTCCCATCTGGACTACCGGACGGGCGTCGTCGCCTGGCAGCTCTGCTCGGTCGTCTTCCTCTGGCTCGGCCTCCAGCTCGTGATAGGCGAGCTTGACTACGAGCTTCGGTTCTGGGAGCGGGGGCTGTTGCTCTGGGGACTCGTCGGCTTCCACCCGCTCCTGTTCTCCGTCAAGCAGGGGCAGGTCTCCGCGTTCATGGCCGGCCTCATCACCGTCGCCGGCTACGAACTGCTCCGCCAGCGCGGGGACGACGACGTCGCCGGCTACGCCAGCGGTGCCCTCACGAGCGTCGTGGGGATCGTCAAACTGGCCTACGCGTCGGTCGGCGCCCACCTGCTGACAGACCGAGACCGGTTCCTCGGTGCTGTCGGGGGCGGCGTCGCGATACTCGCGTTCTCGCTCGCGGTGTTCGGCGTCGAACCGCACTTCTCGTACGTCGACGTGTTGCTGTGGGGGAAGGGAAACTCCGGCCGGTCCCCGCTGCTCTGGATGCCCGCGTACTACCAGCCCCTGTACGGCCTCGCGGCCGTCTCGTTACCGCTCCGGATACTCGCGAGTCTCGCGATCGCGGTATTGGCCGTGACCGCGGCGCCGAACGACGTCGACCGCGAGACGTTCGCGCTCGGCGTCGCGGCGATACCGCTGATCGCACCGCGGGCGTACAGCTACTACCTGACGGCGTTGCTCCCGGCCGCGCTGCTGCTACTCGCCGTCGAGTTCGAGCGCGACGGTCGCCCCGTCGTGCCCGTCGTCGTGGTCTTCCTGCTCCACGTCCACGCCTACGGCCTCAAGGTGGCCGCCGACTATCTGCCCGACGTGGTTCCCTACGGGGACGCGGTCGTTCCTGCCATCAACGTCACCGTCGCCAGTCTGGTTGTCTCGCTGGTACAGCCCGGACTGTGGGGCGCGCTGTTGCTCGTCGGCCTCGCTGGAAAGAGGGTCGGCGCGGCGACGACGAGACCGACTTGGCTGGACCGCTCGCTCCGCGTTGAACGGTGACGAGACCGGCCTGGTCGTCGTTCACCGACGCCGTCGGTCAGTCACTCCACGGCGTCCCGGAGGTCCTCGATGTGGGCGTCGAGGCGGCGCAACGTGGCGTCTGCGTCCGCGTAGCCGTCGTCATACTCGCTGTAGCAGGCGTCGGCGTTGCGGAGGAACTCCCGGATGGAATCTTCGAGGTCGTCCATACCGGCCGTTCGGGTCGGAGCGGTTGAAACCTGACGGATCTACTCGGAGACGTCGTAGGGGACGCCGGCGTCGCGGAGCGCGTCGGTGACGCGACCGACCGTGTCGGGCGTCGTGACCACGACGGCGTCGAGTCCGCGGGAGGCGGCGTCGGCGGCCACCTCGCCGGGGGCGAAGTAGGTCGTCGGTTCGACGTCGACCGACCGGAGCGCGGCGACCGACTCGACGCCCGCGGCGGTGACGATGGGAACGTCCGCACACCGCGCGGCCAGGCCGTCCGGGTCGTCGACGACGCCGGAGCGGATGGGGGGCACCTGAACGACGGTGACGTGGCCGGGGTCAAGGTCGATGACGCCCTCGAAGCCCGAGACGCCGACGACGTCCCCGGCTGCGGCGCTGGTCGTCGCGACGCCCGTGGCGTTGCCCGCCTCGCCCGGCGCGACGTGCAGGAGACCCTCCGACAGGGAGAGCGAGACGGTCTCGCCCTCCTCGACGTCGGCCTCGGCGATGGCCGCGTCCTCCTCGACGTTGCCGAGTACGTCCTCGGTGACGTGGTCCGCGAACCGGCGGACGTCGGTCGCGGACTGGAACAGCCAGTCGACGCCCTCGTTGGTGACGCGGTAGCGCGACCGGCCCTCCTTCTCGACGTAGCCGTCGTCGACGAGGTCGCGGATGTACTCGCTGACCGCCTGACTGGTGATGCCGACCGCCTCGGCTATCTCCCCCTGGCTCACGGCCGGCTGGCGCTCCGCTATCTCGACGAGGATGCGAAAGCGCGTCGCGGCGCGTTTGTTCGCGAGAACGTCGACCATACGGGTGGGTGGGGGTGTGTCGGTATAAAACCACCTCGCCGCCCCGCCGTCAGGTCTAAACCCGACCGGCACCGACCCATCGGCGATGGAACCCGCCTACCGGGACCGCGCCCTCCTCCTCGACGACGTGCTCGTGGTGGCCGACTGTCACGTCGGGAAGGGGCGGACCGCGAACCTGGAGATACCCGTGGGCGATGGCACCGATATGGTCGATCGCTGCGAGACGCTCGTCGCCGACGGGGACGTCGAGACGGTCGTCGTCGCGGGTGATCTCCTCCACTCGTTCGACACCATCCCGGCGACCGTCGAGGAGACGGTCCAGGGGTTCGCCCGCATCGGCCGCGACCACGGGGTCGAGGTGGTCGTCACGCCCGGCAACCACGACACGATGCTCGAATCGATCTGGCACGGACCGACCGAGGACGAGTACCGGGTCGGCGACACCGTCCTCATGCACGGCCACGAGTCCCCCGACGAGGAGGCCGAGCGCTACGTCGTCGGTCACGACCACCCGACGATAGTCGTCGAGGGACAGCGCCGCCCCTGTTACCTCCACGGCGAGGACGTCTACCGCGGCGCGGACGTCGTTATGCTCCCCTCGTTCAACCGCCTCGTCCGCGGCGTCCGCGTCAACGGGATGTACGCCAACGACTTCCGGTCGCCGCTGGTCAGGAACATCGACGAGTTCCGCCCGGTCGTCCGGGACGAAGACGACGACGAGACCCTCGAGTTCCCGCCGCTGGGCGAGTTCCGGCGGATGCTGTAGGCACGATCCCGGAAGCTATTTCGGCCAGCGCGTGGGCGGGTCCACCATGGCCACGCACGTCGCGCTCGCGCTGATCGCAACGACGCTCATCGTCATCGCCCTCCTCGTGTGGGCGAGCATCTACTACGTCCCGCTCGTCCTCGACGGCGACGACGCCGAGGAGGCCCACGGGAGCGGCACCCGGCCGAGCTAGCGACCGCCGCTCCTCGCTACCGACCGACCGCCTCCGCGGCCGCTCTCGCGGCCATCCGCCCGCTCTCCAGCGCCCCCTGTATCGACGACCAGCGGGTGTAGTCGCCCGCGAGGAACACCGGCCCGTCCGGGTCTTCGACGTCGGGGAGGGTCGCGCGGAATCCCGGTGGCTGTGCGAACTGGGCGAACGGAACCCTCTCGGTCGCCACGGGTTCCAGGTCGGCGAACGTCGCCGCCGGATACCACGACGCCAGCGACCGGCGAACCGACCGGAACAGTTCCGCGTCGTCGGCGTCCGGTTCCCCGAGGAACGTCGCGCCGTACAGCGTCGTCTCGTCGGGCGCGTACTCCGGCGCGACGTCGGACATCGGTGCCACTTGGTTCGGCCCGGTAGCGTCGGCGTTCAGGACGAGGCGCTTCTCCGTCGGTGGCCCGCGTCGGGAGGGGAGCGCGACGTACTGGGTGACGCACCCGCGGGGTTCGGTCGGGATAGAGCCGATCCCTGTCAGGTCCCTCGCCGTCGGCGGGTCCGTCGCCACGACGACGGCGTCGGCGACGACCGTCTCCCCACCGGCTGTGACGACGGCCTCGTCGGCGCTGGCGTCGACCGACGAGACGGTCGCGTCCGTCTCTATCGTCGCGCCCGCCGCCTCTGCCCTGGACGCCAGCTGCGCGGGAATCGCGCCCATCCCCCCTGCGGGAACGCCGATCCCACCCCCGGCGAGCGTCTTGAACGTGTACTCGAAGACGAGTGCGTCCGTTCCCAGGTTCGGGTCGAGGGTGATCCCGCCGTAGAACGGTTTCAAGACGTTCTCGACGAAGCGGTCGGAGAACCCGACGCCGTCGAGGTACTCCCGAATGCTCGTCCCGCCCCGGTCGAGAATCTCCCCGTACGATCTCCCGGCGAGTTCGCGCCAGAGCGTGACCAGTCGGAGTTTGTCCCCGAGCGTCGCCTCCCGGTTGAACAGCGTCTGGAGGGCGTCCGTCGGCCGCCGCCGCGGGTCGACGAGCACGGACCGCTCGCCGTCGCGCGCGACGGTCGCTCCCGGCGCGTAGTACCGCAGGTCCAGCGCGTCCAGGTCCAGTTCCCGCCGGACCGCCGGATACGCCGAGAACAGCACCTGGAACCCACGGTCGAGGGTGTACCCGTCGACGCGCCGCGAGCGAACCCGGCCCCCGACGGTGGACTCGCGTTCGAACAGCGTCACGTCGACACCGGACTCGGCGAGGCGGCGAGCGGCGACCAGTCCCGCGAGTCCACCGCCGGCGACGACCACGTCGGACATACCGTCCCGTTCGCCCGGTCACCAAAAAACGACACCGCCTAACGGGTCGGCTACCGGCCGAACATCGCACAGCACAAGGCCCGGGGCGACGGATGACGTGCATGGACGAGAATGCGGCGCACGAACTCCACTGCGTCGAGTGTAGCGCCACGTTCGGCCCGGACGGGGCGGGGTACCGGTGTCCGAACTGCGCCGGACTCCTGGAGGTGTCGAACCCGCCGGCCGACGTCGACGCGGCGACGGTCGAATCGCGAGACGTCGTCGGCCCGTATCGCTACGCTGAGTTCCTCCCGTTCGCGCGCGAGGTGGCCGTCACGATGGACGAGGGAGCCACGCCACAGGTGTCCTGTCCCGGCCTCGCCGACGAACTCGGCGTCGACGCGGTCCTGCTCAAGGACGAGGGGCGGAACCCGACCGGGTCGCTGGCGGACCGCGGCCTCTCGCTGGCCGTCACGGCGGCCGTCCGGCGGGGCGCGTCCGACGTGGCCCTCCCGACGACGGGGAACGGCGGGCAGTCCGCGGCGGCCTACGCCGGCCGCGCCGGCGTCGACTCCCACTCGTTCGTCCCGACGCGCTGCCCGTTCGTCAACAAGGCCATGGTCAACGTCCACGGCGGCGACATGACGGTGGTCGAGGGGCGCTACGGTGACGCCCTCGACGCCTACGAGGAGCGGAGCGACGGGGCGTGGGCGCCCGTCGGCCCCGCCTCGCCGTACCGCCGCGAGGGGGCAAAGACGCTGTACTTCGAACTCGTCGAGTCGCTCGGCTGGTCGGCCCCCGACGCCGTCGTCGTCCCGACAGGGAACGGGATCGTCCTCGCGGCCGTCCACGCCGCTATCGACGACCTGGCGACCGCCGGCCTCGTCGACGAGCGGCCGCGCCTCTACGCCGTCCAGCCAGAGGGGTGTGCGCCCGTCGTCGCGGCCCACGAGACGGGCGGCAGCGTCGAACCGGTGGACGTGCCGGACACCATCGTCGGGCCGCTGGAGGTGGCCGACCCCTCCTGTGGCGACCTGGCGGTCGACGCCGTCGCGGCAACCGACGGGGACGCGGTGGCCGTCGACGACGACGCGCTCCTGGAGGGGGCCGCCGACGCCGCGAGCGGGACGGGCGTCGAGGTCGGTGCGACCGGCGGCGTCGCCGTCGCCGGCGCGCGAACGCTTGCCGAGGACGACGCCTTCGACGGCGACGAGACGGTCGCGCTCGTCAATCCCGTGGCCGGGAGCAAGGAGGCCGACCTGCTCCGGAGTTACCTGATGAGCCAGGGGATGTAGGTCCGCGGAGAACAGTTCTCACTCCGTCGCGTGCTGTTTCGCCGTCGTGTACGCCTCGCGGACCCGCTTGAACGCGTCCTCGTCGCCGCCCCGGTCGGGGTGGACCTCCTTGACCCGGCGGCGGTAGGCGGTCCGCACCTCCTCCATCGTCGCCCCCGCCGGGAGGCCGAGTTCCCGGAACGCGGCGGTGGCGGCGCTGGTCCGCTCGCGCTCCGGCGGTCCGAAGTCGACGTCGGGCGTCTCGAAGGGGAGTCGGGCGCCCAGCTGGACGCCCGGCATCTCGTGTTCGACGAGCACCGGCGTCGTCGGCGAGCGCTCGATGCGGTAGAACGCCTGGGCGTCGAAGGTGATGGCGACGTCCCGCTCGGGGAGGTAGAAGGCGACGGACTGGCCCTCGACGGGATGGTCCTCGGCGTACGGTTCGCCGATGGCCTGGAGGTAGGCGCGTAACTCGTCGCGGCGCCGGCCCTCGCCGTCGCGCCGCTCACCGCCGGTCACCGACCTGCTGGGGAACAGGCGGTTCGCGGCGACGAAGAGGACGGCGACGAGGGCGCTACAGGCGACGCCGAGGAGCGTCCCGACGACGAGCCACTCCGGCAGGGGACCCGGGTCCGGTAGCACGTCTCGCCGTTGGCGTCGCGTCGTAAAGAAAGAATCGCTGTGGGCGAGGACGGGCGGTCGCCGTCGAACTCAACCGATGTAGCGGAGGTCCTCGTCGGAGGGCGTGGGCGTCCCCTGCTCCATCTCCTGGATCTTGCGGACGACCTCCTCCATCTCCTCGGCGCGCTCTTCCAGCGAGGCGTAGTCGACGTCGAAGCCGACGAGCGCCTCGAGGACCTCGAGCACGGCCTGGGCGCTCTTCGGGTCGACGAGGTAGCCGGACGTCTCGCCCATCAGGCACGCCGCCGGCCGGCCGCGCCGGTCGCTCAGGCCCAGGAGGAGCCCCGAGACGCCGACGATGCCGCCGGCGGGTTCGTCGTCGCGGAACTCGACGCCGACGTCCTCGAGTTCGTCCACGAGGTCGTCGGTCGTCGCCGCGCCGAGGACGTCGTACTCCTCGATGAGTTCGCCGGTGGGGACGCCGCCGAGCGCGAACGTCGTCTCGACGCCGACCTCCTCCGCCACGTCGAGGAACGCGTCCGTGAGTCCGTAGTGGCCGACGTTGTCCTGTGCCTGGTGGTCGCCCGAGAGCACGAGCACGTCCTGGCCATCCTCGGGCGTGACCGCGTGGAACTCGGCGGCCGCCAGCTGGGCGCGTCCGTCCTCGACGCTCACCTGCGGCGGGAAGTGCCGGGAGTACACCCTGGCGACCAGTTCGCTCTCGAGTTCCTCGAGGAGGTGTTCGGCGGCGAGTTTGCCGACGTGTCCGACGCCGGGCAGTCCCTCGACCAGCACTGGCTCGTCGAGATCGGCGTCAGCGACCCACTCGATTTCGAACTCGTCCATGGGCCTACTCCCGGTTGCGGCGCTTAAGAGACCGTCGATACTCGCCGTACGGGTCGTCGGGGTTGAACGGCGCTGGCGCGCTGTTGACGGCCTCGGCACCGCAGTCGGGACAGGCGTCGGTCAGCGTGTACACTGGCCGGTCGTGGGCCGCGCGCCAGTCGGAACAGACGTGGAGGTCGGCGCGCATTGGTGAGAAGGTGAACCGGTCGGGTTACTCGTCGTCCTCGTCGCGCTCGCGGTGGAAGCCCGTGGTGCCGCCGTGCCCGTCGACGACGGACCGGGCGCGGTCCGCGCTCTCCTCGAGTTCGGACTCGGCCTGCTTGTAGTCCGGTGCCTGGACGCGGATGCGGTACTCCGGCGACCCGACGTAGGTCACTTCGAGGTCGACCTCCTCGGGAACTTCGCCGTTGCCCTCCGCGGCCTGCAGGGCCTCCTTGATGCACTCGACGCCGTCGCTCTCGGGGCAGGTCAGGTCGACGTAGCCCGTGACGGTGACGTAGGGGACGGAGACGTTGTCGCGGGCCGTCTCGACGATGGCCTCCACCTCGTCGTCGGAGAGGTCGGTGTCGTCGAGCGCGTCCCGGCCGTGGATGGCGGCCTGCTCGAAGCCGTCGTACAGCGACCCGAACTCGGCGAGGAGTTCGTTGGCGATGGTGCTGTACTTCTCGTCATCGACGTCCTCGCCGAAGGCCAGTTCCATCCAGTTGTCGGCCTTCTGGGCGTTCTTCCACTCCTGGATCTTGTCCTTGCGCTGGTGGTCGTTGACGTCCTTGATCGAGAGGTTGATCTGCTGGGAGGACTCGTTGACGTCGAGCACCTTCACGACGACCGTCTGGCCCTCGCTGAC
>CAZMGU010000066.1:0-12681 GCA_964565905.1 uncultured Halobacteriales archaeon
AGGTCGTGGGAGGCGGCGTAGGCGAACTGCTCGAGGCGCTCGTTCGACTCCTCCAGTTTCCGCTCGTACTCCTTCCGGTCGGAGACGTCGCGGAAGTACACCGACAGGCCCGACTCGGAGGGGTAGACGTTGAACTCCAGCCACGTGCCCATGCCGTCGAAGTACAGTTCGAAGGTGGTCGTCTCCTGGGTCTCCATCGCCGCGTGGAACTCGTCCCAGAAGGTCCCCTCCCTGAATTCGGGGAACGCCTCCCAGACGGACTCGCCGAGCAACTCCTCCCGAGGCCGGTCGAATATCTCGACGGCCCGGTCGTTCAGGTGGGTGAACCGCCACTCCTCGTCGAGCGCGTAGAAGGCGTCGGAGATCCGACCGAGGATGTCGCTCAGTTCGGTCTCGAGTTCCGCCTTGCGCCGTTCGAGCTGTCGCTCCCGCTTCCTGAGTTCGGTGACGTCCTCGCCGGCGGTGACGACGCGTTCGATCGACCCGTCGTCACCGAACATCGGAGCCGCGTCGAGACGGAATCTCACCCGATCGCCGTCCGGCGATTCGATGACGAGTTCCTCGTCCTCGACCGGCTCGCCCGACGCCAGCACCCGTGCCGCCGGCGTCTCCTCGGGCGAGAGTGGGTTCCCGTCGGCGTCGTAGATGCGCCACTCGCCCGGTTCGTCGGGTTCGTCGATGAACTCCCGTTCCGAGAGGCCGAGCGCCTCCTGTGCGCGCCGGTTCGCCATCACCGTCTCCCCCTCGGCGTCCTGGACGGCGATGGGTATCGGTGCCGTTCGCAGCAGTTGCTCGGTCTGGTCGCGCTCCCGGCGGAGCTGTCGTTCGCGTTCCTTCTGCTCGGTGACGTCGTCGACGGAGACGACGAACCGCTCCTCCTCGCCGGGACTGTCCCGGACCGGCGCGGTGTTGATCGAGAGCCACCGGCGGCCGAGCCCCGGGAGGTCGGACTGACACTCGAAGTCGTACACCGGGTCGCCGGTCTCCACGACCCGCGTCGACGGCCACTCCTCCCTCGGGATGGGCTCCCCGTCGGCGTCGTATATCTCCCACGAGTCGACGCTGTACCCCGAGAGGTCGGCGCGATCGCTGTCGATCCGGTCGAGCGCCCGCTGGTTCGCGCGGACGAACTCGCCGTCGGCGTCGATAGTGTAGATGCTCACCGGCACGGTCTCGAGTATCCGCTCGACGAGGTCCCGTTCCCGACGGAGCTCCCGTTCGGACTCCCGCCGCCCGGTCGTGTCGCGGGTCACCTTCGTGAACCCCTGTAGCTCGCCGTCGTCGTCGCGGATGGCGGTGATGACGACGTCGGCCCAGAACCGCGAGCCGTCCGCGCGGACGCGCCACCCCTCGTCCTCGACGCGACCCTGGACCCTCGCCGCTTCGAGGTTGCGCTCGGGGACGCCGGCGGCGACGTCCTCGTCGGTGTAGAACGTCGAGAAGTGCTCCCCGACGATGTCGTCCTCGGCGTACCCCTTGATCCGTTTCGCCCCCTCGTTCCAGCTGGCGACGGTGCCGTCCGGGTCGAGCGTGAAGATGGCGTAGTCCTCGACGGCGCGCACGAACTCGCCGAACTCCCGCAGTTCGTACCGGCCGTCCGCCGAACTCTCGCCGCCGTCCGATCGCCACCAGACCCGAGTCCGGTCGTCGACCTCCCTGGTCCGCACCTCGCCGCGTTCGGCGAGCACCTCCAGCGAGTCCAGCACGGTCCGGTCGGGACAGTCGAGGCGGTCGGCGACTTCGGCGGTCGACAACGGCGCGTGTGGCTCGTTCTCGTTCGAGAAGACGCGTCGAACGTCCGCCGGCGTCCCGCCGGAGTCCGAGCCTGCAGTTCCCATGCCCGTTGAAGCGCGCGTGAACCAATAAACGCTTGGCGTCGTCGGGTTAAGGCGGGCGGGTACAAGTCGACCGTGGGCCGTCCTGAAGTCGGCCAACTACCCGTCCGCAGCGACGGCTCCGAGGACGGCCAGAGCGCTACTGCGCCTAGTCGCGAAGAATACGGCTCCAGCGGCGAGGAGCGGTGAGACAGGATCGCTCCGGGGACGATCCCAGGGAATACCGGGAGGATTCAGCGAGTTCAGTTCCCCTGGATCGCGTCGATGACTATCGCGGTGATCACGATCAGCGCGTTCGGGACCGGGCTGGCCGCGTCGATCGTTATCTCGTACCGATCGAAGTCGAACGGAGCGAACTCGCCCTCGATGGAGCCGACTCGATCGCCTTCTGCGTCGGTTATCGTGAACTCGTGGGCGATCGCCTGGCCGGCCGGGAGGAGTTTCCGCGCGAGGGATACGAGACCGCCACGCGAGTCGATCTCGGCGAGCAGCGTCCGATCGTCGGCATCACGGATCCGCCAGGTGTCCCGTAACAGCGAGAGGTCGTTATCGAGGACGACGAGTTCCTCGCCGGTCCCGCCGTCCGTGAGGAGGTAGTCACCAGCGACGTCCCACGTGTCGATGGCCTTCACAGTACAGACCTCGTCGCCCGTATCGTCGACGAAGGGGAGTTCGTCCTCTCCCTCGTACATCCGGTACGTCGTGCGAAATAGGGTGTTCCCCGTAACGTCCCTCGCTTCGTACTCGGGTCGGAAATTCTCGTCCTGTCCGGTCTGTTCGACGGTGTACTGGCCGCCGGAAAGCGCGATCGCGCTGATCTCGTACTGCCCGCCTTCCGTCATACCGGGATACCAAACCGGGACGGGGCTTAAACCCTCCAGAATAGCCGCCGAGATACCGATCCGGTGGGAGACGGACTGCGACTCGAACCAGGGGGTATCCGGAACCACGGGCCAGGTTCGCCGTCGTCCTCGCGTCACCGTGACGGATCGGTTCTTCGGGTCGAATCACCGCTCTCACGCGATTTCACCGCCGCGAATTGGCGGTTCGCGGCCGCGAAATCCGCTGCATCCTTTATGTGGCCCGCAAAAAATAACCCGAACTACCGTGTCCGGCCTTCCAACCTGGATCGTCGACCGAATCGACCGAAACCTCGACAACACGCTGACACAGGAGCACGTCGTCGAGACGATGGTCGAGTCAGATCGACCGTTCTTCTCGATTCGTCAGCTCCAGGCACGCGTCAAGCCCGACGTCAGCAAGGCGACCGTCCGGAACCGGCTGAACGAGTTGCGGGAGATCGACGTCGTCGCCACCGAGACGTATCCCGAGTCAGTTACCCTGTACTACATCGACTATCCGGAGTCGAACTGGCCGCTCTCACCGGAAGGGAAGCGAGCCCTCGCGACCGAAACCCCGCTGGATCGGCTCTCCACACGCGGCTTCCTCACCATGTCGGACACGGCAGGGATCCGCACGCTCGTGCTCGCCGGCCTCCAGCTCAGCCTCGTGCTGTTCGTATTCGGTGCCGTACTGACCGTCCTCGGAGCGGACATCAGCAGTACAGGCAGCGATATCGCGTTCTGGGATACGGCGTTCGACGTTCTGCTCGTGAGCCTGTTGTTGCTCGCCACCGAGCGCGCGGCCCGGTGGATCCGCAGTCGACGCAACCACGGGGAGTACCCCTTCAGCGAATCCCAGTGACGAATCGATCGAGAGACGCTTCCGACACGACGACACACCACACGAATGACATCGACGACAGCCACCCCGAGTACCGGCCCAGAACTGCTTACCGAACGATCCATCGGCGGGATCCTGGTCCATCTATTCGCCCTGTTTACCGGCATTATCGGTGCCGGACTCGTCTATCTGATCTCGAACAACGAGTTCACGCGGACGAACGCCCGCAACGCGTTGAACTGGCACGCGTCAGTGCTGGCTCTGACGATTACTGGCCTTCTCGTGTTCGTTCCCGGTGCCGACGAGCTAACGATCGGTGGCGAAGTGATGGAGTGGTCCCTGCTTCCCACACCACTCGACACCGTCTTCGCTCTCGTCGGTATGCTGTTACTGGCGATAGCGATGCTCGCGTGGTTCCTTACAGCGTTCTTCACACTGATCGCCACGGCCAAGGCGATCTTCGGTACCGCGTGGGAATATCCGCTCGCACGAACTTTCGTCCAGCGGGACGCCTGAGCGTGCGCTCCCGGTGACCAGCCTTCGAATACCCCCCGGTATACGCGATCTGCTCCGTTCGTCGAACAGTCTCGTCCGGACCCGTGGGTGCGCAAACCGCACGCACGTTCGAGGGTTCCACCCGGCAGTCCCGTTCGCGGATGCCACTGGTTTCAGCGACCGGTGAACGCCGCTCAGGGTTTGCCGCCGGCACCGCCGACCCAGAGCCGTCCGATCTCGCCCTCGATCGAGACGATCAACGTCGGCATGTTCGTCCCCCACACGGGCGTGTCGAGCGGTTCGAGGACGTAGTCGTCGGTCGTCCCGTCGGCCAGTTCGCCGACCACCCGGTACCGGCCGACGTCTTCGACGACCGCCTCCTCGGTGATCCGGGTCACGTCGGGTCGGCCCCCGGAGGCCGGAACGTCGTACGTCTCCTCGAAGACGGTCGAGCCGTCTTCGGCCGTTATCCGGACCGCGACCGTCTCGGGGTCGGTCCCGTAGTTCTCGACGAGCAGTGGGACCGGATCGGTGAACTCGACGTATCGCCAGAGGTCGACCCGGAGAGCGGTGAGAACGGCGAGGCCGGCGGCGACCAGGCCACCGAGGATCGTCGCGAGCAGCGAGCGTCTGGAGGGCATCACGCAGGTGTTGCGTCACCAGCGACGTAACGGTTCTGCCGGCCGTTCGCCCGGGCGCGGAGTTTCCGCTCGATACCGGGGCGACCGTCGTCCCGATCGGATCGGACGAGATGGCTCCGGAGAACCGGGACGCTAAACAAAGTGGCCCGACCACGTGACAGCAATGACGAACGAGACGCCCGCCATCGAGGCGACGAACCTGACGAAGCGGTTCGGCAGCGAAACCGCCGTCGAGGGGCTCGACCTGCGCATCGAATCCGGCTCCGTCTTCGGCTTTCTCGGGCCCAACGGCGCGGGGAAGACGACGACCATGCGAATGTTGACCACCCTGACGACGCCGACGGAGGGCGACGCCCGTATCGCTGGCAACCCAGTGTCCGACCGCGACGCCGTCCGGTCGTCGATCGGCTACCTCCCCGAGGAGCCGCCGGTGTTCGACGAACTCACCGGGCGCGAACAGCTGGAGTACTTCGCCCGGCTTCGCGACGTTCCAGACGAGGCGGCGACCGACCGCATCGAGGACTGGCTGGACCGGTTCGACCTGGCCGGGGACGCCGACAAGCGCATCGAGGACTACTCGAAGGGGATGCGACAGAAGGTCGGCCTCGTGCAGGCGCTCCTCCACCGGCCCGACGTCGTCTTCCTGGACGAACCGACGAGCGGCCTCGACCCGCGCGCCGCGCGGACCGTCCTGGACAGCATCGCGGAGCTGACCGACGCCGGTCACACGGTGTTCCTCTCGACCCACATCCTCCCGGTCGTCGAGGAACTCGCCGACGTCGTCGGCGTCCTCTACGAGGGGTCCCTCGTCACCGAGGGGGCGCCCGCGGAGTTGACCGCGCGCATGGAGTCGGAGGCGGGGACGACCCTGGAGGACGTGTTCCTCTCCGTGACGTCCGACCACGACGTCTCGGCGTCGACCGACTCCGTCGTCGGACGGGAGCACGAATGACGGGAGTGGCTCACGCGCGAGTGATCGCCCGCCACGAACTGCGTCGCCGGTGGCGGGCGACGAAGGCCAACACCGGGCAACTGGTGGGGCTCGGGATCGCGGCCCTGTTCCTGCTCCCCCTTTCCCTGGCCGGGGTGGCCGGCGCGTACTTCGCCGGCAGCGCTATCGCCGGCGGAAACGTCGGGATGCCACTGGAGTGGGGTCGGATGGTGGCCGTCTACCTCTGGATATTCGTCGCGGCGTTCGGCGGGTATCGCGCCTACGCGACCGCGCTCGACCCGGACAACCTCGACGGGTTCCTCACGACGGTGTCACACCGGGACCTCCTCGGCGGACTCGTCCTCGCCGAACTCTCGATGTGGGCGACGGCCGCCGTCGTCGGCGGCGGCGCGCTGGCCGTCGCGTTCGGCCTCGGTGCCGGCTCCGTCGTCTCGGTCCCGCTCGTGGTGCTCGCACTCGCCCTCCTCCTCGTCACCGGACTGGGCACCGGGTTCTGCGTCGCGCTGGCGGTGCGCAACACCGGCGTCCGGTCCGTCCTCCTCACCCGACTGCGGACCGCGTTCCTGGCGCTCCTCGGCCTCGCGTACTTCTGGTTGATATTCACCGGGTCGTTCGCGTCCGTCCTCGAACCGCTGTACCGGCTGCTCGCGCCGACGCCGATCGCCTGGTTCGGGGATCTCGCGCTACTGGGAGTCGACGTCGGCGCGTCACCGCTTCGAGCGGGCGGGGCGGCGCTGTTCACCGCGCTGTACGTCGCCCTCGGCGTGCCCGTCCTCGCCCGACTCGCTGAGTGGCTCTGGTACGCCGACGGCGTCCACGTGGAACACGACGTCGAACACGCGGCCGACGACGAGTCGCGACTGGCCGGCGTCCTTCCCCGGCCGCTGCTCGGTGTCGTCGCGGCCGACTGGAAGCGCGCACGCCGGTCGCCGCTCTCGCTGTCGTTCGCCGTCTACCCGCTGTTCGTCCTCATCAACCCCGTCATGACGGTGGTCGAAACCGGGACGGTCGGGACGGGATTCCCCATCTGGCTGCTGGCGTGTGGCGTCTGGATCACCGGGTCGCTGTTCGCGCTGAACGTGCTCGGCCACGAGGGGGCGGCCCTCCCGGTGACGCTGCTCGCCGACGACCCCGGCCGGTCGCTCGTCGCCGGCCACGTGCTCGCGGGCGTCATCGTCACGCTCCCACTGACCGTCCTCGCCACGCTCGTCACCGGCCTGGCGAGTCCCCACTCGCCAGCCATGGTCGCGTCGCTGCTCGTCTCCGCCGTCGTCCTCTCGGTCGCGGCCGGCGCGATAGCGACGGGGATCGGCGTCGCCTTCCCGCGCTTCGAGGCCGTGAACGTCTCCCGGAGCACCGAGGCCGTCGTTCCCAGCCTGATCGCGTTCACCGCGTACTCGGTCGTCGTCTTCGGCGTCTGCCTCCCGACGATGCTCGCCCACTCCGCGCTCGCCGGCCACGCCGTCGCGTCGTTCGTCGGCACCAGCCAGCTGGTCGTGGGGGTCGCCGGAACTGGCCTTTCCGCAGTGCTCGCCCTCGGGATCGGTGCCGCCTCGAGTTACGTCGCGGCGAACCGCGTCGAAGCCTACCGGTTCGGGTAGTCGACTAGCAACACATTCGCTTCGTCCGAGTTCGTTCACCGGTTTCAGTCGCCACAGCAGAGAGCGCCTAGTGAGAGACGCATCTCGGCGTCGAGTCGCTACATCCAACGACAGAAGAAAGCCCTCGGCCCGCTCGCGGGTTCTGTGCGACATATCCTCGCTCGCTACGCTCACTCGGACAGAGGCCGCGCAGAACCCGCGACCGAACCTCGCCCTTTCAGTCCTCCAAGGACCGCATTGCTCGCGCGGCCTCGCATTGCTCGGCCCGCGCTCGCGAGTGACGCCGCCACCCCTCCCCGGTCGCGCCGGACGTCGGCGCGACCGCTTCCTTCCGCAACCGCCCGACGGTTGGCCGGGAGCGCGTGCGCGAACGACAGTGAGCGTCGCGCGACCCGGGGAAGGGCAGGGCTACCTGCGGCGCTGTGGGGTGGACTGAAAGGGCGAGGCGGGCTTCGGGAACCCGGGCGCAGTAAGCACGGGAGCGGAGCGACCGCGCGCAGCGAGCCCCGGGACCGAAGCGCGCCGAGGGCTTTCTGGTTGTCGTCGGTTCTTTGCCCGGTTTCAGAGAGCGCGCCGGGGGGCTTTCTGGATGTTACTGTTTCCAGTGTCCTCTTCCAGGAGTCGCGCCGGAACGACGAACGTTTAGGTGGACGCTCTCCCTTGCCTTCCCCAACGACTCGCCCATGGAACTCATCGTCTCGGAGAAGTACAACGCGGCCGAGCGGATCGCCGATATACTGAGTGACGGGGACCCGTCGCGGGAGCAGGTCAGCGGCGTCACCGTGTTCAAGTGGGGCGGGACGTACTGTATGGGGCTCGCCGGGCACGTCGTCGAGGTGGACTTCCCGGACGAGTACAACGACTGGGGGAGCGTCTCGCCGGCCTCGCTCGTCGACGCCGAGATAACGAAGCGGGCGTCGAAGCCCGACATCGTCTCCGCGCTGAACACGCTGGCGAGCGAGGCCGACCGGGTCGTCATCGCGACCGACTACGACCGGGAGGGGGAACTGATCGGGAAGGAGGCGTACGACCTCGTGCGGGACGTGAACGACGACGTCCCCGTCGACCGGGTGCGGTTCTCGTCGCTGACCGGGCCGGAGGTCCGGGCGGCCTTCGAGGACCGGGACGGGATCGACTTCGACCTCGCGGCGGCGGGCGAGGCCAGGCAACGGATCGACCTGCGCTGGGGCGCGTCGCTCACCCGCTTCCTCACCCTCGCCTCGGACCGGCGCGGCGACGGGTTCGTCAGCGTCGGTCGGGTGCAGACGCCGACGCTGAAGCTCCTGGTGGACCGGGAGCGGGAGATAGAGAACTTCGACCCAGACGACTACTGGGAGATATACGCCGACCTCGGGCGGACGGGCGACGGCGAGACGCCCGACGGCGAGACGTTCGAGGCCCAGTACTTCTACCTGGACGACGCGGAGAACGAGGCGGAGCGCCTCTGGGACGAGGAGACGGCCGAGGCCGTCTATCGCGACGTCGAGAGTGCGTCAGAAGCGACGGTCGAGCGGGTCGCCGAGACGACGCGGAACGACTACCCGCCGATCCCGTTCGACACGACGGAGTTCATCAAGGCCGCGAACGCGGTCGGGTACGACGCCAAACCGGCGATGAACGTCGCCGAGGACCTCTACGACGACGGCTACGTCACGTACCCGCGCACCGACAACACGGTGTATCCCGACGACCTCGACCCGCGGGAACTGCTCGCGACGCTGTCGGAGGCCTCGCCGTTCGCGTCCGACGCCGAGGCGCTGCTCGACCAGGAGAACATCTCGCCCACGAGCGGGGAGACGGAGACGACGGACCACCCGCCGATACACCCGACGGGGGACGTGCCGAAGAAGAAGGCGCTGAAGAGCACCGAGTGGGAGATATACGAACTGATCGTCAGGCGGTTCTTCGCGACGGTGGCCGACGCCGCCACGTGGCGCAAACTCCGCGTCGACGTCGATATCTCGGGTCACTCGCTGAAGGCCAACGGGAAGCGCCTCGTCGAGCCCGGCTACCACGCCGTCTACCCGTACTACGACACCGGGGAGACGACCATCCCGGCGGTCGAGGAGGCGGACGTCCTGCGGATCGACGAACGGCGACTGGACGAGAAGCAGACGCGGCCGCCGAACCGCTACGGCCAGTCGAAACTCATCGAGAAGATGGAGTCGCTCGGCCTCGGCACAAAGAGCACCCGGCACAACACCATCGAGAAACTGTACGACCGGGACTACGTCGCGGGCAACCCGCCCGAACCGACCGACCTCGCCCGAAAGGTCGTCGCCGCGACCGAGGAGTACGGCGGCCACGTCGCGTCGGCCGAGATGACCGCCCAGCTAGAGGCCGACATGACGGCCATCGCCGATGGCGGGACGACGCTGGACGACGTGACCCGGAGTTCGCGCGAGATGCTCGAAGACGTGTTCGACGACCTCCAGAGCGCGAAATCCGAGATAGGCGAGATGCTCCGCGAGGAGGTCGACGAGGGCGACAGCGTCGGCGACTGTCCGGAGTGCGGGGACGCCCTGCTGCCGCGCCAGGCCGGCAGCGGGTCGCGATTCGTCGGCTGCAACGGCTACCCCGACTGCGAGTTCACCCTCCCGCTGCCGAACAAGGGCCGCCCGCACGTCCTCGACGAGGTGTGCGACGAACACGGGTTACACCGCGTGAAGATGATCGCCGGCGCACAGACGTTCGTCTTCGGGTGTCCGCGCTGCCAGCAGCGCGACGCCGCCGCGACGGACGACCGGGTCATCGGTGACTGCCCCGAGTGTCACGCCCAGGACGGCGGGAACCTGGCGATCAAACGGGTCCGTAGCGGCTCCCGGCTGGTCGGTTGCACCCGGTATCCCGACTGCGACTACTCGCTCCCGCTCCCCCGCGACGGGGACATCGAGGTGACCGAGGACATCTGTGGTGAGCACGACCTGCCGGAGGTCGTTATTCACCAGGAGGACAGCAGTCCGTGGGAACTGGGGTGTCCTATCTGTAACTACGAGGAGTACAAGAGCGGGTGAGGGGGGTTTGAGTCTGCGAGTTTGCGTATAGTATCGGGAGGAGCGGCTGTTTCGGTTCGAATCTCTCGTATCGAGGTTCGTTCGCATCCTGGGGGAGCAGTGGGAATCTTCGACGATGGAACTGTTCACTGCTTCACAACAGGGCTGGCAAATATTTAGGCAGGAACGTGTTCTTCCCGGGAATCCGTCTCTGATTTCCCCAGTACGTCACCGTCGAACACGAGTGGGTCGATCACGACGTTTTCGTGTGCCAGGATTGGTTTTTTCGAGCGGCCAGTCTGCTCGTAGTCGATAATATCTGCTTCATACAGGACATCGAGGTCCCGACTGACGATACTTATGTCTCGCTCGACCTGTCGTGCTAACTCGCGCATCGACGAGACCTCGGCAGTCGATAGTTCCTGTAGCAGTTCCATTCGTTTCTCCGTGAGTACTTCTTCGGCAGTGTCGCGGCTGAGCACCAGCACATCGTCAAAGCCTGCCTCACTGAGGCTGCGTAGATACTCGACGCTGGCGCGGTCGGGTTTGAGCATGATCGTGTTTTGATTTTCGTGGCTTCCAGTGTCCGGAGTATTGGCTTCTTCCACAGCCAGTCCGGACACTTCCATCCGCTTGTGGTTGTAGCGTGGCTTCCGTGTCACCGGCCCCGTTTCCCTGTCGGGGGCGTAGTTGGTCAGTCTCCCAACGTATGATGACATAGTAGGTCAACATATATAAGACTGCGGGATTAAGTGGGGGATGAAAGATGCGATCGGCGCTCGCTCGAATAATACTCTCTGATGAATCCCTTTGCCCATGACTTCGGAAGTTACCCAAGAACTTCGGCCATCGTACCAGGGACGCCGATACTTCATCCGCGGTGAGCCAAAATCTCCTGGGCAAGATCCCGACGATTTCGCCGTGATGATTTACTACAAGGACGCTTCCACAGAGGAAGAGGTCCAAATCGCCCGCGTCGATACTGCTCACGGCTACACCCACTTCGACAAACTGTACCGCCGGGACCAACCAAAGGAAGCGGTCGACTGGGGTTATTGGGAGGCCATTTCCGAACTGATGGAGAACTGGCGAGTATACGCAGAGAGCTACGAAAACGCACACGGGTAGTCAAGCCTACGTTCGAGGATGGTCCCTGACGAAACTCCTACGCAGACCTGTACAGCTAACCGATGTATCGAGTTCCTCTTATTCGAGGGCGGATGATTCGTCCTCGTGATCGGTTCGGGCTTCGACCCTGTTCTCGAGTTCGTCGAGGCGCTCCTCGTGGTCGTCGAGTCGTGCTTCCTGTTCGAGGTCGATACTGAGCAGCGCCGGTAGCAGCGGATTCTGATGGTTCAACAGGCCACTCGCGTCGGCGTGCTCGCGGGCGTAGGCGAACAGCTGGTCGAAGCGTGGCTGGTCGCGACGCCGGAGTGCTCGCCGGAAGTCCGCCCACCGCTCCTGGATGGCTCGCAGCGCGTCGCGATAGGTCGGATTGGTCCGCCCCATTGTTACCACCCGCCAGCGCTTGCAGCCCCTGTCCAGGCGTCGAGCAGCGGGTCTGTCGTGAGTGTCGCCGTCGACCCATCTGCCGTGACCCCAGTGCCGACGTCGTCGGTCTGTTGCGGTGGTGTCGCCGACTGCAGCCCAACCTGGTCGGCGCGGGCAGCGAGCATCTCCCGCCAGTAGGCGAACGTCGTCTGGTAGTACGTCCCGTCCCCGACGGGATAGACGAGCGTCTCGAACTCGTCGCCGACGAATCGCGGCCCCAGCTCTGTCTGGACGCACTCCAGGCGCTGATCCACGACGGTCTCGATCGTTGCCGTGAACTCGTCGTCGCTCGTTCGCGTGAGAAGGATGGGGACGTCGTATGCTTCGGCGTAGTCTCGAAGGCGAGCGAGTGCTCGCGCCTAGAGCGTCTCCGCGTGGTCGTCACTGAGGGTATCGTCAGTCCGGTACATCGCGTCGAGCGCAGGCGCGACGATGAGCGCCGGCGTGTGCGGCGAACTCTCCTGTTGGTGCTCGGGTCGCTCTCGTCGCTCTTCTCGACCGGCGACGAGTGGATCGGCGGCCGCAGACTGCTGTATCTGTCTGTTCACGGCCGTCGGCAGGTCACAGAGCACGCCGAAGTGCTGGTAGGCTGTGAACCCCCGGGCAACGTGGATCCCGTCGAGCAATCGCTGGCTGGGCGAGAGCTGGGCCATCGACGCCGTCGTCGCGTTCCCTCTGGCGTCGACCCAGAAGGCGGGCCCGTCGCTCATCAGCAGATGGTCCAGGACGACCGACTGGAGGATGGGGACGCCACGAGATCCGTCGACGTCCAGCAGCGTGAGTCCCGGATCGAGCGATGGGGGACGGACGACAGCGGAGGGGACGAACTGGAGGACGCCGTCGACGACTACGAGGGTCGCTGCCTCGACGTCGCCGGACTCGACGTCGCCGGACTCGACGTCGCCGGACTCGACGTCGCCGGACTCGACG
>CAZMGU010000067.1:0-12569 GCA_964565905.1 uncultured Halobacteriales archaeon
ACGACGCGGGCGATGTCCGCCGTCCGGTCGGGGACGACGGTGGCCCGCTCGACGGCGACGCCCCTGTCGCTGAGTTCGGTTCCCAGCCAGGCGGCGTTGGTGTTGACGGTGTCGCCCGTGAGGAGTTCGTCGCCGACGGAGACCAGCGCGACGCGCATACTCCCGGTAGCGGGGCCGCGGACAAAAGCCCCTAGCGCATCCCCGGGGGCGGCCCCCGGTCACGCGGGTCGTCGTCCTCCTCGTCCTCGACGTCGAGGCCCACCTCGTCCCGGCGGCGTTTCAGCCGCCGAATCTGGCGGTAGTAGTACAGCGCCCCGCCGCTCCCGAAGACGACGGCGGCGGCGACGACGCCGGTGAACAGGAACAGGTCGCGCTCCAGGTACCAGCGGACGCGCAGCGACCTGCTTGTCACCTCGTCCCACGAGACGGTCATGCGGCCGTCTGAGACGTTCGTCTCGTAGCCGCCGGGACTCACCTGCGAGAGGAACGGGATGCCGACGCGGGCGTTCGACGGGAGGCGGACGTCGTAGGACCCCTCGACGAACACCGGCGTGGCGAACTGCTTCCCGTGCCGGTCGGCGGTGAACGCGACCTGCCCGCCGGTCCCGTTGTTCGGGAGGACGACTATCGTCCGTTCGCGGGTCCGGTCAACGGAGAGGGCGGTGCCGTTGCTGTCGATTACGGTCCCGTTCGCGTAGCGGTACCGGAGCGCGGACACCCGGAGGTTGTGTTCCTGCCCCAGTTCGTCCCGCCGGTACAGTTCGAGCGTCGACTCGTTGTCGACGTCTTCCGAGCGGTTCGAGACGTCGTAGACGGCCGTGAACGACGACCGGTTGACCGAGATGGAGACGGTGGCGTCGTTCTCCCAGTCGTAACTGGCGTTCTCGTCTAGCTGCGCCTGGTCCGGTTCGCCGGGGCCGAGCAGGGTCGAACAGCCGGCGAGCGCGACCAGGCAGGCGAGCAGTCCGAGTACGGCCAGCGAGCGCCTCATGGAACGACGCAGAGGATTTCGGCGGGGAGGTACTCCCCGATGCTCGACAGCAGTCCCGGCGGGTCCGTCCCCTCGCGACAGACGACGCTCTGTTCGAGGAGGCCGAGGCGCTCGACGGTGACGATGTCCTGGGCGTGGCCGGCGCGGTTCACCGTCGCGCGGACCTCCGCGCGCGTCGCGCTGTTGACGTTGACGCGGCCCGTCCCGCGGGTCCACTCGTACAGTTCGTCCTGCTGGGCCTCGGAGAGCCTCGCGGGGTCGTCGACGACGAACTCCAGCGGGAGGTGCTGGACCAGCCCGAACCGGGTGCGTATCTGTTCGGGCGTCCCCTGGCCGAGGCCGATCTCCTCGGTCGGGATGCGGACCGCGTTTCCGAAGCCGGCGTCGAGGACGAACCCGTCGTCGTCCCAGCGCTGGAGCGTCCCGGTGTACGTCTCCCCGGGTTGCAGGTCCGGGACGACCTCCCCGAACTCCTCGCGGAGCAGGTTCCGCGCGACGGTGGCGTCGGCCCCCTCGACGGTGACCGACGGGAAGTCGTCCTCGCGGACGCCGACGTCGAACGTCACGTCGAGGTCGCCCACCTCGTTGGCGACGAGCGACGTGAGCGAGTCGAGCGCCCGTTCGCGGGCGTCCCCCTCGATGTAGAGCTTCGTTGCGAGTACGACCATCAGGCCTCGGCTTCCATGTCCGCGTCGACGTTCAACTCGTCGCGCAGTCGGTCGATCCGCTCGTCCATCGCGTCGACGAGCCTGGTATTCTCCATCGCCTCGACCTGCCCCCCGCACTCGGGACACTCGAAGCCGAAGTCCATCGCCTCGTCGAACTCGAAGCGGATGCCGCAGTTCTCGCAGAGGTAGAACTCGTTGTCGCGCTCGTACTGTCGGCGGTCCTCCAGCGCGTCGAGCAGGCGGTACATCTCGGACTCCAGCGCCTCGGGGATATTCTCGTAGTGGAACGTCCAGAGGTAGGTGAGCCACCCCGAGTCCTCGTCGCGCAGGCGACGGTACGTCGCCAGGTCGTTCTCGTAGAGGATGAACAGCGCCCGGCGGACGTCGTTCAGTTCCAGGTCGAGTTCCTCGGCCAGTTCCTCGTCGGTCACTTCGCCGTCCGGCGGCGCGGCGGCGACCGGCATCCCTTTCGGGCCGACCAGTTCGTGGAGGTACTTCTGTATGACGGGGTCCTCCAGCAGGTCCTCAAAAGCCATTGACGGAGTATGCGGGTGTCGTGCGGTTAAGTTTTTAGCTTTGGTCGCGTGCGCGAGCGACCGTACCCGGAGGTTTGACGGAGCGGTGGGACCGAGGGGTATCATGGCATCCGTCACCGTATGGAACGAGTACGTCCACGAGCGAGAACACGACGAGGTCGCGGCCGTCTACCCCGACGGCATCCACGAGACGGTCGCGGACGCCCTGTCCGAACGGGGCCACGAGACGCGGACGGCGACGCTCGACGAACCGGAACACGGACTGACCGCCGACGTCCTCGACGCGACGGACGTCCTCGTCTGGTGGGGCCACGCCGCCCACGACGACGTCGAGGACGAAGTCGCCGAACGGGTCGTCGACCGCGTCCACGACGGCATGGGCTTCCTCGCGCTCCACTCGGCGCACTTCTCGAAGCCGTTCAAACGCCTGATGGGGACGCCGTGTTCGCTCACCTGGCGGGAGAACGCGGAACGGGAGCGCATCTGGCCGATACTACCGGACCACCCCATCGCCGAGGGCGTCGACGGCCCCGTGGTGGTCCCCGAGGCGGAGACGTACGGCGAACCCTTCGCCGTCCCCGAACCGGACGAACTCGTGTTCACCTCCTGGTTCGAGGGCGGCGAGGTGTTCCGCTCCGGGTGTTGCTACCGGCGCGGCCTCGGTCGGGTGTTCTACTTCCGGCCGGGCCACGAGACCTACCCCATCTACCACGACGAGACCATCCAGGGGATACTCGCCAGCGGCGTCGACTGGGCGGCGGCGAACGCCGACACGACCGCGTCGCTGGACACGGAGAACGTCGCGGAACCGCCGGAGTCGACGTTCGACTGAGTCGGCAGCCGATCGCTATTCGTCGGCCGGTTCGACCCGCTTGCCCGTCTCCTCGGGGACGACCACCCGGTCCGCGTCCTCCCACTCCCGGTCCAGTTCCCGGCCCTCGAACAGCCTGTCGAGGAAGACGGCGAGACCGGCTATCTCGGAGTGGGGCTGGTTCGTCACGCCGACGTTCCAGTCGGCGCGCTCGTACACCTCGAAGTCCACCTTCTCGGCGCCGACGACGACGAGCAGCGGGTCCTCGCGGTGGGCGTCGCGTATCTCCGCCTCCACGTCCTGGACCGGCAGGCCGTACATCGTGAGGTGGACGACGCCGCCCGCCCAGTCGCGGATGAGCCCCTTCGGCGAGTCGGTGGTCTCCACCTCGAACGGCCCACCGAACCGGTCGGTGATGTCCTCGACGGTCTCCTGCCTGCTCGCGCCGGGGCCCGCGAGGACGACCCGGTCGGCCCCGAGCGCCCGCGCGGTGAGTCCGACGTGGGTCGTCGTGCGCTCGTCCCGGCCTGGCCGGTGGCCGAGTCTGAGGACGACGACCGGGGGTTCGCCTTGCATGATGACGGGGACGACGCGCCCACGGGAAGCCGTTACGGAAGCGTTCCGGCGTGATTGATCACGTGGCGGGCGGCGGGCCTACTCCAGGGCCGTCCGCTCCGTTCCGGTTTCGCCGGGTTCGACCGCCCGGCTCGATTCCGTCAGCCGTTCCATCTTCCGCTCGAACTCCTCGTCCGTCAGTTCGCCGGCGGCGTACCGGCGCTTGAGCGTCGACACCGGGTCCGACGACGGTTCGTCGGCGACGCTCTCCTCGGCCGGTTCGGCGTCGATCGCCCGCTCGGCGACGTCCTTCAGCAGGTGATTCCCGGCGGCGACGGTGAAGAGGCCGGTCAGCAACACGAGCACGGAGCCGAGGCGACCCACGTACATCCACATCTGGATGGGCCACCACAGCGCGAAGAATGCGTAGAGGGTGACGGGGACGCCGAGCGTCACGAACCCGGCGGCGACGGCGAGGCGCGGCCGCGGGTCGTCGGGGACGTACCGGTCGACGATACCGAACATGGCTGTACACTCCGGGAGGACCGACAAGAATCTTGCTGGCCAGCGCGGGGGCTACTCGACGAGTCGCTCGGCGTCGTCCGTCCCGTCGGTGTCCAGGAGCCGTTCGACCTTCCGTTCGAGTTCGGCCTCCGTCAGTTCGCCGGCGGCGTACCGTCGCTGGAGCGTCGACACCGGATCGGTGCGGTCCCCGGCGTTCTCGCCTGCGTCGACCGGGGCCGTGCCGGCGCCGTCACCGCCGGCTTCCGCCCGACTGGCGACGTCACGAATCGCCACCTGGGTCGCGCGGGCCGACGCGAGGAACGCGAGGAAGAACACGGCGGGAATCGCGAGGTAGGAGAAGTGGACGTCGGTTATCGGCCCGTACTGGTTGAGCGCGTTGAGCGCGAACAGCACGAACAACGAGAGGAACGTCGTCGTCAGTGCGATCGGAACGATCAGTCGCGGATACGGTTCCGACGGCGTGTACCGGTCGACGAAGCCGCTCATAGCGACGGCGTCGACCCGACCGGTCAAAAGTTCAGGGGGTCGGAGGTCGGAGTCGAAGCGCTCGGTGTCAGCGGTCGATGGCGCGGGTGACAACGCAAAGACAATGGGGCGGGAACTGGAATTTCGGGCATGAACCTGACGGACGGGCGGATACTCGTCACCGGCGGCGCGGGGTTCGTCGGCTCGCACCTCGTCGAACGACTGGTCGAAGACAACGACGTCGTGGTCGCCGACGACCTGGAGAACGGCGACGCGTCGTGGGTGCCCGACGCGGCGACCCTGGTCGAGGGCGACCTGACCGACCCCGACTTCGTCACCGAGGTGGTCACCGGCGACATCGACGCCGTCTTCCACTTCGCCGCGGACAAGAACGCGGCCGCGGACGACGTCGAACAGTACCGCACAAACAACCGGATGACGGAGAACGTCCTCGAACGGATGGACGAGGTGGGCGTGGAGCACTTCGCCTTCACCTCCTCGTCGACGGTGTACGGCGAGGCGCCCCGGCCGACGCCCGAGGACTACGCGCCCCTGGAACCCATCAGCATCTACGGGGCCAGCAAACTCGGCGAGGAGGGGCTCGCGTCCGTCTACGCCCATAGCCACGGGATGACGGCGTGGGTGTTCCGCTTCGCCAACATCGTCGGCCCGCGCCTCCAGGTCGGAGCCGTGATCCCCGATTTCGTCCAGAAACTGAAAGAGGACCCCGACTCGCTCACCATCCTCGGCGACGGCAGGCAGGAGAAATCGTACATGCATATCGAGGAGTGTGTCGACGCGATGTGCCACGTCGTGGGGAACGCCGACCGCCCGTTCAACGTCTACAACCTCGGGACGAAGACGACGACGTCGGTGACGACCATCGCCGACGTCGTCGCCGACGAGATGGGGCTGGACCCGGAGTACGAGTTCACTGGCGGCGACCGGGGGTGGACCGGCGACGTCCCGCTGATGCGACTCTCCATCGAGAAGCTCTCGGCGCTGGGCTGGGAGCCGGAACTGTCGAGCGACGACGCCGTCAGGCGGGCGACGCGGGAACTCCTCGACGACTGGTGACCGCGACGACTCGTCCGGTCCGGTGACCGCGTCGGCTCATCCGTGGGTCAGGGCGCGTACGTCCCCGTGAGCTCCGCCTTCTCGACGACGTGGCCCTCGACGGCGTCGTACAGGTCGTCCTTGGTCGCGCCCGGGTCCAGGTCGAGTTCCTCGTCGAGCGCGTACAGCAAGAATCGATAGGTGTGTTCGCCGTCCGGCGGTTGCGGACCGCCCCACCCCGTCTCGCCGAAGTCGTTGCGGCCCTCGACGGCGTCGGTCGGGTCCCAGCCAGCCGGAATCTCCGACGTCGAGGCGTCGACGTTCCAGACGACCCAGTGGTCCCATATCTTCCCCGCGGGTTCGCGCGCGTCGGGGTCGTCGACGATTATCGCCAGCGACTCCGCCTCGGACGGGACGCCGTCGATTTCGAGGGGTGGGCTGGTGTTCTTGGCGCTGTGGCCGTGTTCGTCCGGTATCCGTTCGCCGTCGTCGAACGCCGGACTGGTGAGCGAGAGATCTGTCATACCGTACGCTACCACTGTGCACGCATCGGACAAAAATCCGGGCGTCGCCCGAACGAAGCCACTTTACTCGCCGGTGGCCTACGCCGCCCCATGCAAGTCGTCGGGTACTCGCCGCGGACGGACGAGCCACCGGCCCTCGTCATCGCCGAGGACGGGGCGGTGCGGGAGGAGGCGCTCGAACCCGACGCCGAACTCGCCTACTCGCTGGGCGACCGTCACTGCGCCGGCACCGTCGACGACGACGGCGTCCACGTCCGGTGCGACGCGGCGAAAGCGCCGTACTGCGACGAACACACCAGCCGCTGGGCCTGCGCCGTCTGTACGGGAAACTGCGACATGCCCCTGGAGTCCTGTCACGAGGAACACGCCATCTACCTCGCCGCGTTCGCCCCGGACACGTTCAAGGTCGGCGTCACCCGCTCGTGGCGACTCGACCGCCGCCTCCGGGAGCAGGGCGCAGACCGGGCGGCCTACCTCCGAACCGTCGTCAACGGACGCGTCGCCCGCGAGATAGAGGCAGAGATAGCGGCGGAACTGGGCGATCGAGTGCGCGTCCCGACGAAGGTCCGCGGGTTCCACCGGTCCGTCGACGAGGCGGCGTGGGCCGACGTCCTCGACGGCCGGGAACTCGAGGCGACGTACGACTTCGACTACGGCCTCGACCTGACGGACCGGCCCATGGCCGAGACGCTCGCCAGCGGGCGCGTCGCCGGGTCGAAGGGCCGCGTCGTCGTCATCGAGAACGCCGGGACCACCTACGCCGTCGACCTGCGGAACCTCGTGGGCCACGAACTCGACGAGAGCGGAAGCGAGCGCGAACTCCAGTCGAGTCTCGGCGCGTTCGAGTAGGCGTTCGGAGTAGGCGATTCGGAGTGGGCGAACCGGATGGGCGATTTCGGGGGGAATCTCCCGAGACGACAACCCTTTTCCGACATCCGGGCGAATCCCGGTTTATGGCAGACGACGAACCCGACGAGAGCACGGAACCGGACGAGAACGCCGACGTCGAGGCCGAGGAGAGCGAGGGCGACGACGGGAAGTCCTTCCGCGAGCGCGTCGAGGAGATCCGCCAGGAGCGCGCCGAGGAACGCGAGGAGGGCGAGGGCGGCGAGAAGAGCCGCGAGGAACGCATGGAGGAGATGATGGGCGGCGGCGGCCCAGGCGGCATGGGCGGTGGCGGCGGCAACCCCTTCGCCCAGATGATGGGCGGCATGATGGGCGGCGGCGGTGGCGGCCCGGGCGGCATGGGCGGCGGCGGTCCCGGTGGCATGGGCGGCGGTCCGCCCGGCCGCGGGCAGGAGGAAGGCAGCGACAACGAGGAACTGACGCGAGAAGTCCGGAAACTCCGCGACGAGGTCCACGACGTCCGGCGGACGCTCGACCGCATCGCCGACGCGCTGGAAGAGTAACGCCGGACAGTCGCCTCACCGAGTTCATTTTTCTCGGTTTCGATCGACTGGATCGGTTCTCTTTCTGGATTTTGGGGAAGAAACGCGACCGCAAACCACCGGACAGTCCTCGGCCCGCTCTCGAAATACTTCTAACGACGACGAAGGAAAGCCCTCGGCCCGCTCGACTCGCGCGACCCACGCTGCGCGCCTCCCTCCGGTCGGTGCTTGCGGGGTCGGGCTTCGCCGACCGAGCCTCGCCCTTTCTGTCCGCCAGGATCTGCAAGCAGCCCTGCCCTTCCCCGGGTCGCGAGGCCTCGGCCCGTCCGGGCCTCGGCACTCGCTTCCGGCCAACCGTCCGGCGGTTGCGGAAGGAAGCGGTCGCGCCGAGTTCCGGCGCGACCGGGGAGGTGTGGGGAGTCAAGCGCGAGCGCGGGCCGAAGGCCGCGCGAGCAATGCAGTCCCTGGTGGAATGAAAGGGCGAGGCGGGCTCGTCGGCCCCCCGAGGAAGCAAGCACCGACCGGAGGGAGGCGCGCAGCGACTCGCGGGGCCACGAGCACGCCGAGGGCTTTCGACGTCGTTGACCTCGTACGAATAGCAGCAACACTGCCGTCCAGTGATCGGTGAGTCGTCGATCTATCCCGTCCAGCCACGGGGACTCGAATCACGAACGGAACGTTACTTCGAAAACGAACGAATCGCTACTCCTCGTATGCGAGGTTCATGACCCACTGCGAGAAGGCGTCGCTCTGCGGGTCGACCTCCTCGTCGCCGACGAACGGGGATAGCTGGTCGCCGGCCATCAGCAGCGAGAAGTCCAGGTCGCGCGGGGCCGGCGTCAGGTAGTAGGTGTTGTGGCCCTCGTAGACGGTGTCCTCGCGCTGGATCATGTCCTTCTCGAACAGCGACTCGACGATGCGGCTCCCCTTCCGCGAGGAGACGTCGAGTTCCTTCCAGAAGTCGCTCTGGTGGATACCCCCCGACTCGCGGATGAGTTCGAGGCCGGCGCGCTCGTCCTCGGAGAGGTTCTCCTCCACGGCTGCCATGCTCATATTCGTCTACTGCGTGTCTGCGCGGCTTAAAGCTGGCTTTCGACCGGCCGGTACTCCGTCCGGCACGGCGGCCCGTCGGCGAAGCGGTACGTGCGCTCCGTCTCGCCGAGGAGCAGGAGCGAGGAGGAGCGGGTGCCGAAGCCGTTCCCGTGGACGCAGACGCCGTACTCGTGGTCCGCTATCGCCGTGGCGGCGCGGTCGAGCCACGACGACCCGTCCTCGCCCGGTTCGGGGCGTAGCGCCTCGCGGAGACGGTCGGCGTTGCGCGCCTGTTCCTCGCCCACCTCTTGCCGGAAACCGGGGATGCGGTAGTTCCCGTCGGCGCCGACGTTGACCACGACGTGGACGCCGGGCCGGAGGTTCGAGACGGCCAGCTGGCCGTCCCACTCGAAGGAGAGGGCGGCCGACTCGTCCGCGACGACGAGGTTGAACCCGTCGTACGAATCGTCGCGGACGGCGCGTTCGACGTACTTCGCCGCCGCCTCGGCCGACTCGCTCCGCAGCGCGTCGCGGACGAGCAGGCCGCGCGAGCGCTCACCGTCTGGGGAGTCGTCCACCCAGCGGTTGGTCACCGCCGCGAAGACGCCGTGCTCGTTGTAACCGAACCAGGTCCCACCGGCCTCCTCGTCGACGGGGGCGACGACGGACGGCTCCCAGTCCCTGACCGCCGGGGGCTCCGAGTCGCGGTCGAGCGATTCGTCGCGGTTCGCCGCGACGGCCAGCGGCGCGTCGAACACCTGCCAGGCGAAGACGAGGGTACACACGGCAAGGGGTAGGCCACCGACGGGATTAACTCTCCCGCCCGGTCCAGGCCCGGACCCGCACCCTCGTCCTCGCAGGTGCTCGTTCCAACCCGACTACCCGTCCTCGCCGGCGAGGAGGGCACGGGCACGTTCCCTGTCGACGGTTCCCGAGGCGGTTCGCGGGAGCGAGTCGACGACGCGGACCGTCTTGGGGACCTCGAACTCTGCGAGTTCGTCGCGACAGTGCGACCGGACGGTGGCGGGGTCGAGCGACCCGTCGGCCGACGCGACGAGGGCGGCGACGCGCTCGCCCCACTCCTCGTCGGGGAGGCCGAGGACGGCGACGTCAGTGACGCCGACGAGTTCGCGGACCGCCGCGGCGACGACCGCTGGCTGGACGTTCTCCCCGCCCGTAACTATCCGGTCGTCGACGCGCCCGACGACCCACAGGCGACCCTCCTCGTCCCGACGGCCGAGGTCACCCGTCTCGAAGCCCCGCTCGCCGAACGCCGCCGACGTCTGCCCGGCGTCGAGGTAGCCCGGCGTCACCGTCGGCCCGTCGACGACGAGTTCCCCGACGTCGCCGACGCCGACCGGGTCGCCCGACTCGTCCACGAGGGTGACGTCGGTCACGCGGAGGGGCCGGCCGACGGTTCCCCGGTGGTCGAACGCCTCGTCGGGCAGCGCCGTGGCGACCTGCGAGGCCGTCTCCGTCGCGCCGTAGGTCGGACAGACCGGGACCCCTCGCTCCTCGCAACGATCGACGAGCGACGGGGGTGCTGGGCCGCCCCCGAGGAGGACGAACCGGAGGCGCTCGGGCGGTTCCCACCCCTCGTCGAGGAGTCGCCGGAGCATCGTCGGGACGAGCGAGACGCAGGTGACGTCGTACTCGTCGAGGACGCCGGCCGTCTCCGCCGCGTCGAACTCGGACTGGAGCACCGTCGTCGTCCCGTAGAGCGTCGAACGGACGAGCGGCGCGAGGCCGCCCATGTGGTACGTAGGGAGACAGACGAGCCAGCGGTCGTCGGGCGACACGTCGAGTCGCTCCGCGGACCCGACGGCGCTCGACGCGAGGTTGTCGAGCGTGAGGCGGACGCCCTTCGGTTCCCCGGTGGTCCCGGACGTGAACAGGATCAGCCGGTCCGCGTCGCCGGTCGCCTCGACAGGGGCTGGCGGAGGGCCCTGATCGTCGTCCGACGCGCTCGACGTGCCTGACGCGCCCGGTGCGCCCGACACCTCCGACCCGTCCACCTCGTCGACCCGAACGGGGTCGACCCCGTCGGGCGCTATCGACGCGGCGACGTCGGCGGTGTCGGCGTCGCAGACGAGGCAGTCGACGCCGGCTTGCTGGGCCTGCGACGCCAGCGTCCCCTCGTCGAGTCGGACGTTCAGCGGGACCAGCGTCGCGCCGGCCCGCGCCGTCGCGAAGTACAGTTCCGCAAACGCGACGCCGGTGTCGAGCAGCAGGCCGACGCGCGGTTCGTCGGAATCCAGTTCGGCCGCGAGTCCGGCGAACCGGTCGGAAACGCGGTCGTCAAACTCGGCGTACGTCCACCCCTTGCCGGAGTCGGCGTCGACTATCGCGGTCGCGTCCGGCGTCGAGCGGGCGCGCTCGCGGAGGAGGTCGCCGATGGGGTAGTCGACGGCGTCGGTCGCCGGCCACTCGCCGGGGTCCGGCAGCGTCACGTCGACACCTCGTCCGGGTCGATGCCGAGGCCGGGGTCCGCCGGAACCGGCACGCGCCCGTCCGTGACCGGCGCAGGGTCCGGGCCGAGGTCGTCGGCCAGCATCCCGCCGGTCGCCAGCCCACAAGGGTCGACGTCGGGTATCGCCGCCGCGACGTGGACGGCGGCGGTCCGGGCGACGACGGCGTCCACGGTGGTGGTGACGACCGGTTCCACGCCGGCGTCGCGGGCCCGCATCGCGATGGTGTGTGCGTCGCCCGGCCCGCCGAGGACCATCGGCTTGACTATCAGGACGTCCGCCGCGTCGCGTTCGAGGACGTCGGCGACGCGGTGGTCGACCAGCGTCTCGTCGACGGCGACGCCGACCGGTCCCCCGGCCAGTTCCGCGAGGCCGCCGATGTCGTCGGCCGCCACCGGCTGTTCGACGTAGGCGACGTCGAGCGGTTCGAACCCCTCGATGGCGCGCTCGGCGTCCGCGCGGGACCAGGCCCCGTTCGCGTCGGCACGGAGCGCCACGTCGTCGCCCACCGCCTCGCGAACGGCGCGGACCCGGTCGACGTCATCGTCCACGGACCGGGCACCCACCTTCAGCTTCAGACACGCGAACCCCTCGTCGACGGCGTCCGCTGCCCGTTCGACCGTCTCCGCGACGCCGGCGTTGCCCACCGTCGCATTCACCGGGACCGACCCCGAGCGGCAGTCGGCGTCCAGCCAGCGGGCGAGCGGAACTCCCTCCGCCCGCGCGTCGGCGTCGAGGAGCGCCGTCGTGAACCCGTGGCGGGCGGCCGGGGACTCGGCCACCTCCAGGTCGAGCAGCGCCGAGGCGTGGCCCTCCGACGCGGCGGTTTCGAGCGCCGCGGACAGGGTCGACCGGCACGCCGACAGCGACTCCGTCCACCCGGGGAGCGGGGTGGCCTCCCCCAATCCGGTCTCGCCGCGGTGCTCGTAGCGGGCGAGGAACCCCTCGCGCGCGTCGATGGTGCCCGACGCGGTTCCGAGCGGGTCGGTCAACCGGAGCGAGAACTCGTCGAGGCTCATAGCAGTGCGGGTGCCGCGAGTCCCGCGGCGAACAGGACGGAGTGGACGAACAGGACCTGCCCGACCCGTTCAAGGGCCGGGTTGAGTGCCTCGCCGTCGGTCCGCTCCATCACCGTCCGCCAGACGGAGTATGCCAGCGGGAGCGTCAGGAGCGGAGCGAGCGCCCAGGGCCAGAACCCACTACCGGCGAGGGGCGCGAGCGCGAGGCGGTCGGCGAGCGCCATCGCGAGCGGGACGACGTAGGCGAGGCCGACCATCGCGGTGAACTCGACGCGACTCCACCCGTAGCCGAGCGAGACGGCGAGCGTCCGCTTGCCCGCGGCGGCGTCCGTCTCCCGGTCGCGGACGTTGTTGACCACGAGGATGGCCGTCGAGAGGCCGGCGGGCGGGAGGCTAGCGAGGACGGCCACCGCCGGGAGCGTCCCCGGCGGCAGGCCGACGGGGAACAGTCCTGCGTCAGCCGCCGTCGTGACCCTCTGGACGTAGTAGGTCCCGGTGACCGCGACGACGCCGAAGTAGACGAAGACGAAC
>CAZMGU010000068.1:0-12515 GCA_964565905.1 uncultured Halobacteriales archaeon
AGGTCGGCGTCTATCCCGAGGACGGCGACGTGGTGGACCCGAGCGAAGCGCCGGAAGCGGAGTGAGGCGGCAGGTCAGCCCGTCAATCGCCGTGGTCACCGTCGATTCCGCTCGACCCCCACTCAATCGGATGGCAGAAACCCCCGGTCGTCGCGGCCGCCGAATTGGGTGAGCGCCGCGCCCACGAGCGCCCCGCCGGTGACGACGAGGGAAACCGAGACGGCCGTCCCGGTCATATTGACGAGGACGACGAAGAGCGCCACCGTTCCGAGGCCGGGCGGGGAAGCGCCGGTGAACCCGCCCGCTCCCGCCAGCGTGACGAGGAGGTATCCCCCGGCGACGCCCGGCGCCGACCCGGCGGCGACCGTCTTCCCGAACCGCAGGAACTCGTCCGGAACGTCGATGCGCTGGCCGACGTAGTACCCCAGACCGACGCCGAGGCCGACCGTGACGAGCGACCCGACGACGCCGAGGAGGGAGATGTAGACGGACGTCGTCATCGTCGCCCGTTCCAGCCGGGGGAGCCAGCCGAACGCGTCGCCGACGACCAGCTCACCGACGAGGTACGCGGGCACCAGTTCGGCCGTGACGGAGACGACTCCGACGACTGCGGCGGACGCGACGACGCTCCGCTCGTTCATACGCCACCTCCACTCGCACGCGGAATAAATTCTTCACGGTGCCGGCTTCCCTCTGTCGACGCCACCTGCAGGGCGACCGGTTAACTCTGGAAACCGCGGCCCGGATACGGGGACGGCGGAAGCGACGTGTCGCTTCGCTCGGACCTATCAGTGGGGGTCCAACCTTCGCTACGCTTCGCTCCGCCCGGCCGCGTCGATGCGCTCGTACTGTTCGTCGGTCAGTTCCACGTCGATAGCGTCGAGGTTCTCGTCTAGCTGGTCGACGGTGCGGGCGCCGATGATGGGGACGCAGGTGAACCGCTCGTGGTCCATCAGCCAGCGGAGGGAGACCTGTGCCGGGGTGGCGTCGGCCTCGTCGGCGACGGCCCGGACCTCTTCGAGGACGTCCCAGGCGTGCTCCGAGAGGTACCAGTCCTCGAAGTGGTCATCCAGGTCGCCGCGCGAGCCGTCGGGGGCCTCCACCTCGCCGTCACCGACGCGCTCGTACTTGCCGGTGAGGAAGCCGCCGTGGAGCGGCGAGTAGGGGCACACCGCGAGGTCCTGGTCGGCGCAGACGTCGAGGTACTCCTCGACGGGGTCGCGGTGGGTCGCGGAGTACTGGGGCTGGGTGACGGTGAACGCCTCGTAGTTCTCGACGTCGGCCTGCCAGAGCCCCTTCGTGAGCTTCCAGGCGTCACAGGTCGAGATGCCGACGTAGTGGACCTTGCCCTCCGAGATCAGGTCGTCGACGGTGCGGAGCGTCCGCTCGATGGGCGTCTCGTCGTCGAAGCGGTGCAGGTACAGAATGTCGAGGTAGTCGGTGTCCAGCTTTTCCAGCGACCCCTCCACCTCGGCGCGGACGTTCTTCCGCGAGAGGTTCTCCTGGAATCGCGAGACGTCCGACCAGTAGCACTTCGAGGCGATAACGAACTCCTCGCGGTCGCGGTCGGCGAGCCACTCGCCGATCCACTTCTCACTGCGGCCCTCGCCGTAGCCGTTGGCGGTGTCGATGAAGTTGCCGCCGCGCTCGGCGAACGCGTCGAGCAGTTCGTGGGCCTCCTCGCGGTCCGTCTCCATCACGCCGCCGGACTCCTGGCCGAAGCGCCAGGTGCCGAAACAGATCGGTGATACCTGCAGTCCCGTCGTCCCGAGTCGCTTGTACTCCATGTGTTGTACTCCGCCGGCGCTCACAAAGAAGTACCGTCTCCGGCACGCTCGCCGTCGTTCGACGGGCGCAACCGCTGACCGGAGGGGTCGCGTGGCGGCACCACCGCCGTTTTCCTCTCCCGGGTCGTACGCTCACCCATGCCCGTCTACGAGCGGTCGACGCACGTCGCGGCTCCCTTCGAGGAGGTGTGGGAGTTTCACTCGCGTGCGAGTGGACTGGAGGCGCTGACTCCAGACTGGCTCGACCTCCGCGTCGAGGAGACGACGGGACCCGACGGCGAGGCGGACCCCGGCGTCCTCGAGGCCGGGTCGACGGTCGTCTCCTCCGTCCGGCCGTTCGGTGTCGGTCCCCGGCAGCGCTGGCGGTCGGTCATCCTCGACCGGCGCGAGACGGAGTCACACGCGCTGTTCCGCGACGAGATGCGCGGGGGACCGTTCGCCGAGTGGGAGCACACGCACCGATTCTCGCGCGAGGGCGACGGGACGCGGGTCCACGATCGCATCGCGTACGCGCTCCCCGGCGGACCGGTTGGATCCCTCGTCGACCCCGTCGCCTGTGCGGGCCTCGACCCGATGTTCCGGTACCGACACCGGCGGACGAAGGAGTTGCTGGAGTGAGCGGCGGGCGGTGACGCCGCCCGGAACCCACGTGGGCAAGAGCTAAGGTACCGGCGTAGAGAGCCCCACGGCATGAGTCGGGGATTCGGTGAAGCGGCGTTCGCGTCGGAACTGCCGGACGTCGCCGTCGCCGCGGCGGGCGTCGTCACGCAACTGGGCGACATGTGGTTCGTCCTGGTCGCCGTCGGCGCGCTCGCCGTCGCACACAGGGCGGGACTGCCGGTGTCGAACGACCCGTGGCGCGACTGCCTGTTCCTGTTCGCCGTCGCCGTCGGGTCGTACTCGTTCACCCTCGTCCTGAAACACCTGTTTCTCCTGCCGCGACCCCCCGGTGCCGCGACGGCGACGCCGCCCGCCTGGCTCCCCGACCTCGCGGGGGCGGCGTACGAGTCGATGGTGACCGGCGACGGGTACGGGTTCCCCAGCGGTCACGCCCTCAAGACGACCGTCGTCTACGGCGGCGCAGCGGCCACGCTGACGGTGTGGGACGCGCGCCGCCGGTTCGCGGCGGCCGGCGTCGTCACCGTCGCCGTCGCGCTCTCCCGCGTCGTCCTCGGCGTCCACTACCTCGTCGACGTGCTCGCCGGCGTCGTCGTCGGTGCCGCGTTCCTGGTCCTCGTGATCCGGGCCACCGACCGCCATCCCGGATACACGTTCGGACTCGCGGCCGTCCTCGGACTGCTGGCGTTCGGGGCGTCGTCGAGCGCGAAGGCGGCGCTCGCCGCGGGCGTCGCGGTGTGTGGCGCGGCCCTCTGGACGTTCACGGACCGTTCACAGCGCGCCGCGCTCCTGGCCCGCTCCGCCCCCGTCGCGGAGTCGGACGAGGAACTGTAGCCGCGTTGAACACACTTTTCCCGGAGGGAGACGGACGGTAGGGTATGACGGACGTACTCGTCGTCGGCGGCGGTCCCGCCGGCCTGAGCGCCGCACTGTTCACCGCGAAGAACGACCTCGACACCGTCGTCTTCGACACGGACGAGACGTGGATGCACAAGGCCCACCTGTTCAACTACCTGGGCATCGACAGCGTGGACGGGACGGAGTTCACGGAGCACTCGCGCGACCAGGTCGAGGAGTTCGGCGCCGACTACAGGGAGGCCGAAGTCACGGACGTGACCCAGTCGGACGGCGGGTTCACGGTGACCGCCGACGGTGACGAACACGAGGCCCCCTACGTCGTCCTGGCGACGGGTGCGGACCGGAGCCTCGCGGAGGACCTGGGCTGTGCGTTCACCGACGAGGACATCGTGGACGTGGGCGTCGACATGGAGACGAGCGTCGACAACGCCTACGCCACCGGCGCGATGGTGCGCGCCGAGGAGTGGCAGGCCGTCATCGCGGCGGGCGACGGCGCCGCCGCCGCGCTGAACGTCCTCTCGAAGGAGAAAGGCGAGAACTTCCACGACTTCGACGTGCCCGCGGACGCCGAGTGAGGCGTCGTCGCCGACCGGCTACGCCGTCGCCACCTTCTCTATCTCGCCCTTGAGCGAGGCGGCGTCGAAGTCGTGGTCCGGCCGGATGTTGACGAAGTCGAGGAACTCCTCGGCGGCGAGCAACTCGTCGGGCGCGTAGTGCTCGGCCGCCGCCTCGACGACGACGCGCGCGCTCACGAGCGGTTCGAGCGCCCCCAGCGCACAGGCCAGGTCGTACGACCGGGCGTCGTCGATGGCGTCGCTCCGGACGCTGGTCGCGTCGATAAAGTACAGTTCCCCGCCCGAGACGAGGACGTTCTCGCCGCGGAAGTCGCCGTGGGCCAGGCCGGCGTCGTGCATCCGGTGGAGGAAGTCGAAGACGGTCGGGGTGTGTTCCGCGACGGTTTCCGCGTCGAGGTCGTCGAGCGTCCGGAACTCCGGCAGGTACTCCAGGACCACCACGCCGACGCCGTCGTACTCGAAGGCCTCGACGGGTTCCGGCGCGTTCACGCCGATGTCCCGCATCGTCCGGGTCGCCTCCAGTTCGTGCTCGGCCATCTCGTAGGGGGTCCCGAAGTGTTCGAAGAAGCCCTCGGTCCCCGACGAGAACGCACCCAGGTTCCGCCCGGCCGTGAGGAGGCCGTGGACGAGCGAGTTCTGTTCGCTGATCACCTTCAGAAACCACTCGTCGTCGACGACCATCGGCGTCGACAGCCAGTTGTCCGCCTCCAAGAACTCGACGCGGGCCGCCGGCCGGTCGTACCGGCGCGTCACCTCGGCGACGACACCTTCGAGCGTCTCCCAGGGAACGCGCCCGCGGAGCAAGCGACGAAACGCCATCTCTCGGGATGGAGGGGTGGGACGACCATAGGCGTTCGGCCTCGGCGGGCCGGGAGCCGTCGGAAACGGCGGGCTATCTCAGGACGTCGCGACTGCCGAATCGTCGTCGGAGTCGACGAACGAGAGGCTGATCTCCACGTCGTCGTACGCCACTATCGGCGTCTTCGCCGTTCCAGCACCGCCGTCCTCGAAGCGGACGAGACCGAGTGAGGCCAGTTCCGTGAGGTTCCGATGTACCTCGCGGTAGTCCCTGTCGACGAGGGACGCCGTTTCGCGGATGCTGCTCGGCCGCTCTCGCCGGATCGTTTCGAGTAACTCCAGATTGGTCTCCCGGAGGAACTTAGCGAGCGTCGCGTAACTCTCGAAGTTCAACACGGGTTCGTCGTCGTCGAGCGGTTCGTCGCGCTCCGCAGCGCGAATGCGTTCGCGGGCCGTTCTCCGAATTCGATCCCCCTCGCCGACGGTCACTTTGAGTGTCGTCATGGTGATGTC
Organism: uncultured Halobacteriales archaeon; assembly: GCA_964565905.1. Lineage (GTDB taxonomy): Archaea > Halobacteriota > Halobacteria > Halobacteriales > Haloarculaceae > Halomicrobium. Next base: position 5,150 of record CAZMGU010000068.1, read on the forward strand.
GCCTCGGTCGCGTGGTCGTTTTCGGTTCGGCTTCGCGGTCTGTTCACTCACTCCGTCGCCTTCAGGTTGTGGACGGGTACCAGTCGGTCCACCACCTCGGCCGTCGGTTTGAGGGCGTCAGCGATGGCGTCGGCGGGTTTGTACGCCATCGGCGCCTCGTCGCGGACCGCCTCGACCACCGACTCCGAGTAGACGCCGTCCATCGCGTCGGCGAACTCGGCCATGTCGACGCTGTCGTGGGCGTCGCCGCGGCTCATCACCCGGCCGGCACCGTGGGGCGCGGTCCGGTGATACGCCTCGTTCCCCTTCCCGCGGGCCAGAACCGACCCGTCGGCCATGTTGAACGGGACGACGAGTCGCTGCCCGTCGCGGGCCGGGGTCGCGCCCTTGCGGACCGTCAGGTCCCCGAAGTCGACGTAGTTGTGGACCGACTGGAACCGGTCAGTGGGGTCGACGCCGAGCGCCTCGCATATCTCCGCGCTCATCCGCTCGCGGTTCCAGCGGGCGTACTGCTGGGCGAACAGCATGTCGACGTAGTAGCCGTGGGCCTCGCGTCCTTCCAGCCAGTCGAGGTCGGTGTTCCGGCCGTCGTCGTCCGAGGCGTCTCCGTCCCCGTCGTCGTCGTCGCCGCGACCCGGCCGCAGGGCGGCGAGGGCGTCGAACGCGTCCTCGATGTCGCTCCCCTCGAACTCCGATCGGACCCGTTCCTTCCGGATGTGGGACTCGCCCTTGCCGCCGGTGACCCACTCGTAGAGATCCCGGTCGTCGACCGTCTCCGGGTCGAACTTCACGTAGTCGTGGAGTCGCTCGGGCAGGGACTCGCGGATGCGCTCGACGTTCCGGCGTTCCGTGGCCTTCGACTGCCAGTACTCCGCGACGGACTTGCCCAGGTAGCGCGACCCGCTGTGGATCACGACCCAGTAGTCGCCCGACTCGCCGGCGCGGGCGAACTCGACGAAGTGGTTGCCGCCGCCGAGGGTGCCGACGCTCCGGATGACGTGCCCCATCCCCTGGCGCTGGTCGGCGAGCACCCGGTCACAGAGCGACTCGAAGTAGTCGCCGTCGTAGCCGTCGAACGCGAACTCGATCGGATCGATCCGCTCCCCGAAGCGCTCCGCGAAGGCGGCGTCGAACTCTTCGAACACCCGGTTCGCGCGCTCGAAGGGAAACTCGTCGATCAGGTGGGGCGCGTCGTCGTAGTCGTGGACCGAACGCCCCATCGGAACCGCCTCGCGGACGCGGCGCTCGCGTGCCGCGTCGTCGAGCGGGAGTTCAGCGCCCAGGTTCGTCGCGGCGACCCCACAGCCGACGTCGACGCCGACGACGTTGGGAACGATCCGGTCGCCGAGCGGCATGGTGAACCCGATGGGTGCGCCCGCGCCCCAGTGCGTGTCGGGCATGATGCGGACCGGTTCCGTGAACGCCGGATGGTCGATCAGTTCACGGACCTGCGCCAGTGCCGACTCCTCGACCAGCGACTCGTCCTCGACCAGCACGCGCGCCGTGGTGTGCGCGCCCGTCAGCTCTATCGGCATCTCTGGCGGGGCGTAGTCCAGACGTGGTGTTGAAGCTATCGGGGGAGCGAGACGCGTTCCCACTCCGCCCGGCTACGTCTGCCGCCAGAGGAGCGTGACGACGCCGAGGACCAGGAGCAGGATTCCCCAGTAGAGCGAGTCATACGGTAGTACCTTGAGCAGGAGCGTCACGATTCCCGAGGACAGTAGCGACCAGCCGAGCGTCGTCTGGTATGTCATACGACACGTTCGGGGTGGAGTCTGGTAAAGCTTCCCCGGGGTGGTTCACGCGCGCCACTCGGGTTCGAGCAGGCCGAAGCGGTACACGTCGACGTACTTGCCGTCGACGAACGCAGCGTCTCGCGAAACGCCTTCCCGCTCGAAGCCGACCTTCTCCAGGACGCGCCGGGAGGCGTCGTTGAACTCGAACGCGCGAGCACCGACCCTGTGGAGGCGGCGCTCGTCGAACCCGTAGCCGACGAGGAGGCGAGCGGCTTCCGTCGCGAACCCCTGGCCGTGGTGATCGGGTGCGATCCAGTAGCCGAGTTCGGCAACGCCGTAGACGTCCGTCACCCCGTTCAGGCCGACCGTTCCGACCGGTTTCCCGTCGACGCACGCGAGCAGGTGAACGTCGTCCCCGTCGACGACGGCGTCGTCGTACCATCCCTCTTCGTCGTCCATCGTCACGGGAGCGTGCGCGTCGAAGCCCCCGCGGACTCGCGGGTCGTTCATCGCCTCCTGACAGAACGCCAGGTCGTCCCGTTCGATGGTCCGTAACACCACGTCGTCACCCTCGAGGAACGCTGGCCCGGGCATGGTTCGACCGACTCCGGTGAGCGACATCAGCGTTCTCCCCGGATGCGAGCGGTTCTCACGGATCGCGTTCGCCCGGGACGAAAAGGGGTGCCCCACCACGCTTTTTCACCTACCGACCGTCCCTTCCCTCATGCTCTCTCCGGGCGACCCCGCACCCGACTTCGACCTGCCGCGACCGACCGCGGACGGATCCGAGACGTACCGGCTCTCCGCCGCGGCGCGCGAGGGGCCAGTCGTCGTCGCGTTCTATCCCGTGGCGGACGTCGAGGGGGCGTCCGAGTTGCTCGACCGACTCGCCGGCGTCGACTGGACGGCGGTCGTCGACCGCCTCGCCGTGCTCGGCGTCAGCGTGGGGGAACCGGCGGCCCACGAACGGGTGACGGCCGCGGTGGACGTGCCGTTTCCCCTGCTCCTGGATCGGGACGGCTACTTCGCCGAGGGGTTCGGCGTGCTGGAACCGGCCGGCGACGACGCCGTCCGGGTGCGCCCGTCGGTGTTCGTCGTCGACCGGCGCTGTTTCGTCCGGGAGGCGTGGACGCTGGACGACCGCGACGGGTCGCTCCCGCTGGAGGCGGTCCGGTCCGCGGTGGCGGCGGTCGACCGCGACGACGGCTGACGCGGACGGCTGATGCCCTCCGCGAGCGTTCGCTCCGGACGGCGAGTCGAACCGCTCAAACCCGGGGCCGTCCAACCCCGGTCCATGGGAACGCCGCTCTCGCCGCGCGAGGCACAGGCCGAGGAGGTCATCGAGCGCCTCCACGAGGAGTACCCCGACTCGACCATCTCGTTGAACTTCTCGAATCGACTGGAACTGCTCGTCGCCGTCGTCCTCTCTGCGCAGTGCACAGACGAGCGAGTCAACGAGACGACGCCCGACCTGTTCGAGAAGTACCCGACGGCCCGGGACTACGCCGAGGCCGACGAGGAGGAACTCGCGGAGGACATCTACGGCATCACGTTCCACAACAGCAAGGCCGGCTACCTGACGGAGTCCGGCCGGATCATCGCCGAGGAACACGACGGCGAGGTGCCGGACACGATGTCGGGACTCACCGACCTGCCCGGCGTCGGCCGGAAGACGGCCAACGTCGTCCTGCAGCACGGCCACGACGTCGTCGAGGGCATCGTCGTCGACACGCACGCACAGCGCCTCTCGCGCCGACTGGGAATTACGGACGAGGAGACGCCCGAGCGGATAGAGGAAGACCTCCTCGACGTCGTGCCCGAGCGCGAGTGGCAGCAGTACACGCACCTCCTCATCGACCACGGGCGAGCGGTCTGTACGGCCCGGAACCCGGACTGCGAGGACTGCGTCCTGGCGGACATCTGTCCGTCGGCGAAGATGGACAGCGACGTGGACCTGGCGAGCGGCGAGGCGTGGGACTGACCTACAGGACGTGGAGGAGGACGAAGCGGATGACGCCCAGCACGTAGGCGAGCAGCCAGAATAGCACGTAGCCGAAGACGCCGATGCGGACCCGCGAGCGCCAGTGGCTCATCGTCTCGTCGCCTATCTCGTCGAGCAGGACGTCCTCGTCGTAGTCTTCGTAGAGGTCGTGTTCCAGTTTCGCCCGGAAGATGCGGACGATGCCGGTGAACCCGAACGCGAGCATGGCGTACGCCTGGAGGCCGAGGATGGCGTGGAAGGCGGACAGGCCGCCGAACTGGCCCGGGAGGCGGGGGAGCATCCAGAACACGAGCGGGACGGTCGTCAGGACCAGCCCCGTGACGACGAACTTCAGGTGGTGCATCAGGACGTCCCAGGTGACCGGCTCCGTCTCGATGATGTACCAGGCGCCGTAGAGAAAGCAGGGGAGACTGCACGTCACGAGGACGAGGACGACGGTGGCGATGGCCGCCTCCGACAGGGCCGGCATGGGTGCGGCTTTGCGACCCCGTCGCTAAAGCGTGCCGGACCACGTCGGGGCGCTTATGCGGCTACGGGCACCAGATCCGATCTATGAGCGACGCGGAGGACGAACGGGACGCGGACAGTGGGGCCGCCGACGCCGACTCCGTCCAGGAGTTACGCGACGCCGTCGAGGAGAAGTACGACTTCGAGAACTTCGGGCCGGCGGAGATGGCGGAGATGTCCATCGAGGAGTGGCAGGTGGCATTCGACCCGGAGACGTGGATCACCGGCGAGGAACTGCTCGACCGCGTCGAGGCGGACCTCAAGTCGCGCGTCGCGAACCGGGAGGTGTTCGCCCGCATCGAGCGCCACGACGACCCGCCGCGACTGCTCGCCTACTCCGACAACGCCTACGCGATGGTGTACCCCGACGGGAGCGTCGAGGGCGAGGGGACGGTGCTCCGGGACGTCGAACCGACGGTCGCGCTGTGTTCGATGGAGTCCTACGACGTGCCCGACGCGCCGGAGGGACAGATCCTCCCGCGCCCGGAGGAGGTGCCGGAGGGAGGGAGCGAACTCGGCAACAACATGCTCCAGGTCATCGCGGGGATGCAGGTGCTCGCCGGGGTCGTCCTGCTCGGGTCCGGCCTCTTCGCGCTGGTGACGGCCGACTCGAACTGGCTCCTGCTCTCCGTCGTCGGCCTGGGCTTTCTCGCCATCGGCGTCATCCTCTTCGTCGTCGTGGCCAACGCCCGCCTGTCGGACACCTTCCGCGCGGAGGAGTTCCGCGAGCGCCTCCGTGGCGTCGGCCTCGAGGACGGCGAGCGCCCCGAGTTCCTCCCGCCCGAACCCGACCGCGAGGAGGAGTACGCGGAGGACGGTGAGGGCCGTTCCGAACGGGCGTGACGGTTCCTGCCGGCGGTATTCGGTGGGTTTATACAAACCCGGGACTGACTTGCGATCGTACATGAACAGGCGGGAATTTCTACTGAGCGCTGGGGGAGCCACGGGCGGTGCGGCGGCCCTCAGTACCGCCGGCCCCGCTGCCGCCCAGGAGGCCACCGAGAACGGCACGAGCGGCGGCAACGAGACCGGTGGCGGCGGGAACGAGTCCGGTGGCGGCGGAGGCGGCGGCGATGCCGCACCGCCGGACTACGGCACCTGGTTCAGTAACGTCGACAACTTCGAGGGCGAGACCGTCGACGCGAGGGGCCAGAGCGAGTTCACGATCACCGTCGGTGCCCAGGGCAACGGCGGCGCGTTCGCGTTCGCGCCACCCGCCGTCCACGTCGACCCGGGCACGACGCTCCTGTTCGAGTGGACGGGCGAGGGTGGCGGCCACAACGCCGTCAGCGACGAGGGCCCCATCGACTCGGGATCCCCGGTTCAGGAGGCCGGCGTCAACTACGAGGTGACCGTCGAGGAGCAGGGCATCCACCAGTACTACTGCAGTCCCCACGAGGGCCAGGGGATGAAGGGAGCCGTGGTCGTCGGTTCGGACTACCCGGCGGTGGAAGTGAGTGCCGGCGGCGGCACGCCCGTCAATCCGGAGCACATGGGCGTCCCGTTCCAGGCCCACTTCGTCGGCATCACCACGGTGCTGGCCATCTTCATCTCGCTCGTGTTCACGTTCTTCACGCTCAAGTACGGCGAGTCGGCCAACACCAAAGGGGGGAACAACTGATGTCGTCGAGTGGCTCCACCTACGGCGACATCCACCGGTACGAGCAACCCCGCGAGAGCACGGCCGCGGCGCTCGCAATCGTTCTCCTCACCGTCGTCGAAGTCGTGTTCGTCGGCCTGTTCACCTTCGGCATCATCGACGGGTGGGCCGGCTCTCAGAGTCCGCTGGGGAACATGTTCCTCGGCGGCATCCTCGCGGTCATCTTCATCGACCTCGCGTTCATCATGATCCTCTACCGCAAGGAGTTCCTCCCCGACGTGATGATCGTCAAGAAGCGCCGTCGCAAGTGGGAGGACCTCTACGTCCGCGAGGAAGAGGTCGACGGAACGCCCCTCTCCGACCAGGACCCCTGGGAGGGTGTGAAACGCGCGGTCTACCCCTACTACAAGAAGTAACTATGCCACTGGACGAAGACAAGTATCCGGCGGAATCCGGACGCCGCCGGTTCGTGAAAGGCGTCGTCGGCAGTGCAGCACTCTCGAGCGTCGGTGCGGGCGGCGCGGCGGCGCTCGACGCGACCACCGGGCCCCTCGGGGCCGGCGGTGGCCGAACGAACTTCTTCGGTATCGAGAACACCGCGGGACCGGCCCCGCGCGGGATGCCGATCATCCCGGTCGAGGTGACCGACGCCGGTGAACTGCGCGGCCAGGCCCCGACTCGCGCCGAGGAACTATCCGACGAGGAGGCCCAGAGCGGGTTCAACGGCAGCGGCGTCCCCTACACCTGGTCCTGGTTCCAGTACTGCGGGATCCAGTCCTACGCGGGCCTGAATCCCGAGGCGGACGAGGACAACTTCTTCCGCGCCACGCCGGGCACCTACGACTGGATGAACGACGTCGAGGGCGGCGAACCGCTCACCGTCGACATGTTCGACGACTACGAGGAGTGGGGCAACGACATCGGGACGGACGGCGTCGGTAAGCCGGCCACCGCCAGCTGGCGGTCGCAGGGCGAGGACGCCCAGACGATTCCGGTTTCGGTCCTCCGCAGTACCAGAGTGAGCCAGATGGTCGCGGGGGAGGGCCCCTACAGCGACCTCGAAGAGAGTACCCGGTCGTTCCTCGAGGCCGCGACGGCACAGGACTTCCTCGTCTGGCTCAACAAGTGTACCCACTTCTGTTGCGTCCCGGGGTTCAAGGCCTACGGCGACAGCGCCCGGTTCGACGCCGAGAACAAGGTGTACTGCCAGTGCCACCAGTCGGTGTACGACCCGTTCAGCCCCGTCCAGACGGACTTCGTCGCGCTCCCGCGACCGGACCAGTGATACAATGAGTCTCGAACGCAAGGAGGAACACGACCACGGCGGCTGGATGGAATCGCGAGACCTCACACCGATAGAGGAGCTCTACCTCACGGTGTTGATCTGGCTCGACCGGCGACTCCGCGTCGTCGACTACCTGGAGATACTGGAGGACATGTACTACAAGGTCAACCTCCAGATGCCAAAGAGCCACACCGAACAGTACAACCTGGACAACAAGTTCTGGTACTGGTACCCGC
>CAZMGU010000069.1:0-12399 GCA_964565905.1 uncultured Halobacteriales archaeon
GAGCGCGGGGCGGCCTTCCCCGGCCTCGACCAGCTGGACTTCGTCGTCGGGGCGCTCGTCCTCGCCGCCGTCGCGGACCTCTCGTGGTTCACGGAGACGTTCACCGTCCCCGTGCTGGTCGCCATCGTCGTCGTCACGCCGCTGTTGCACGTGGCGACTAACGGTATCGCGTACTGGCTGGGGCTCAAGGACGAGCCTTGGTGAGGCCGGCGGAAAGTGGCAGGCTTTTCACCGCCGACGGACGAGTGGAGCGTATGAGCACGCGAGGGAAGACGCTACGACTTGCGACGCGGGGGTCGGACCTCGCCTTGCGGCAGGCCGCCGACGTCCGGGAGACGCTGGAGGGCCGCCGCTACGACGTGGAACTGGTGGAGGTGGAGACGACCGGCGACCAGTTGCGCGACGAACTGATCCACCGGCTGGGCAAGACGGGCGCGTTCGTCCGGAGCCTCGACGAGAAGGTGCTGGACGGCTCCGTCGACGCCGCCGTCCACTCGATGAAGGACGTCCCGACCGAACAGCCCGACTCGCTAGTCGTCGCCGCCGTCCCCCGGCGCGCGGACCCGGCGGACGTGCTGGTCACCCCCGACGGGAAGTCGCTCGATGAACTCCCGGAGGGAGCCACGGTCGGGACGTCGAGCCTCCGCCGGAAGGCGGAGTTGCTCTCGGAGCGCCCGGACCTCGACGTCCAGCCGCTGCGCGGCAACGTCGACACCAGGATAGAGAAACTGCTCGCGCCCGCGCTCCAGGCCGAACACGCGGAGCGCAGCGACGAGGAGAGCGAACGGAAGGAACGGGCCGACGACGACGACTACGTCTTCCCCTACGAGCAGGACGTCGAGGAGTGGTTCGACGGCCTCGGCGAGATAGAACGGCAGGCGCTCGGCCGCGACGTGGAGACGGAGTTCGACGCCGTCGTCCTCGCCCGGGCCGGCCTGGAGCGGTCCGGACTGTTGCACGACGTCGAGGCGACGCCGCTCCCGACGGGGACGTTCGTTCCCGCGCCGGGTCAGGGCGCGCTGGCGGTCACGACGGCCGACGGATCCCTCGCGGAGTCTGTCAACGAGGTGCTCGACCACCCGCGCTCGCGCGCCGAGACGACCGTCGAGCGGACGATACTCGCCGAACTCGGCGGCGGGTGCGTCGCCCCGCTCGGCATCCACGCCGTCCTGCGGGGCCGCGTCGTCCGGACGCGCGTCCGGGTGCTGTCCCGGGACGGGACGGAGGAGGTGAGCGCCACCCGGGACGTCCCGGTCGAGCGGCACGTCGACGGGGCCCGGGAGTTCGCCGCGGACCTGGCAGACCAGGGCGCGAAGGAACTCATTCAGGAGGCCAAGCGGGCGATGGACGACGGCGACGGCGGAGCGACCGGTGCGGACGACGACGCGGCGTCGGCCGTCGAAGCGGACGACGACGACGGAGTCGACGGCGACGAAGCCGACGAATCGACGGAATCGGCCGAATCGGACGACTCGACCGCCGGCCCGGGACCGGAGGACGCCGAATGACCGGGACGGTGTACCTCGTCGGCTCCGGCCCCGGCGACCCGGAGCTCCTGACCGTCAAGGCGAAGCGGCTGATCGAGGAGGCCGACGTCGTCCTCCACGACAAACTGCCGGGCCCGGAGATACTCGGCGCCATCCCCGAGGAACGGCGCGAGGACGTCGGCAAGCGGGCCGGCGGCGAGCGCACCTCGCAGGAGTACACCAACGCGCGCATGGTCGAACTCGCCGAGGCGGGGAAGGACGTCGTCCGCCTGAAGGGGGGCGACCCGACCGTCTTCGGTCGCGGCGGCGAGGAGATGGCGTACCTGGCCGACCACGGCGTCGCGTTCGAGGTGGTCCCCGGCGTCACGAGCGCCGTTGCCGGCCCGGCGGTGGCCGGCGTCCCCGTCACGCACCGCGACCACGCCTCCTCCGTCTCGTTCGTCACGGGCCACGAGGACCCGACCAAGGAGGAGTCCGCCGTCGACTGGGAGGCGCTCGCGGCCACCGGCGGCACCATCGTCGTCCTGATGGGCGTCGGGCGACTCCCCGACTACACCGCCGCCCTGCGCGAGGCGGGGATGGGCCCCGACACGCCCGTCGCGCTGGTCGAGCGGGCGACCCGCCCCGAACAGCGCGTCGCGGTCGGCACGCTGGACACCGTCGTCGACGTTCGGGATGAGGCGGGGATAGAACCGCCCGCGATCACCGTCATCGGTGACGTCGCCGGCGAGCGCGAACGGGTCGTCGAGTTCCTCCGTGGTGAGGGCTGATGCGAGAGGAACCCCGCCTCCGCGTCGCCGTCTTCCGGCCGGACGACGAGCGACTGGCCGACGCCGTCGAACTCCTCGAATCGCTCGGGGTCGACCCCGTCCCCGACCCGATGCTCGCCGTCGAACCGACCGGGGAAGCGCCGCGGACCGGGGCCGACTTCGTCGTCCTCACCAGCAAGACGGGCGTCGAACTGGCCGCCGACGCGGGGTGGGACCCCGGCGACGCGACGGTGTGTGCCATCGGGTCGGCGACGGCCGACGCGCTCCGCGACGCGGGGTACGACGTCGACCTGGTGCCCGAGGAGTTCACCTCCGCCGGCCTGGTCGACGCGCTGGCAGCGGAGGTGGCCGGCGCGAGCGTCGAGGTGGCCCGCTCGGACCACGGGTCGCCGGTCCTCACTGACGGACTGGCCGACGCCGGCGCGGACATCCACGAGACGGTGCTCTACCGACTCGTCAGACCCGAGGGGTCCGGGGAGTCGGCCCAACTGGCCGCCGAAGGAGCGCTGGACGCCGCGCTGTTCACTTCCTCGCTCACCGTCGAGCACTTCCTCGACGCCGCGGCCGAACGCGGGGTCCGCGAGGACGCCGTCGCCGGCCTGAACGACGCCGTCGTCGGCGCTATCGGCCCGCCGACGCGGGAGACGGCCGAGGGGCTGTGCGTCGAGGTGGACGTCGTTCCCGACGCCGCCGACTTCGACGCGCTGGCCGCTGCCACCGTCGAGGCGGCCGCGCCGACGTACCACGAGTGACCCGGTCGGAGACCCGGCCCACGGGCTCTGGATACCGCTCTATAGCTCTCCGAAGGAGTGTGGTCGTACCGGTACGGAGTGGGTAGACGATAGACCCCTCATATAAAGCCACTTTCAGGGCCGGTAGAATCGTCCACCCGTATGCAAGGCACACGGAGGCAGTTCGTACGTGGCATGGGCGTGGCAACGGCGGCCGGACTCGCCGGCTGTTCGGGCGTCACCGGTTCCGGCGGCGGTGGCGGCGGCGAGACGTACCAGGTCGGACACGGCGACTACCGGACCGAGATCAGTTCGTCGGCGTTTCCGGACGACAAACTGTACTACTACTGCGTGCAGTCGGGGTGGATGAACTGGGCCACGGTGATGGAGAAGTTCCAGGAGAAGTACGGCGTCGCGATGAACGACGACCAGCGGTCCTCGGGCGAGGCGCTGACCCACATGCGCTCGAACGCCGCCAACCCCACCCACTCGGGGTACAACGGCGGCTACTCCTACGGTATCGTCGCGATGAACGAGGGGTTCACCACGGACTACAAACCGGCGAACTGGGACAAGGTCCCCGACGACCTGAAGACCGACAACGGGCACATGACCACGACCCGGAAGATGACGACGGCCATCACCTACCGGAAGGACGTCTACGAGGAGCGCGGACTCGACGAACCCGAGACCTGGGAGGACCTGAAACACCCCGACATCGCGAAGGACCTGCACGTCACCGTTCCGCAGGCGGCCGTCGGACTGGCCACCGCGCTGTCGATAAACAACGCCTACGGCGGTGACCTCGACGACGTCCAGCCGGTCGTCGACTACTACAACGACGTTCAGGAGGCGGGCGCGCAGTTCCAGGGCGACCGCACCCAGCTGTTCACGTCCGGCGAGATATCCACGTTCGCGGGGTACGACTACAACGCGCTCGACCTGAAGTACAACATCGACGACGTCGACGAGGAGGACGTCGGTATCGCGCTCCTCACCGGTCCGGACGGGGAGAACGGCGGCATCAACATCCCCTACGGCTACGGGATGATGGAGGGCGCACCGAACCCGGAGGCCGCCAAACTGTTCATGGACTACGTCCTCTCCCTGGAGGGCCAGAAGGTGTTCCTCGACGCCTACGTCCGGCCCATCCGGGCGTCGGAACTCGAGATGCCGGAAGAGTTCCCCGACCAGTCGGAGTACGAGGCCACGCAGTTCACCGTCGACCAGGTCGAACTGGTCGACAAGCAGGAAGGGATCATCGACGAGATCGGCGAAGGTGCCGGTCTCGCCGGGTTCTGATCCATGTCGGCGACCACCGGATCGGCACTGGCAGCGGCCCGCGACCACACCGCGCGACTCGTCTCGCCCCGGACCGAAGCCGAGCGCGAGCGGCGACGGATCGTCGGGCTCTGTCTGCCGTTCTTCCTGCTAGCGACGGTCGCGGCGTTCGTCCCGATGGCGACCATGGCCCGCGCCTCGTTCTCGACGGCGGTGTACGAGAGCGTCGGCTGGACGGCGGAGTTCTACCGGACGCTCGTCACCGACCCCATCTACCGGAGCGTCGCGGTGAACACGCTGTGGTTCGCGGTGGCGACGTCCGTCGTCAGCGTCGCCGTCGGCGTCGTCGTCGCACACGCGCTGGAGAAGTACGACCTGCCGTTCGAGCGCACGCTGGTCGCCGCCATCTCGTTCCCCATCGCGCTCCCGGGCATCGTCGTCGCGTTCCTGATCGTCGTCCTGGTCGGCCGGTCGGGGCTGGTCACGAACGTCGTGGCCTTCCTCAGCGGCGGGGACCCGATATCGCTGGCGACGGCCACGACGGTGTTCGGGCTGTTTCTGGCGTACCTCTACTCGCTGATTCCGCGCTCGACGATGGTGCTTCGCGGGACGTACGCGGAGGTCAACGGGGACGCGGAGGAAGCGGCACGCGCGCTGGGCGCGACGCCGCTCGAGACGTTCTATCACGTCACATTGCCCCAGATCCGGCCCGGCGTCGTCGCCTCGTTCATCCTGACGTTCCGCACGGCGCTGACTATCTTCGGCACGGTGCTGGTGCTCCAGAGCCTCACCGTCGCGACGCTACGGATCCACCACGAGATAGCGAACGGGTTCGAGGTCCAGACGGCGGCCGCCATCGGCGTGATCTACTTCCTGTTCATGTTCGGGTTCACCTATCTCGGCCTCCAGTACACCAGCGCCGAGGTGACGACGATATGAGCGACCGGCCTCGCGACCCGGCCGGTGACGCCGACGGTCCTGAACCCGCCGCCGACCCGGAACCCGATGCCGACCCGGAACCCGATGCCGACCCGGAACCGCGCACCGACGGCGGGACGACGACGCGGTCCGGACTCGGTCGCCTTGACGTGAGCGGGTCGGCCGGCCGTCCGCTCGTCGTCGGAGCGCTGGTAGCGACGTTCCTGTTCCTGCTCGTCCCGATACTGCTCACGGTCGTCGCGTCGTTCGCAAGCGACTGGACGGGGATACTCCCGCGCGACTTCGCCACCCTCGACAACTGGCGGCACGCGCTCGGCATCGGCCTCGACGTCGGGGCCCGGCGCGGCATCGGATCGGGGCTCTGGTTCAGTATCCTGCTGGCCACGGGCGGGATGCTGTTGAACATTCTCGTCGGCGTCCCCGTCGCCTACGCGGTGACGCGCTACGACTTCGTGGGACGGGACTGGATCAACGCGCTGGCCATCCTCCCGATAGCACCAGGGGTCGTCCTCGGCGTCGCCTTCCTCCGGACCTACCCCCAGCACGCCGGTTCCCCGCTGTCGCTGATCGTCGGCTACTCGATCCTCAAGTCGCCGTTCATGGTGTTGACCGTCCAGAGTTCGTTCCAGTCGATGGACCTGCGCCGACTGGAGGAGAGCGGACGGGCGCTGGGCGCGTCGTGGCTCCGGACGTTCGTGACGGTGATCGTCCCCAACGCGAAGGGCGGCATCATGGCCGGATCGATCATCACGTGGATCCTCGCCGCCGCCGAGTTCAACTTCACCTGGCTAGTGTATTCGCGGGGACCGAAGCCGTTCTCGCTGTTCCTCTACTCGAACATCACCAGGTCGCCGATACTCGTGGCGGCGGCGGGCGTCTCCATCTACTTCCTCATCGTCACCGGCGCGGTCCTGGTCCTCCAGTTGGTCGGCGGTACAGGCTTCACGACTATCAGGCGCGAGGAGATCTGACCCCCGTGGTCGACTCCACCAGCGAACCGAACTAGCACGATGGCCAAGATAACACTCGACTCGATCACCAAGGAGTACGGAACGGAAACCGCAGTCGAATCCCTGTCGCTCACGATCCGTGACGGCGAAGTGCTCGGTATCGTCGGTCCGTCGGGGTGTGGCAAGACGACGACGCTACGGACCATCGCCGGGTTCGAAACACCCAGCGACGGGCGCGTGCTGTTCGACGGAGAGGAGGTCACCCACGTCCCCCCGGAGGACCGGAACACCGGGCTGGTGTTCCAGTCGTACGCCCTGTTCGAGAACATGACCGTCCGCGCGAACGTCTCGTTCGGGCTGAAGATGCAGGGGATGGCGAAGTCGGACCGGCGAGCACGGGCCGACGAACTCCTCGACATGCTGGGAATCGGCGAACTGGCCGACAGGAGTCCGGAACACCTCTCCGGGGGCCAGCAACAGCGCGTCGGCCTCGCGCGGGCGCTCGCGGTCGAACCGAACGTCCTGTTGCTGGACGAACCGATGACCGGGCTGGACGCGAAGCTGAAGGACCGCCTCCAGCGGGAGGTCGGGTCGCTCCTGTCGGACCTGGGCACCACGGCGCTGTACGTCACCCACGACCAGGAGGAGGCGATGCGGATGTGTGACCGCATCGCCGTGATGAACGACGGCCAGGTCGAACAGGTAGGGACGCCGGCGGCGGTGTACGAGGAACCGGCGACGCCGTTCGTCGCCGACTTCGTCGGCACCTCGAACCTGCTCTCCGCGACGGCGGCCGACGGGACGCTCGACTTCGGTTTCGGACCCGTGGAGGCCGACGTCGCCGCCGACCTGACCGGGGAAGTCACGGTCAGCGCCCGACCGTCGGACTTCGAGATCGGTGAGGGGTCACTGGACGTCGTCGTCGAGAACGTCGACTACCTCGGGGAGACGAAACGCATCGCCGGGACGCTCCCGGACGGCGAGCGGGTGACCCTGGAGAGCGAGAACGGGGTCACCGCCGCGAACCGGGGCGAGACCATCTCCGTAGATCTGGACACGAGCGGCATCCACGTGATCGACGCCGACGCCCGGAGCGCGAACTGATGACGGGCGACGGAGCGCCGTTCGACGCGGAGTCGGACGCGCCGACCGGACTGGACGGGGAGACCACGTTCGCGCGGTTCGACCGTCCATGTGCCCCGACGACGACGCGGCTGGCCGTCGTCGCCGACCCGCACGTCGCGACGGACGCCACCGAGACGTGGAAGGTGTTTCACAGGACGGAGCGCAACCTCCGGCGCGCCGTCGCGGCGGTCGACGACCGGGACGTGGACGGACTCGTCGTCGCGGGCGACCTGACGAAGGACGGCGAACCGCGGAACTTCGACCGGTACGACGAACTGGTCGCCGGCGTCGACGTCCCGACCGTCACGGTGCCCGGGAACCACGACGTGACGAAGGCGTTCGACGACCACGAGGCACCGCCGGTCGAGACGTTCGCCGAGCGCTACGCCGACGGCGACTACCCCGTTCGGACGCGGATGGGTGCGGTCGACGTGATCGGACTGGACAGCGCCGCGGGCCGCGACGGCGCGCTGCGGGACACCTGGGGCGGCGCGGTCTCGGACCGACAGCTAGACGCCCTCGACGGGATGCTCGCGGACGCGGAAACCCCGCTCGTCGTCCTCCACCACAACCTCTACCCCCTCCCCGACAACCCCGGGGGAGAGTGGGCGAACTTCCCGCTGGACGACGCCGACGCGCTCCACTCGGTCCTGCGTGACTACGACGTCCCGCTCGCGGTGTCGGGACATCAGCACGTCCCGGAGGTCGGCGTGCGCGACGGCGTTCGCGAGGTCATCGCCCCGGCGGTCTGTTCGTACCCCCACGCCGTCCTGCTGGTCGAGATAGGGCCCGCCGGCACGACGGTGACGATGGTCCCGCTCGCGACGCCGGCCGAAATCGACGAGTCCTATCGGTTGGGGACGGGCGGCACTCCGCTGGGGCGCGGTATCGCCGCCAGAACCGACCGGCGACTCGAATCGCTCCGCCTCGCGAGCGACCGGGTCGAGAACTGACGGCGGTCGCTGCACTCGAACCGGAGGGGAAACGGGAACGTACGACGAGAGCGGACGAGTTGTAGAAGATCCTAAATAATGGAGGAGTGGAAGGAAAAAGCGTGTTCGAGCGACTGCGACCGCTCGGCTGACGCCGGGCGGATCCGTGGGGACGGATCTACGCGCTGTCGCTCGTCGGCATCGCCGCTCCCGTCGCGTACGGCGCGGTCGGGAGTTCGTCCACGGTTCAGCTACTGTACGGATTCCTCGCGCTGATTGTCACCGGGACGGGGTTCGTCGGCGTCGCGAGGCCCGATCTACTCGGGTTCGAACGCGAGAGTCGCGTCCTGATACTGATCGCGGTCCTCGGCGCGCTGTTCGTCCTGTCTAGAACCGGACTCTGACCGTCAGCCGGACCCGTGGACGGCCCCGTACGTTTAACTCGCACCCGACGGCAGTGGAAACATGAAGTACGACGACGCGTTCTTCGACGAGGTTTACGCCGAGGCCGACGGCGACCCCTGGGGCAACTACGAGAGCGAGTACGAGCGTCGCAAGGCCGAGCGACCCCTCGCCGCGCTCCGGGACCGGAAGCCGGCCGGGAAGGTCGACCGGGTCCTCGACCTGGGATGTGGCAACGGCGGCAAGACCAGACTCGTGACCGAGGCGTACCCCGACGCCGAGGTGGTCGGCGTCGACCTCTCGGCGGAAGCGCTCGACGCCGCCCGCGAGCGGGCCCCGACGCGACCTACGAGCGCGCGAACGTCGTCGACTGGGTGGCCGAGACCGACCGCTCTTTCGACGCCGTCGTCGCCATCGGATCGCTGTACTACCTCTGTGCCGACTACTCCGTGACGGACCTGTTCGAGTTCGCCGGCGACCTGCTCGACGTCGTCGCCGACGACGGTATGCTGGTCGCTGCCCACGTTCACATGCCCCGCGACGACGGGCCGACGTTCGCCCAGGAACGGTCGGTGCGAACGCTGCGAACGATCCTCGAATCGACGTTCGAGACCGTCGAACGGAGTCGGTACGAAGACGAGAAACGGGTGGGGATCGACCCCGACGAACCCACCGAACAGCCCTACGAGGTCTGGGCACTCCGACCGGCGAGCGAGTGAGTTTCCGCCGACCGACGCCAACTACCAGCGGTGAACCGCGTTCTCCCGAGCGACAGTCCGATACTTTATACCCGAGCGGGCACCACCGTCGCCCAGCATGGGACCGGTACCTGATCTGGACGACCGCGCGACGGCGTGTGCCGAACGGCTCCTCCAGGCGGACCGCGTCCTCCTCGCCTCTCACATCGACGCGGACGGACTGACGAGCGCGGCCGTGGCCGCCTCGGCGCTCGAACGCGCGGGCATCCCCTTCGAGACGGTGTTCGAGAAGCAACTCGACGCCGAGGCCATCGCCGGCATCGCCGCCCGCGAGTTCGACACCGTCCTCTTCACCGACTTCGGGTCGGGTCAACTCGACGTGATCAGCGACCACGCGGCGGCGGGCGAGTTCACCCCGGTCGTCGCCGACCACCACCAGCCAGCCGACCCGGACGACTGCCACCCCGACGTCGTCTCGGTCGTCGACGGCTACGCCGACGTCGAGTTCCACTGCAACCCGCTGCTGGAGGGGATCAACGGCGCCTCGGAGCTCTCCGGTGCGGGGGCCGCCTACGTCCTCGCGCGGGCGCTCGCGGACGCCGCCGACGGCGACGTCCCCGACGACAACCGCGACCTGGCCGGACTGGCCGTCGTCGGCGCCGTCGGCGACATGCAGGCCGTCGGCGGGGAACTCGTCGGCGCGAACGCGGGCGTCGTGTCGGAGGGCATCGAGGCCGGCGTCCTCGACGAGGGCACCGACCTGACGCTGTACGGCAAGCAGACCAGACCGCTCCCGAAACTGCTGGAGTACGCGACGGAGGTTCCCATCCCCGGCGTCTCGAACGACCAGGCCGGGGCCATCCGGTTCCTGGACTCGCTCGGCCTCGACCTGAAGGCAGACGGCGAGTGGCGCACCTGGGCGGACCTGACCGACGACGAGCGCCAGACCGTCGCGAGCGCGCTGGTCCAGCGCGCGGTGGAGCGCAGCGTCCCGCCGGGGAAGATAGAGACGCTCGTCGGGACGACGTACACGCTCACCGACGAACCGGTCGGCACCGAACTCCGCGACGCCAGCGAGTTCTCGACGCTGCTGAACGCCACCGCCCGGTACGAACGCGCCGACGTCGGCCTCGCGGTCTGCCTGGGGAACCGCGACGGGGCGCTGGACCGCGCCCAGACGCTGCTCGCGAACCACCGCCGGAACCTCTCCGAGGGGTTGCGCCTCGTCAAGGAACGCGGCGTCACCCGCGAGGAGCACGTCCAGTGGTTCGACGCCGGCGAGGAGATACGCGAGACCATCGTCGGCATCGTCGCCGGGATGGCCCTGGGCACCGACGGCGTCGACTCCGACAGCCCCATCCTCGCGTTCGCCCGCAAGAGCGACGAGGAGACGAAGGTGTCCTCCCGGGGGACCGGGCCGCTCGTCGGCCGCGGCCTCGACCTCTCGGCCGTGATGGGCCAGGCCTCCCGCGAGGTGGGCGGCGACGGCGGCGGCCACGACATCGCCGCCGGCGCGACCGTCCCCGCCGGGAAAGAGCAGGCCTTCGTCGAGGCGGCCGACGCCATCGTCGCCGAGCAACTGGGGTGAGGACCCGATGGATCGGCGGGCAAGCGACGACCGACCGGCGAGTGACTGCTGGTGGAACGACCGCCAGGTAACGGCCGGTGACGCGACCGCAGGTGACGGCCGATGCGGCAAAGACGGGTGTCGGCCAGTGACGCGACTACGCGGGGTGGGAATGGAAGGGGCGGGGCGCTCGACGAGCGAGACGAAGCTAGCACCGAACGGAGTGAGGCGCGCAGCGAGTCGCAGCCGTCGAGCGCCCCGGGGCTTCCAGCCCGTTCTCGATGGTGGCAGTGCTGGCACCACGCCGACCCGATCCGACCGGGGCTTCCAGTCCGTCGCCGTTCCAGTTTCGACCGACTGCGACGACGAAACGTCGGACGACCGAACAGAGGCGGCGGAAAGAGCTAACTACCTCCCCCAGAGAGTACGGAAAGAATGCAAGAGCGCGACCTGATGGACCTCGTGCTGGTGGCGGTGGTCGCCGTCCTCGCCTACGTGGAGACGTTCGGCCTGGCCGACCCTATCGCGACGGTCGACGAGATAGTCGACGTCGTGGCGACGCTCGACGTCCGCGTCTACCTGGTGCTCGGCGGCGTCTTCGGCCTGGTGTTCGTGGGCTACATCACGGTCTACCTCCCCCAGAAGGACGCGGCGCGGTCGGCCCGCTGAGCGACGGACCGGGCGACCTTTATCCGGGGCCGGCCATCCACCGGACATGACGGAGTTCGACCCCGAGCGCTTCGAGGACAAGTACGCCGAGTACTTCAGCGAGCTACAGAAGGCCTACAAGGCCGCCTTCGAGGAGATGAACGACGCCTACGACTCGGAGCTGATCCACGCCATCGACCAGCAGATCCTCAACGAGTCGGAGCCGTTCTACGAGGGCGACGGCGAGTTCCGGATCGAGTTGCCCGAGGACCCCGTCGACCGACTCACCGCCATCGTCGTCGACGACGAGAAGGTCGAAACCGTGCTCGACCGGTACGTCGACGAACTCAAACGCCAGCACCGCCGCGTCTTCGGCTTCGAGGAGTGATCACGAGAGTTTGCGGGGTAGCAATCGAAGACACGAGAAAGCCCTCGGCCTGCCCTGCACGAGTCTGCAGATCTAACGACAGAGGAAAGCCCGCGGCCCGGTGAACTCGCGCGGACCACGCTGCGGTCCTCGCTCCCTCCGGTCGCTCCGGTCCTTGCGGGTCCGTGCTTCGTTCACCGCGCCTCGCCCTTTCAGTCCTCCAGGACCGCACAGCAGGCAGCCCTGCCCTTCCCCGAGTCGCACGTCCTCACCCGCGAGGGGTTCGGCCGCGCTCCCGGCCACGGCGGATCAGTTCCATCGGTTAGAGAGACGCTGGCTGTCGAACGTTCTATCGGATTTCGTCGTGTCGGATACGCGGAGAACCGAACGGGTGAGTCCAAAAGGATAAGCGCCCGGAGGACAGAGTAGTACTCACTATGAGCACAGAAACCGAGGAGGGCGCGAACGACGACCTCGAGGAGCGCATCTCGAACTTCCTGCG
>CAZMGU010000070.1:0-11945 GCA_964565905.1 uncultured Halobacteriales archaeon
GGCGGACGTGGGCCGGGCCGTAGCCGCGGATCCGCATCGCCTCCTTGACCGGGATGGGGTTGGTCTCCACGAACAGGCCGCGGAACAGCGGCCCGAGTTCGTGGTGCAGGCTCCGGGCGCGCTCGTAGTCCCCGGCGACTGCGGCACCGACCATCGCACAGGTCCGCTCGGGTTCGACGTTGGCGGCGACGCTGATACAGCCGTGCGCACCGACCGAGAGCATCGGCAGCGTCATCCCGTCGTCACCGGAGAGCACGGCGAACTCCTCGTCGCGCGTGCGCTCGATGATCTCCGAGATCTGGTTCATGTCGCCGCTGGCGGCCTTGTAACCCAGAACGTTGGGGTGGGCGGCCAGTTCGACGGCCGTATCTGGCTCGATGTTCTGGCCCGTGCGGGAGGGGACGTTGTAGACGATCTGGGGGCAGTCCACCTCGTCGGCGATGGTCTCGAAGTGGTCGACGAGGCCGCGCTGTTCGGGTCGGTTGTAGTAGGGGGAGATGAGGAGGAGGGCGTCGGCACCCGCGTCGGCGGCGCGCCGGGAGAGCGAGAGGGCCTCGCGGGTGTTGTTCGACCCGGTCCCGGCGATGACGGGAACGTCGTCGACGGCGTCGACCACTGCCTCGACCACCTCGACGTGTTCGTCGTGGGTGAGCGTCGCCGACTCGCCGGTCGACCCGACGGGGACGAGGCCGTCGACGCCCGCCGCTTCGAGGCGCTGGGCGTCCTCGCGTAACGTTTCGAAGTCGATGCTGCGGTCCGCGTCGTCGTGGAACGGCGTGCACATCGCGGGGAACACGCCGGTGAGGTCGATGGATGTCATTGGTCCGGTGGGTCGCGTGCGTCTGTCGTCGGATGCTCTGCGCGCGAAGCAAAAATGACTGCCGTTCGGCCGTCGTCACGACCGTCTCCGCGTCGGCGAACGGCAGGAGAACGGGCCCGCGACGGGGTGCCACGCCGCCGGGAGCCACTCAGGAGGGGCGCTTCGGCTTGGCCGGACGCGCGGGCGCACCGCTCGTCGAACCGCGACGACGGGTCGGTGCGTTCCGTGGCATTGCCCGAAACGGGACGCCCGAGCCCCTTAGACGTTACGTTCGCCGTCTCCTTGTGCGTGATTCGCGAGGCTCCCCGCCGTCGAACCCCGAAAACCTATCCCGGACGCGGCCACACCGCTTTCCATGACAGTCTCACACCCGACACAGCGGGTGGGCGTCCTCGCCGACGCACAGAACCTCTATCACACCGCCCGGAGTCTCTACTCGCGGAACATCGACTACGACTCGCTCCTGGCCGGCGCGCTCGACGGCCGCGAACTCACGCGCGCCATCGCCTACGTCATCCGGGCGAACTCGCCCGACGAGGAGACGTTCTTCGAGGCGCTCGTCGACATCGGCTTCGAGACGCGCATCAAGGACATCAAGACGTTCGAGGACGGGTCGAAGAAGGCCGACTGGGACGTCGGGATGAGCCTCGACGCCGTCTCGCTGGCCCCCCACGTCGACACCATCGTCCTCTGTACCGGCGACGGCGACTTCGCCCGCCTCTGTCGCTTCCTGCGCCACGAGGGGTGTCGCGTCGAGGCGATGAGCTTCGCCGAGTCCACTTCGGAGGAACTCGTCGAGGCGGCCGACAGCTTCGAGGACCTCAGCGAGGACCAGGACACCTACCTGCTGTAGGCACTGGACTGCTGTCGCTGGTGCCCTGGCGTCCCGAAAGAAGTAGCCGCTCAGACCGGGCGTGCGTCTTCCGACGTGCCGACGAGCAGCGCGCCCGCGGCGAGCCCGAGCGCGGCGACCGAACCGAGAACCGGCGGCAGTCCGCTACCGAGCTGGCCCGTGCCGAGGATGAGCGCCGTACTCGCGACGAGCAGGAGCACACCGGCCGCGACCTTTCGCGTGTCTGTTGTCATGTACGGTGGAGGTTAGTCGGTCATCCGGTATAAATTTCTCCAAACCGGTCCGCTTCGGAGACGATCGATCGTGACAATAACGCCGCTCACCGGGCCCGAGACGCCCGGATCGTGAGGATCGTTACCACCGTTCGATGGCCGACGGGTTTCCAGACGCCCCCTCCGCACGACGTGTAAAATAGTTTCCACTAGTGACCGAAACGGACCGGTCGACCGACCGCGCCCGGTGAGTGAGACTTTTGGTCGCGGCCCCGTTCCGGTGAGACGATGACCGACGCCGAGACGTCGCTGCTGCGCCGCGCCGCCGACTACCAGTTCGGCCGCGGTGCCGGCGACGGCCTGTTCCACGACGCCGACGCGCTCTCCGTGACCCACACCAGTTCCGGCCGTCCCCGGCAGGTGACGGCCGATGACGGCCGCCTCGTCAGTTACGGCGTCGACGGCCGGTTTACGCTCGGCGTCGCCGGTGGCCGGCGACTCCACGATGCCCTCGACGGCGGGCGGAACCGCGTCGTCGTCGGCGACGAGAGCGAACCGTTCGTCCGCGACGGGCGCAACGCCTTCGCGAAGTTCGTCGACGAGGCCGACGGGGCCATCCGGCCGGGCGACGAGGTGCTCGTCATCCACGAGGACGGCCGCCTGCTCGCCGTCGGCCGCGCGGAACTGTCGGGTGCGGGGATGGTCGACTTCGAGACGGGGATGGCCGTGAAAGTGCGCGAGAGCGTGGCCCCGCCGGCCGAGGACTGACCCTCGTCGACGGGTCGACTGCAGCGACCGGGTCCCAGCGACCAGGTCGGAGTACTTTTTGGGACGGACGACGCACGTGGAGGTATGTTCGGAGGAGGCGGCGGCGGACTCAACCCGCGCAAGATGCAGCAGATGATGGAGCAGATGGGCATCGACATGGAGGACATCGATGCCGAGGAAGTGATCATCCGGACCCCGGACGAGGAGCTGTACTTCACCGACGCGGAGGTCCAGCTCATGGAGGCCCAGGGGCAGAAGACCTACCAGGTCGTCGGCGAACCCGAGAGCCGCGAGCGCGGTGCGGACGCCGGCGGTGACGCCTCCGCGGACGCCGGCGACGACGCGGGCGGCGACGAGATCCCCGACGACGACGTCGAACTCGTCGCGATGCGCGCGGACGTCGGCGAGGACGCGGCCCGCGAGGCCCTCGAAGACGCCGACGGCGATCTCGCGGCGGCCGTCGAGAAGCTAGAGTGAGCTACCTGTTCGTCCGCGAGGACCGCGAGTACCTGCTCGCACCGGGGGAGACGCTGGAGACGGACCTGGGCGTGCTGGAGGTTCCCGACGACGTCGAATCCGGCGACACCGTCGAGACGCATCTCGACAACGCCTTCACGGTCCGGAAGCTCCGCGGCCCGGACCTGTTCAACCACCTCGAACGCACCGGCGCGCCGATGATGCCCCGCGACGTCGGCCTCGTGGTCGGCCGGACGGGAATACAGTCGGGCGACCGGGTCCTCGACGCCGGCACCGGCACGGGCGTCCTCGCGGCGTACCTCGGGCGCATCGGCGCGCGCGTGACGACCTACGAGGCGGAACCCGACTTCGCGACCGTCGCCCGCGAGAACATGGCCCTCGCCGGCGTCGAGGAGGCCGTCGAGGTCCGCGGCGGGGACGTGACCGACGAACTCCCGACGCTCGCGGGCGACCCGGACTTCGACGTCCTCACCCTCGACACGGCCGACGCGGCCGCTGTCGTCGAGCACGCGCCGGAACTGCTCGTCTCGGGCGGCTACGTCGCCGTCTACTCCCCGTTCGTCGAGCAGGCGCGCGAGGCCAACGAGGCGGCGACGGCGGCCGGCCTCGAGGCGACCGAGACGGTGGAGACCATCCAGCGCGAGATGGACGTCGGCGACCGCGGCACGCGCCCGTCGACCCGCGGCGTCGGCCACACCGGCTACCTCACGTTCGCCCGGCGGCCGTAGCGCTCTCCCTTCTCTCGCGTTCCCGACTCACTCGACGGCCGCCAGCAGGTCGAACAGTTCGTCCCTGTAGTCGGCGGCGTCGCGCGCCAGGACCGGTGGCGGGTCCTCGACGCCGAGGACGTCTCCGAGCGGCCGCGCGGGGTACGCGCCCGACCCGACGCGGAACCCGTCGGCGTGCCAGACGCCGACCCAGGCGACCACCGGCACGGTGACTCTCGGGGACCGGTTCGCGAACGTCGCCCGGAACCCCGTGACCGGCACGCGCTCGTCCGAGGCCAGGGCGATTCGCTCCGTGCGTGACCGCCTGACGTCGGTGAGTCCGCGCTCCCGGAGCGCCGAGCGGAACGACTCGACGGCCTTCGCGCGGACCGTCGGCAGGAGGAACGTTCGGCTGGCGGCGGGCGGGAGCCCCGGGTCGAGCGAGAGGGCCGTCGCCGCGAAGAACCGCCAGTAGGTGTCCACGTCGACGAACTCGCGCGTCGCCTCGGCCGTCCGGGCGTCGCGGAAGCGACACGTCGCGCCGTGGACGGAGAGGCCCGGCAGGCGGAACAGCGTCTCGACGGACTCGTCGGCCAGCGCCCAGCCGCCGCGTTCGAGGCGTTCGCGGGGGACGGTCGGGAACGGGACGTCGGCGTCCGCCGTCACGACCGGCTAGTGGTCGTCCTCACGCCACTTGTGCTCGCACTCGGTGCAGGTGAGGAATCGCGTCTCGGACTCGTCGGCGGACCGGATCTGTTTCATCTCCCAGAATGCCTGGTCGTTGTCGCAGTTCGGACACTGCGCCGTCGTCGTCGGTCCCATGTCCTGGGCGTCGACTTCGGAGGTGTCGACTATCTCGCTCTCCTCCTGGCCCTGCGTCGTCACCATCCCGCCCTCGGCGTTACCGTCGCGCGGTTTCTCGTAGTCGCAACTCCCGCAGACCCACGTGCCCTCGTCCGTCTTCATCATCGAACCGCACTCGTCGCAGAATTCCATGTTGTCACGTATAGGCCGCCGGTGGAATTTAAACTCCGGGGTTCACCGCGAGGACTCGGTCCAGGCCGAACACGCCTCCATGTCGTCGAGTCGCCCGTCGTGGTAGGCGCAGTACGGCTCCGGTTCGCCGTCGACGGTAACGTACTCGAAGTGCCGGCAGTTGCCGCAGTAGGCGTCCGGTTGCGTCCGCGTCGACGTCGCCGAATCGGTTGTCGACGCCGGGGCGTCGGTAATCAACGTCGGTTCCTCGGTGGTCGACGTCCGTTCCGTTCCGACCTCCGAGATGCCGTCCGTCTCCGTCGCCCCGCCGTCGCTCACCGCGGCCGACGCGGCGGAGCCAGCGCCTCCCTGCGGGGACGAGACGTTGGTCTGCGTCTCGACGCTCCCGTCGGGTTCGGTGCCGAACAGGCCGACGCCGCCGAGGCCGCCCACCGACCTTGCCTCCTCGACGAGGCGGATGGTCCCCTCCCTGGTTATCTCCATCCGGGCCGTTCCGCCGGGGTCGTTGCGCGTCTTGAACGTCGCGAGCGCGACGAAGAGGGACCAGAACGTCGTCGCGACGCCGAAGAAGTAGACGGCGACCGTCGCGAGCGCGAACAGCGGCGCCGACGCCACCCACTCGTAGGGGTAGGCGTACCGGAACAGGACGACGCCGAGGAGGGCGACGCCGGTGCCGATGACCGCCGCGCCGCGCACGCGCCGGGACGCCGGCAACACGGCGAACACGCCGAGCAACACCGCCTGGAATCCGATGCCGGCGAGGACGCCGGCGAGTTCGCGCGCGGCGAGTTCGCCGAGGCTCTGGGAACCGACCGTCGTCGTCGCGACGGCGATGGCCCCGACCAACATGACCGCACCGGCGAGAAACAGCCCCGTCCCGAGGAGCTGCTGGCGTCGGCTCGCGACGCGACCGACCCGCCCCTCGTACACGTCCGTGAGGCTCGTCATGAGCGCGTGTTCCGCTTCTACCCTCAAAACAGTGCGTCAGACGGTCGTCCGACGGGGAACCCGTCCGGTCCGGACGACGCAGGGAACGGGTGAACGCACGCTACCCGACCGTCCACCGTCGACGACCGGTTCGACAGCCGACCGGGGTGGGACTGAAAGGGGCGGCCCGATGCGGTCCCGCGGCTCGCTGCGCTCCTCGACGCTCGCTCCGCTCGCGTCTGCGGTGCTTGCGTCGCCGGGGTTCCCGCATCGGGCCGGGGCTTTCCTTTCCCGTTTGCGTTCTTTGCGTCTCCGTTCTCGTCGTTTCCGTTTTCGCCGTCTCCGTTCTCGCTGTTTCCATCCAGAGGTCGGTTCACAACTTCCGCTGCTAGGCGCTCTCGTATCGAAAACCCTAATCGGTGGCCCGCGAAACCCGAGGGTATGAGCGACGAGGACGAGGAGGAGGCGGAACCGGCCGTCGAACTGGGCGACGGCGAACCGGTCGAGGGCGCGCCGCTGGCCCGCGTCGGCTCCCGGCTCACGTGGGGCATCGAGAAGAGCACCGTCGTCGACCGCGAGGGCGAGACGACCGTCCGGACCCCCGACGGCCCGCAGGACCTGGCCACGCTGCTCGAGGACGTCGATATCCCGTACTTCGAGCACCGCCGGGAGTTCGAGGGCGCGGTCCGCGAGGTCATCGGCGACGGGCCGGTGCCGACCGCCGACGAGTGACCGGCGGCGGATAACCGCCGACGAGTAGCAGGCGACGAGAAATCTACGACACTCCGCGAGCGAGAGCACCGACGAACCACCTTTTTCTCCGGTCCGGGCGTAGCCCCAGATATGACACTCCCGTTCGATCCGGAGGCGGTGCGGTCGGAGGATGTCGGCGAGAAGCGCGCGACGCTTGAGATGGACCACGAGGCGGCGGTCGAGCACGTGCGCGAGGTGTTCACCGACCACGGGTTCGGCGTCCCTGTCGAGTTCTCGCCCGCCGAACTGCTGAACGAGAAGGTCGACGCCGAGCGCGACCCGTACTACGTCCTCGGGGCGTGCAACCCGTCGATGGCGGACCGGGCGCTCGACGCGAGCGACGGACGGATCGGCGCGCTCTTCCCGTGCAACGTGGTCGTCTGGCAGGAGGAACCCGGCGTCCAGACGGTGTACCACGTCTCGATAATGCGCGTCGCTCGGCTCCTCGGGATGGCCCCGGACGACGACGAGTGGGCCGACATCGTCGCGGAGACGGGAGAGATGGTGGAGGCGGCCTACGACGCGCTCTAGGCCAGCGCGTCCTCGACGGCGTCGACGAGCCACGTCGCGGCCCACACCGGCAGGGCCAGGAGGCTGAACAGGACGACGACGAGCAGTTCCATGGTGAACGGGAAGACGAGCAGTGCCATAGCCACCTGATCCGGACACCGGGTGGTAAAGATTTCTCCAGTTATTCGTCAGGTTCCCCCGCCGTCGTCCCGCGTTCTTCCCGGAGTTCCTCCACCTCGCGTTCCAGTTCATCGATGCGTTCCTCGGCTCCCGAGTCGTCGCCGGTCAGGTACTTCACGAGCGCCCCGATCAACAGGACGGGGATCGCGACGAAGAACACCCCAATGAAGAGGATGATCACGAGTTCCTGCGAACCTGGGATTCCAACCTGGAGGGCTGTCGACAGCATGGGCTCCCGTTCCGGGCCGGGGGTAATAAATCCGGATCCTCGCGGACACGACCCTCAGAAGTCCGTGATCTGTGACTGCAGGCCGGCGACGAGGTCCGACTTCCGGCGGAGCGTGTTCAGCGAGACGGGAAGCTGTCCCGCGACGGCGTTGACGGCGTCGCGGAACGTCTCGGCCACGGCCGGCTGGTCGGCGATTCCGGCGTCGTCGGCGTCGCCGGCGCCCTGCTGGAAGGCGTTGCGGACCCCTTCGCGGACCTGCCAGACGCCGACGGGGGCCCAGTACTCGTCGGTGACCTCGCGGAGGACCAGGCACTTGGCCTGCCGGTCGCGCTCCTGCAGGTGTTCGAGGACGCCCAGGCGGGAGGCGTAGTACGCGCCGGCGGTCTCCTCGACGTAGCCGGTGCGACCCTCGTACCCCTCGCTGGCGCTGGAGAGGTAGTAGGACTCGGCGACGGGGTTCCAGACGCTCTCGGGTGCCTTCATCTCGACGAGTTCGAACTCCCAGCGGCCGGGCGTGAGTATCACCCAGTAGCGGTTCCCCATGTACTCGTTGTACCAGACTTCCGTCTCGTCGATGGTGTCGCGGTTCAGGAGGCCGCCGCGGAGGAACTTCCCGACGGTGTCGTCGACGGCGGTGATGGACCAGCGCGTCGGGACGAGTTTCCGTTCGCGGTTCTGTCCCATCGCGCCCGCCGAGAGGATGTTGTTGACCTCGTAGACGTCGAACCCGCGCTCGTAGAGGTAGGTCATCGCCCCCTCCGCGCGCCAGTCGTCGTCCTCCAGCGTCTTCTCGACGGCGCGGGGGACGTGGGGGTTCTCGGCCAGTTCGGCGCTCGTCGCGTTCGCGCGCGGCCCCGTCGGCGTGGAGATGTCGTCGAGACCGATGTCGAGGCTCGACGCGTCGTCGAGGCCCACCTCGACGTCCACCGGGCGGTCCGCGATGGCCACCTCGCGCTGGGTGCCGACGAAGCCGTCCCACACGTCGTCGACGTCGACTTTCGCGGAGCGGGTGGAGTTGAGCAGGCCGGTGCGACGCTGGAGCACGTCGTCGATGCCCAGGCCGCGCTGGTACCACTCGCCGCTGGTCGCGAAGTCGGCCGCGTCGGCGTCCTGGGCCATCGGGGAGAGGACGCCCGTCGAGACGTTCGGGTAGCCCGACCGGCCGACGAATATCTCGGGCGCGGTCGACCCGAACAGCGAGTCGCCCTGCAGCGTCTCCCTGAACTCCTGCTCGACGTCGTCGAGGTAGTTCGTTATCTCGTAGGACTTCTCCTCGGCGAGACGCCGTCGCTCGGCCGCCTCGTCCCGTTCGAACCCCGCCACGAACTCGTCGAGACGCATCTACCCGTCCTTCGTCACAGGGGGGTAAGAATCTGTCCCGCTCGCGCCGTTCTCCGGTCCGGTCCCCGCGGCAATCGCCGCGTCGCCCGCCACCTGCCGTCCGTCGGGCGTCGTCTGCGGGTCGTCACCCGCGAATCGCCGGCGCGTCGTCGACGCGTTCCGGTCAGCGAGGCGAACAGTTAGGGGGGTAGAGCGCGTAGCCCGACGCGTCACCCATGTCCCGCGTCATCAAGTGGGCGGCGCTCGTCGCCACGGTGGTCGCCGTCCTCACCATCTTCGCGCCGGCGCTCTGGCGCGTCAGCCACCCGCAGGCGCTGACGAACGTCCTCGTCGGCGAGTTCGCGGCGCTCACGATGGGGTACACGGCCTATCGGATCGCATACGGGAAGTCGCCGTCCCGGTCCGTCGCCCTCGCCGCCTTCCTCCTCGGCACGGTACTCGCCGTCTCCCCGCTCGTCTTCGGTCTCGTCGAACCGTTCACGACCGTCACGATGGTCGGGGGCGGCGTCGTCGCCGTCGTCGCGTTGGCGACGCTCGTCGCGACGTTCCTGGGGGACGACGGCCGGCAGGTCCGCGGCGTCGCCCGCGGCCGGGAGACGAACGACGACCAGCCGAAGACGGGCGACGAGCAGGCGAAGGCCGCCTGAGAACCGGAGCGCCGCACGAGGGATCGGCGCCGCCCGAAGTACTGGCGCCGTTCGGGACTCGCTGGCCGTGGCCAGTTCACTAGCTGTGGATGCCCATCGCCTCGATCTGTTCCTGGTAGCGGTTGCGGATGGTGACCTCGGTCACCTGGGCGACGTCGGCGACCTCGCGCTGGGTCTTCTTCTCGTTGCACAGCAGCGAGGCGGCGTAGATGGCGGCGGCGGCGTACCCGGTCGGCGACTTGCCCGAGAGCAACCCGTCCTCGGCGGTCGTCTCGATTATCTCGTTGGCCTTGGACTGGACCTCCTCGGTGAGGTCGAGTTCCGAGCAGAAGCGCGGGACGTACTGCTTTGGGTCGACCGGTTCCATCTCAAGTCCGAGTTCCTGGGAGACGTACCGATACGTACGACCGATCTCCTTGCGGCCGACGCGGGAGACGTCGGATATCTCCTCGAGGCTGCGCGGGATGCCCTCCTTCCGGCAGGACGCGTACAGACACGAGGTGGCGACCCCCTCGATGGATCGGCCGCGGATGAGGTCCTCGGTGAGCGCGCGCCGGTAGGTGACCGAGGCGACCTCCCGGACCGAGCGGGGGACGCCGAGCGCGCTGGCCATCCGGTCTATCTCGGAGAGCGCGAACTGGAGGTTGCGCTCGCCGGCGTCCTTCGTCCGGATGCGCTCCTGCCACTTGCGGAGCCTGTGCATCTGCGACCGTTTCTTCGAGGAGATGGACCGGCCGTAGGCGTCCTTGTCCTTCCAGTCGATGGTCGTCGTCAGCCCCTTGTCGTGCATCGTCTGCGTCGTCGGCGCGCCCACCCGCGACTTCTCCTGGCGCTCGGAGTGGTTGAACGCGCGCCACTCCGGCCCCGGGTCGATGTTGCCCTCCTCCACGACGAGCCCACAGTCGTCGCAGATCAGTTCACCCCTGTTCGCGTCCTTGATCAGCGTGTCGGACGAACACTCCGGGCACTCCTGGACCCTCTCTGATCCGTCTCGTTCCTCCTCCTCTTGGGGCTGGCGCTCACGGTGGCGGGTGGACCGTTTCATCGCACTTAACCCATATGAGCAGTTGGATATTTAACACCTTGGGAGAACCGGCCGCCCGCGGCCCGACGGACCGGGAATCACGGGTCGCGTCGTGGCGTTCGGTCCGCTCCCGACGCCGACCGATCCGCCGAAGAGGAACGTCTTTACCGCCGGGTCGGCCAGTTCGAGGTGATGCCGACCATCGAGTGCGACGAGTCCGACGCGCGCGAACGCCTCGAGGCGGCGGGCGTCGACGTCGAACCGGGGAACACCGAGTACGAGCGGTGGCGCGCGACCCACGCCGGCGCGACGGCCGTCGCGTACGACGGGAAGGTCGTCGTCCAGGGCGGGTCGACCGCGCGACTGGAGTCGCTGTTGCGCGAGTCGGGCGGCCGCGTCCACGCCTACTTCGACGGCGCGTCGCGGGGCAACCCCGGTCCGGCCGCCGTCGGGTGGGTGCTCGTCACCGACGACGGTATCGCGGCCGAGGGCGGCGAGACAATCGGTCGCGCGACGAACAACCGGACCGAGTTCGAGGCGCTGATCACCGTCCTCGAAGTCGCGCAGGGGTACGGGTTCGACGAGATAGCCCTTCGCGGCGACTCCGAACTCGTCGTCGAGCAGGTACGGGGGACGTTGAACGCCGACGACCCGGACCTGCGGGAGCGCCGCGTCACGGCCCACGAACTCCTCCGGTCGTTCGACGAGTGGTCCATCGAACACGTCCCGCGCGAGGTGAACGACCGCGCGGACGAACTGGCCAGCGAGGCGCTCGACGATGGCTGACCTCCCCGACGAGGCGGTCGACGAGGCGGAGCGGCTGACCAGACTGGCGCGCGACGCCGTCGACGACGCGGAAGGGGCCGCTTACCTGGCCGAACGCGACGAGTTACTGGCCGAGTACGGCTACACCGCGCGGGTCCGCGAGGAGAAGGAAGGCGACGTGCTCGTCTGTCACCCCTCGGAGTGGAAGGAGGACGGAACCATCCGGACGGACCGCATCGACGACGTCGACCGCGGCGTCGAGCGCCGCCTGTCGGGCGCGGGCGACCCGGACGACTGGGAGACGGTGGCGGAACGCAACGACGCGCTCGTCGAAGCCGTCGCCGCCGGCCACGGGGAGGCCCACGTCGCGAACGCCCGTGCGCTCGCGGACTTCGCGGGCAACCACTACGCCAAGCCCGTCGACGAACTCACGCGTGCGGAGCTACGGGAGTTCGTAGAGGAGTACTTCCCGCGGAACGCCTGGCCGAGCGACCGACAGCGGGCGCTCGTGGAGGACTCTATCCGTCTGGTCTTCGAAAAAGTGGACGCCGACTGTCCGCTGCCGTAGCGCGTCTACTGCTGCGCGTCGACCAGGTCGTGGAGCGCGTCGGCGCGCTCTCCGTCGGTGACGAACCGGCCGAACACCCACGAGAGCTGGTCGAGGACCGCGTCCTCGCCCTCCTCGGTGAGCGCGTACTGGTTCGTCCGCTTGTCGAGTTCGCTCTTCTCGACGAGG
>CAZMGU010000071.1:0-11841 GCA_964565905.1 uncultured Halobacteriales archaeon
GCATTGAATGGGCTCGACTCGTCGCGGTCTCTGTGCGGCCCATCTGCGTGCGACTGCGTGTATATCCCGCTCAGCGACCGCGAGGAGGCGAGGGCTTTCCTCTGTTGTTGGGTGCACTGGTTCCAGAGCGAGGAGGCGAGGGCTTTCCTCTGTTGTTGGACCCGGCAAATCGTGGAGAGCGCGCCGAGGTCTTTCCTTTGTCGTCGGTTTGGCTTCTTCCAGCGAGATCTCAGTCACCACCCGATCGACTCACTCGTTCCATTCCTCATCGGAGGTCACTTTCGGCGCGAGCGCCAATCTCGAACGATGACCGAACCCGTCTCCGACTGCGCCGACCACGGCTACTTCGAGGGGGACGAGTGCCCGGTCTGCGGGGACGGCGAACTCGTCCTCCCCGGCGACCACCGCCGCCGACTCTCCAAGTTCGTCTCGGGCGCGCTCAGGCACTTCCCCGACGACGCGGGGATAGAACTGGACGAAGGCGGGTGGACGACGGTCGACGAACTCGCGGACGCCGTCGCGTCGAAGTACGACTGGGCGACCGCCGACCACCTCGACGCCCTCGTCGCTACCGACCCGAAGGGCCGGTTCGAACGCGACGAACGGGGCGGCGAGTCGGTCGTCCGGGCCGCCTACGGCCACTCCGTCGACGTGGAACTCGACGACACGGAGACGGCCGTCCCGGACGCGCTCTACCACGGCACCGCACCGCGGAACCTCGACGCCATCCGCCTGGAGGGGTTGAAACCGATGGGTCGGCAGCAGGTCCACCTCTCCGCGAGCGTCGCCGACGCGCGGGCGGTTGGCGCGCGTCACGCGGCGGAACCCGTCGTCCTCGAAGTCGACGCGGCGGCGATGCTGGCCGACGGCCGCGACGTCGCGAAGCGCGGTCGGTCGACGTACACGACTGACCGGGTCCCGCCGCGGTACCTCTCGACGGTCGAGGTGTGACCGGGGCGGTGCAATCCGTCGATCATCGGCTCTCGACCGGCGGGGATCCGGCAGTTCCTGACACCCATCGCTACACTTAACCTCCGAGTCGACAGTGTATTCCACCGAGCGTCGGCACGCTGTGCGACCGCTCGGGGGGCCATGCTGGACGAGAAACCGGACCGCGAGACGCTGGGAGACGACCACCTCGGAGAGCGGCCGGTCCGCGCGTACCTCGGAGCGGACGAGGCCGTCGAGGCCGCGTTCTCCAACGCGCGCGTCGGCGTCACGAAGCGAGACGGCGACGGGACGGAACGGGTCGAACCCGGGGCCGAGTACGGGTCGCTCGCCGTCCTGACGGACCGGCGGGTCTGCTTCCTCGTCGGCCGGGCCGACGGCGACGACGTCACCGCCGTCCCCTACGTGGAGTTCGAGACGGTCGCGGTCCGTACCGGGACGCTGACCCGCTCGTTCGTCGTCGAGACGGTCGCCGGCGCGACGTGGGAGTTCACGGTCCGCGAGGCGAACGCGCTCGACGACGCCCTGTCCTACCTGTCGTCGGCGGTTCCGGCGCGACTGCTCGACCACGCCCGCGAGCAGCGCGACCGGGCCGCGGAGGCGGCGGACTGCCAGGACCGCCTCGACGGACTGGAGGCCGCGCTGGACGCGTTCAGGCGGGCGACGACGGTGGTCGACGACCCCGACGTCGACGCCGGGTCGGCCCGCGAGGACGCCGTGGCGGTCATCGACGATCTGGTCGAGAGCCACCTCGAACGGGCCCGCTACGCCCGGTCGCTGGGGAACTGGGCCGCCGGGGCCGACGATCCCGCGGACGCCAGCGACCACTACGACGACGCCCGGACTCACTTCGACCGGGCGCTCGAACTCGCGAAGAGCTATCCGCCCGGTGACGCCGCGGCCATCGAGGCCGAACGCGACGACCTCGTCGAGAAACGGGACGCCGTCGAACTGTCCGCCAGCGTCGCGAGCGCGCTGGACGACTAGCGAGTGGCGACCGGAACGCCGGCGAGAACCGCCTTCACTCCGGGACGTCGAGCCCTTCGAGCAGCGGCGTCCCCGTCATCGCCGCCGGTCGCTCGACGCCCATCAGCGCGAGCACCGTCGGCGCGAGGTCCGCGAGGGTACCGCCGTCGCGGGCCGTCAGTCCGCCGTCGGTCCCGTCGGGGCTCAGGTAGACGAACGGCACCGGGTTGAGCGTGTGCGCGGTGTAGGGGTCGTCGACGGTGCCCATGTCGTCGGCGTTGCCGTGGTCGGAGGTGATGAGCACGTGCCCGCCGGCGGCCTGGACCGCCTCGACGAGCCGGCCGAGCTGTTCGTCGACGGCCTCGACGGCCGCGACGGCGGCGTCGAACTCGCCGGTGTGGCCCACCATGTCCGGGTTGGCGTAGTTGACGACGAGGACGTCCGGGTCGTCCGATTCGATGGTCTCGATGGCCGCATCCGTCACGCCCGGCGCGCTCATCTCCGGGCGCAGGTCGTAGGTGGGGACGTCCGGGCTCTCGACTATCGTCCGCCTCTCGCCGTCGAACTCCACCTCGCGGCCGCCGTTGAGGAAGTAGGTGACGTGGGCGTACTTCTCCGTCTCGGCCAGTCGCAACTGCGTGTGGCCGGTCGCCGAGAGGACGGCCCCGAGCGTGTCCTCCGGCTGGTTCGGCGGGTAGGCCACGGGGAGGTCGAACGTCGCGTCGTACTGGGTCATCGTCACGAGCCGGATCTCGGGCGGCGTCGTCGGGACCTCCCAGTCTTCCGACCCGATGTCCCCGAGCATCCGCGTGAGCTGCCGGGCCCGGTCCGACCGGAAGTTGAAGAATATCGCCGCGTCGCCGTCGTTCATCCCCGGTCGCCCCGCTATCACCGTCGGTTCGACGAACTCGTCGGTGTCGCCGCGGGCGTACGAGTCGGTGACCGCCTCGACGGCCGACGCCGCCTCGTACTCCGCCTGGTGGTCGACGATGGCGCCGTAGGCCCGCATCGTCCGCTCCCAGTTCTCGTCCCGGTCCATCGCGTAGTACCGGCCGGAGACGGAGGCGACGTGGCCCGTCCCGTGCTCGTCGACGTGGTCCTGGAGTTTCCGCAGGTACCCCTCGCCGCCCTTCGGGGACGTGTCCCGCCCGTCGGTGAAGGCGTGGGTGACTGCCTCGGCGTCGCGCTCGGCGGCCATCTCGATGAGCGCGTGGAGGTGCTTCTGGTAGGAGTGGACGCCGCCGTCCGAGACGAGGCCCATGAAGTGGACGCGCCCGTCGTTTACCTCGGCGTGTTCGAACGCCGAGACGAGCGTCTCGTTCTCGAAGAAGGTGCCGTCCTCGATGTCGTCGGTGACGCGCGTCGAGTCCTGCTTGACGACGCGGCCGGCCCCGACGTTGAGGTGACCGACCTCCGAGTTGCCCATCTGCCCCTCCGGGAGCCCCACCGCCCGGCCGTGCGTGGTCAGCGTGGAGAACGCGCCGGCGTCCCGGTAGCGGTCGAAGTTGGGCGTCTCCGCGGCGGCGACCGCGTCCCGGACGCCCTCGTCGGGGTTCAGCCCCCAGCCGTCCAGGATAACGAGTCCGACTTGCATGTCGGGACGGTCGCCTGCCGACCGTAATATCCCTTCGATAACGGGGGGTTCGCTCGCCCGTCTCGCCGGCGAGGACGCCGTGTACGACCGGCGGCGGAACTATAGGCCCCGCCGACGTACGCCCGCCGTATGAGCGGCAGCATCCTCTCGGACGACCTGGCCGACGAGATAGTCACCACCGCGCGCACGGCGACCAGCGACACGCTCCGGTCGGTGACGTACTTCACCCGGGCCAACTTCCAGCAACTGTACCTCCGCGAGGACCTGGAGCGCGACGCCGACCTGGACGAGTTCGTCGGCCACGAGTGGCGCGGCTACAAGGACACCCAGAACGCCTACCAGAACACCGAACTCGGCCCCTACCAGTTCACCGTCCGCGTCTTCGAGAACGGCTACCTCCTCCGCATCGCCTCCGAGCGCGACGGCGTCCTCATCACGACGGACGGGCTGACGATGCGCGAGTACGAGGAGGTCGCCACCGCTATCGAGAACCTGCTCCGCGAGGAGCGCGGCGCCGAGTGAGGGCCGTCGGCCGCAGTCGGGGGCTGCCGGAGGAAATTCTCACCGCAGCGCGGCGCCCGTCCCCGCGTCGACGGCGGCGAGTTCCATCCGGCCCTCGGTGACGGGGACCCCTTCGCAGGGGTCCTCGGCGAGCAGGAGCGCCCCGTCGAGGTCCGCGTAGGCGACGAGCGGCGCGAGGTGGCAGGCCGCCGCGATGGAGGCGTTGGACTCGACCATACAGCCCAGCATCGCGTCCAGTCCGTGCGCGCGTGCGGCGTGGACCTGGGCGAGCGCGGGCCGGAGGCCGCCACACTTCGACAGTTTCACCGTGACGACGTCGCAGGCGCCGGCCACCCTCGGAACGTCGGCGGCGTCGACGCAGGCCTCGTCCGCACAGACCGGAACTGGAGTCGCTTCGGTAACCCCCCGGAGGGCGGCCACGTCGTCGGCCGGGACCGGCTGTTCGAGCAGTTCGACGCCGGCGTCGGCCAGCCAGCGCCCCTTCTCGACCGCCTCGTCCGCCGTCCACCCCTCGTTCGCGTCGACCCGGAGCGTCGCGCCGGGCGCGGCGTCGCGGACGGCGTCGAACCGGGCGTGGTCGTTCCCCTCTGCGCCGAGTTTGATCTTCAGGCGGTCGAAGCCGGCGTCGGCGGCGGCCCGGGCCCGGTCGGCCATCTCGCTGGGCGTCCCGATGCCGACGGTGTAGGACGTCGGCGGCGCCTCGTCGGGGTCCAGCCCCCACTGGCGGTAGAGGGGGACGCCTAGGTCGCGCGCGGCGAGGTCGGCGACCGCCGTCGACGCGGCGGCCCGGGCGGCGGGGGCGTCCGGCGCTCGCTCGCGGAGCGCTCGCTCGATCCGCTGGCCGGCGTGGGGGTCCCCGACGTCCTCGACGATCTGGAGGAGCTCCGGCAGGACCGCCTCGACGGACGCCGGGGTCTCGCCGTAGTAGGCGCTGGGCGTCCCGCCGCCGACGCCGACGACGCCGTCCGATTCGAGGCGGACGACGAACGCGTGGGCCGTCTCGGTCGTCCCGCGGGCGATGGTGAACGGGTCGTCGATAGCCAGTTCGTGGCGTTCATAACTCGCGTTCATCGGCGTATCGCGTCGAGGACGTCGTCGCCCACGCCGTCGCGGACGGGGTCGGTCGCGGGGACCCCCAGTTCCCGCTCGAACTCGTCGACGGCCTCGCGGGCCCGCTCCTGCTCCAGGCCCTGCGTGTTGAGCGCGCCGGCGACGACATCGGCCTCGTGAACCGGTTCGGCTATCGCCTCGTAGAGGCGGGCGTAACTGCCGACGTCCGGGATGGCGAACGACTCGTAGCCGTGGACCGTCTCCAGGCCGGCGACGTGACAGAGGACGAGCGCGTCCGGCATCGACCCGTGGAGGATGCTCGTCGTGACGCCGGAGTACGCCGGGTGTGCGAGCGCTCCCTGCCCCTCGACGATCAGGAGGTCGTGGTCGGCCGCCGCGTCGACCACCATCCGTTCGACTGCACCGGCGGCGAAGTCGGAGACGACGCGGTCGACGACGATGCCCCACCCCGTTATCGCGACGCCCGTCTGTCCCGTCGGCACGACGGCCGCGTCCACGCCCCGCTCGCGGGCCGCGTCGCGCAACTCGAACGAAGCCGTCATCTTCCCCGTCGAGCAGTCCGTCCCGACGGTGCCGACGACGGTGGCGTCGAGGTCCCCGGCCACGCCCTCCGCAACCGAGAGGTCCTCCGGTGGCCGGCGCAGGTCGCGTATCTCGCAGTCGCGGTCGGCGGCGAGGCGGGCGAACTCCTCGTCCTCGCCGAGGAAGTCGTGGAGTCCGGATACCACGTCACAGCCCCGTTCCAGCGCCGCGCGCACGTCCGGTCGCCAGGACTCGTCGAACGCCCCGCCGATGGGCGCGACGCCGATCAGGAGCGCGTCGACGGGTTCGTCCACGTCGGCCAGCGAGGCGACTATCGGCGCGTCCTGGACGTCCGGCAGGTGGTCGCGGACCCGTTCGCCCGCCCGGTCGCGGTCCAGCACCGCCCGGACGTCCCGGTCGCCGTACCGGAGGACGCCGACCGCCGTCTTCGCGCGGTCGGGAAACGAGTCGTGTGCGAGCACGGCGATTCCCATACTCGCCCGAACGTCGGGCCGGGTCGTAAATCCTCGGCGTCCCCGCACTCGATCACAGCGTCCGCAACTGGACGGTCCAGAACTCGTGGAAGGCGTCGCCGAGGGCGGACTCCGGTTCGCCGGTGGCGTCGACGGTTCGCGTCACGTCCGCGACGTCGTCGAAGCCGGCGAGCAGGCTCCCCTCGCCGACGACGTAGAGGCGGTCGGCGTCACGGGCCTCAAGTGCGACCCGGCACCGGTCGAGGTGGGTGTCGATCTGTTCGTCACGGAGGCGCTCGAAGCGGGCCTGCGAGAACCCGCCCTTGGAGTGCTGGCTCTTGAGGTCCGCGTCGAACCCGTGGAAGGCGACCCGCTCGCGCCCGTCGTACTCCCCGTGGGCGAACAGGTCGGAGCGGACGAGGGCGACGGCGAACTCCCCCGTCGGCCGGAACCACTCGCGTTCGAGGGTCACGCGGTCGTCCCACGCGGCGAACGGTTCTGGCGGCGTCGGGACCGAGAGGCAGGCCCCCAGCAGTCCGGCGTCGTCCGTGACGGCGAGGCAGGGCGCGGCGCGGGCGACGAGCGCGGCGCGGTCCCCGAACGCGTCGCGGACCGCCCCGGGGAGGTCGTGCTCGTCGGCGACGTAGGCCGTGAACGCGCCTTCGGGCCCCGTCTCGAACGATTCGAGGCGGTCGAGGATCGCATCGAGGCGGTCGCCGGCGACCGTCGCCTCGCGCCGGAAGGACTGGGTGGCCTCCTCGCTCCGGAGGCGCTCGACCCGGTCCTCGAGTTCGGTCACCCGGTCCTCGAGTTCGTTGACGCGTCGCTGGGCGTCCTGGCGTTCGCTGACGGCCTCGGCGCGGCGCTCGGACTCGGCGTCGCGCTCGCGTTCGAGGTGGCGCTTCTCCTCCTCGAGTTCCTCGATCCGACGTTTCAGGCTCGCCCGGCCGAGCAACTCGTCGATCATCGACTCGAAGGCGAACCCCCGGGAGTAAAAATCCGTGCGGTCGGTCGCCGCCTACACCGCGGTCCCCTCGGCCACCGGGAGCAACTGGGTTGCCCTGTCGGCCTTCGCGAGCAGCACCTCGTGGAACGCCGGCGGGTTCCGCACCGACGTCTCCTCGAGGAGGTCGCGCGGGACGGCGAGCGTGTCGGCCGGCACCCCGTCGTCGCCGCCGACGGCGAGGTGGTGGTTGCCGAGTTTCATGACGAGCGGGTAGTCCGTCCGCTCGACGCCGTCGCCGGACGCGTACAGTTCGCGGTTGACCTGCTCGTGCTGTTCCCGACAGATGACCGGTTCGTCCTCGTCGCTGGGCTGGACGTACAGTCGCCCGAGGTAGTAGCCGCGGGAGAATCGTTCGAACATTCTATCCGGCGGACGTTAGCACTTGTCATACATAAGCGCTCGCCACGACGCTTATATTGCCGCGCAATTCGACTGGGCACCACCGGACCGGCGTCGGGACGTCCACGCGGCGGTGGACCAGGGCCGCGCGAAACGTTCGTGCGGGACGGAACTTCGTTTCCAGTATCAGGTTATCACCTCTATAAACGCTCTCGCGGCCGGTGAGGACGTTTCAGCGCTCCGTTGAACGGTTCGAACCCCCCGGATCCCTCCGGATAAACGGTCAGAACGGTAACTGACGTTTTATAGGTGCCTGGAGATAGACGTAGACGAGTATGGACTCTGGGAAGGTAGCGGTCGTCGCGGTCGTCCTGCTGGGCGTCGCGGGGGCGGCGGTCCCGGCGATAGCGACCGCCCAGACCGCGACGCCCGCCGACAGTACGGACGCCACCACGGTCGCCAATGGGACGGCGGACTCTCCCGGTAACGGGACGGGGAACGACTCCGCGGCGTTCGGGACGCAACTCACCGCGTTCATGCAGAGCAACGCCGCCGAGACGAACGACACGGTCGAGTCCGGGATGTGGGAAGCCGGGTTCGAGCGCGCCGACGCGTCGAAGCGAGACGGGATGGCCCGCAGTCGGACCGACGAACTCGGCGACCGACTCGAGCGCCTCCGCGAGCGGAACCGGACCCTGACCGAGCGGTACGATAACGGGTCCATCGACCGGGCCGAGTACGTCGCCCGCGCGAGTTCGCTCTCGGGACGCCTCTCCGCGCTCCGGGCGAGCATCGACGGCACCGACCGCGCCGCCCGCGCCGCCGGCGTCAACGACAACCGGCTCGACGGGCTCCGGAAGAACGCGACCAACGTGAACGGACCCGAAGTACCCGGCGTCGCCCGCGGCATCGTCTCGGGTGACCGGGGCCCGCCGGCGGACCGGGGTAACCGGCCCGGCGACGTACCCGGCGTCGGCCCCGGGAACGGGAACGAGACGGGCAACGCCTCCGTCGCCGACGGGAACAACGGTCGCGGGCCACCCGACGAGGCCGGGAGACCGGGCGACGCCGGAGGTGGCGGCCCAAACTCTAAGGGGGGTGTGGGCGGCGGACAGTCGGGTGACGACGCGAACTCGCAAGCCGTGGAGAACGCGGGACCGGGCAGTAGCGACGGTCGAAACCAGGGAAACGACCGGGCCGGGGAGAGCGACACGGGCGAACGCAGTAACTCCGGTAGCGGCAGTGAGGACCCTTCTGAGGACGGTGACGCAGACGGGTCAGACGACGAGAGCGACGACACTCCCGCCGGTAGCGACGACGATGGATCCGAACGGGGGAGCGACGGGAACGAGGCGGACGGGAACGAGAAGGACGGGAACGAAGAAGACGGCGACGGGGAGTCCGGCGACGAGGGGGCTGCCCAGCCACGCGACCACCCGGGCGGGGGCCCATCGGACGGCGTCCCGGGTGAGGGTCCATCCATCGTGGTCGATCCGTTCGGCGTCGTGGTCGAACTGTGACCCGCACTTCCCGCCGGTTCCCGTCCCGGCGCTCGTCGGTTTCCCGTCCAACGGGTTTCGCCACCGTGCGAGAGATACCCTTTTCAGGATCGACCGACTAACCTCGGGTGAATGGACTCCGCCGAGTTGCTCGACCTGCTCGGGAACGCGAACCGGCGACGCATTCTCAGGTTGCTCGCGCACAAACCCTGCTACGTGACCGAGATAAGCGAGTACATCGGCGTCAGCCCCAAGGCGGTCA
Organism: uncultured Halobacteriales archaeon; assembly: GCA_964565905.1. Classification (GTDB taxonomy): domain Archaea; phylum Halobacteriota; class Halobacteria; order Halobacteriales; family Haloarculaceae; genus Halomicrobium. The sequence continues at coordinate 9,203 of CAZMGU010000071.1, forward strand.
TCGACCACCTGGAGAAACTGGACGACGCCGGACTCGTCGAGAGCCGAACCGACGACCGGCGGCGCAAGTACTTCTCCATCGCGCGGAACCTCCGACTGGAGGTCCAGGTCTCGCCCCACGAGTTCGGGGCCAAGAGCGCCTACCCGGCGAGCCCCGGCTTCGACGTGAGTTCCTGCCGGTACGTGAACATCGAGGTCAACCACGACGCGGAGTCGGCCGAGGACGGGGAGACGGACAGCGCCGCGCTGAAGCGCCACGCCCGGGAACTGGAGCGGCTGAAGCAACTGGAGAACGAACTCTCGCTCGCCCAGCGGTGGGTCCAGGGGTGTCTCTCGGAGGTCCGGGGCCACATCGACGACGCCGTCGAGGACGGCACCGACGACGGCCGCCTCTACGCCGCGGTCATCGGTGCCCTCGCCACCGGCTGTGAGGACGTCGAGTCGATCAGTCGCGACGTCGAGGCACCGCCGGAACTCGTCGAGGAGGCCCTGTCGTGGCTCGCGAGCCAGGGCATCGTCGAGCGGTCTGACGACTGCTGGCGACTCTGCGACTAGGGGAGAGCGCGTCCGTCAGAGCTCCCGGGTCAGGCCGTCGCGCACGTCCCGACCCGCGTAGAACCCGCCGGCCGCCACGAGCGCACCGACTGCGGCACCCACGACCGGGAGGAGGCCGCCGGTGACCACGGAAATGCTCAAAGCGCTGAACAGGACGTAGAGCGCGCCGCTCGCCCCGCCGGCGACGGCCGCCTCGCCGTACCGCGGGCCGTCCGACAGCGTCCCGGCCAGTCCGGCCATCAGGAAGAGGCCGACGAAGCCGGCGAGGGGGAGGACTGGGATCAGACCGCCGACGACGAAGACGCCGACGAGCGCCGCGGCGAACTGGACGAGGAACGACCTGGGCGAGAAGACGTCGCCGGCCCGCGACTTCACGCGCCCGACGCGGGACGCGTCCGTCCCGGCCGTCGTCGACTCCGCCGCCGTCTCGCCGGCACCGACGTCCGCGCCGAGGTCGGACGCGTCCGTCCCCAGGTCCGTGGCGTCGAAGTCGACGGCGTCGACGCCGTCGTCACTCACCTCGCCCTCGTCGCCGTCCCGGGTCAGTTCGTCCGTCCGTTCGGCCATACCCGGCACTCGGAGCGGGACGGTGAAGGACTTTTCCCCGCCGACCGCGCCGGCGGACCGATCCGTTCGGGACACCCGTTGTCCGTCTTCCGCGACGGGCGAGCGGCGGCGCGGGAGTTACGCGCGTTCCGCGACGACCCGCAGCGCCGTCGTCTCCCGGCAGGTGCCTGCTATCGCAAACCCGAACGCTAAGTCGAATATGCGCGTTCGTACCACGTGACGGCGTACCGACGTCCGAACGGAGAACCCCGTTCCGACGACGCGAGCGAACTTCCAATGACCAGCCAAGCTAGCGACGTACGAGGCGGCGAGTCACGGGCTCCGACGCGGCGGTCGGAGGACCCGACCAGTGGAACAGGCGCGGGACAGTGGCGACGGGTCGCGTCCGCGGTTATCGGCGGGGCTCTGGTGCTCTTTGGACTCAGACGCCGGTCGTTCCGGGGCCTGATCGCGGCGGTCGCCGGCGGGTGGCTCCTGTATCGCGGAGTCGGCGGCGGCAGCGGTGGCAGCGGATCCGCCTGGCCGGACCGACCGGAGAGCACGCCGGGACGGGTACGGACCGAGAAAGGCGCGTCGCCGGCCGCGGTCGACGTCGAACGGTCCATCACGGTCGCGGCGGACCCCGACGAACTGTACGAGCGGTGGAACGACCCGGACACCCACGAGCGGATCTGGGGCGACTTCGCGGAGGTGACCTCGGCCGGCGAGGACCGCCAGCACTGGCGCGTCGAAGCGCCGATGGGCCGGACGTTGGAGTGGGGCGCGGAGGTCACCGAGAAACGCCCCGGGGAGCACCTCCACTGGGAGTCGCTCCCGGGCACCACGATACCGAACGAGGGGACGGTGTGGTTCTCGCCCGAGTCCGACACCGACGACTCCGAGGTGACGCTCCAGGTTCGGTTCGACCCGCCGGGCGGCCGGGTCGGCACCGAGGCGATGCGGCGGCTGGACGTCGTCCCCGACGCGGCCGCTGGTACCGCACTCCGGCGGTTCAAGAGCCTCGTCGAGACGGGCGAGATACAGACGACGGACGGGAACGTCTCCGCCCGGGGACGGGGCGATCTGGTCTGAACGGGATCGGTTTCGACGGCGACGTCGGCAGCGGGTCGACCGGGCCGGTGACGGAGCGGGTCGCCCGATCCAGTGACGGACCGTCGTCCGGACCCGCCCCCGCGAACCGGGCCGAACGAGTGGATTCAAGTCCGGTCGCCCGGTAGCGGGAGGCATGAACGCAGGCGACCGGGTGCGCGTCGACCGCGCGGACCAGACCTTCGAGGGCGTCCTCCTGCCCTCCAGCACGCCCGACCAGCTCGTCCTCAAACTCGAAGGGGGATACAACGTCGGCGTCGACCGCGACGCCGCGAGCGTCGACGTCCTGGAGTCAGACGTCTACGACGTCGAGAGCGCACAGGACGAGGAGAGCCAGTCTGCCGTCGAGTTCGACGAGGACCTGCCCACCGTCTCGCTCATCTCCACCGGCGGGACCATCGCCTCGACCGTCGACTACCGGACCGGCGC
>CAZMGU010000072.1:0-11818 GCA_964565905.1 uncultured Halobacteriales archaeon
GCGCAACCCCTCCCGGTGGAGGCCTAAAGGTTGCCTTTCGACGGGCCGTGGATCCTGTTTCGGGCGACGTCCTTCCGGTTCCGACCGGACCCGCCCGGGCGATGCTGATCCGATTCGAATAGGATACTGGTAGCATACCTGTATAAAAACGTTCGCCACGCGGTGGGACTGTTATCGCGGGATGTCGACGGGACGGCCGATCGTTCGTGCATATAAGGGTTCGCCACGCGCCGGAACTGGTGTCGCCGTCAGGGAACCGATATCTGCTGCGTGGCGTCCCTCGACCGTCGGGAGTTGCTCGCGCTGGCCCGGTCCGCCGTCTTTTACCGCGTCCCGGCCGAACCGGAGGATATGAGCGACGCCGACGCGGACCCGACGGCCCGGAATCGCCTGGACGAGGAGGAGAGCCCCTACCTCCGCCAGCACGCGGACAACCCCGTCAACTGGCAGCCGTGGGACGAGACGGCGCTGGAGGCCGCCCGCGAACGGGACGTGCCGATATTCCTCTCCATCGGCTACTCTGCGTGTCACTGGTGTCACGTCATGGCGGACGAGAGCTTCGCCGACGAGGACGTCGCCGAACTCCTCAACGAGCACTTCGTCCCCGTCAAGGTGGACCGCGAGGAGCGCCCGGACCTCGATTCGCTGTACATGAGCATCTGCCAGCAGGTGACGGGTCGCGGTGGGTGGCCGCTCTCGGCCTGGCTCACGCCCGAGGGCAAGCCGTTCTACGTGGGGACCTACTTCCCGAAAGAGGAGAAACGCGGGATGCCGGCGTTCCCGGACCTCCTCGAGAACATCGCGAACTCGTGGGACGAACAGCGCGAGGACATGGAGGAACGGGCCGAGCAGTGGACCGCCGCCATCGAGAGCGACCTCGCCGAGACGCCCGACCAGCCCGGCGACGCGCCGGACGAGAGCGTCCTGCCGATGGCGGCCGACGCGGCCGTCCGCGGTGCCGACCGCGAGCACGGCGGGTGGGGCGGCGGGGGCGGCCCGAAGTTCCCCCAGCCGGGCAGACTCCACGTGCTGCTGCGCGCCTTCGAGCGCGACGGGAGCGACACCTACCGCGAGGTGGCGACGGAGACGCTGGACGCGATGGTCGACGGCGGCCTGTTCGACCACGTCGGCGGGGGCTTCCACCGCTACTGCACGGACCGGGAGTGGGTGGTCCCCCACTTCGAGAAGATGTTGTACGACAACGCGGAGATACCGCGCGCGCTACTCGCCGGCTACCAGCTAACCGGCGACGAGCGCTACGCCGACGCGGTTCGCCGGACGTTCGAGTTCGTCGAACGGGAACTGACCCACGAGGACGGCGGCTTCTTCGCGACGCTAGACGCCCAAAGCGAGGGTGAAGCGGGAGAGCAGGAGGAAGGCGCGTTCTACGTCTGGACGCCCGAAGCGGTCCGCGACGCAATCGAGGACGAGACGGCCGCCGACATCTTCTGCGACCGCTACGGCGTCACCGACCGGGGCAACTTCGAGGGGGCGACCGTGCTGACGATGTCGACGTCCGTCGAGGCGCTCGCGGACGAGTACGGGATGGACGAGAGCGACGTCGAGGAGACGCTGGAGACGGCCCGCGAGCAGGCGTTCGAGGCGCGCGCGGAGCGCCCGCGACCCGCCCGCGACGAGAAGGTGCTGGCGGGCTGGAACGGGTTGATGATATCGGCCTTCGCCGAGGGAGCCCTCGTCCTCGACGAGTCGTACGCCGACGCCGCCGCCGACGCGCTCTCGTTCGTCCGCGACCGACTCTGGGATCCGGACGAGGGGACGCTCCGGCGACGGTACAAGGACGGGGACGCCGCCATCGACGGCTACCTCGCGGACTACGCGTTCCTCGGCCGCGGCGCGTTCGACCTGTACCAGGCCACCGGTGACGTCGACCACCTCGCGTTCGCGCTCGACCTGGTCCGGGCCGTCGAGCGCGAGTTTTGGGACGAGGAGGCGGGGACGCTCTACTTCACTCCCTCCAGCGGGGAGTCGCTCGTCGCCAGGCCCCAGGAACTCACCGACCAGTCCACGCCGTCCAGCGCTGGCGTCGCGGTCCAGTCGCTCCTCTCGGCGGACCACTTCGTCGACCACGACCGATTCGAGAGCGTCGCCGAGCGCGTCCTGGAGACGCACGGGAACCGCATCGAGGGGAACCCGATGGAGCACGCCTCGCTCGTTCTCGCCGCGGACCGGTACTCCCGGGGTGCGCTGGAACTGACGCTGGCTGCCGACGAGTCACCCGCGGAGTGGCGGGAGACGCTCGCCGGGACCTACCTCCCCGACAGATTGCTGGCCTGGCGACCAGCGACGGACGACGGACTCGACCCGTGGCTCACGACGCTGGACCTCGACGACGCGCCGCCGATATGGGCCGAGCGGGGGCAGCGGGACGGCGAACCGACGGTGTACGCCTGCCGGAACTTCGCCTGTTCACCGCCCCGGCACGACCTGGCCGCGGCGCTGTCCTGGTCGCCCGGCGACGACTAGCTGCCCGACGACGGGTCGCCCGGTCCGTGAAGGGCCCCTCGTCCCCTGGTCACCGCATCGCGGCGGCGGCCCACACGACGAGACCGGTGACCATCAGGAGGATGCCTGTCAGCGACGTCGCCGGTTCGGGGAAGAGGAAGAGGACCAGGCCGACGACGACCAGCGTCACGCCCAGTCCCGTCCCGAGCCAGCTATCGTCGCCCTCGCGCCCGCCGGCGTACACCATCTCGTCGTCGCCGGCGGCGGTGCCGCGGGCCAGTTCGTCCTCGGCGGGCTCCCGGGCGCGACCCGCCTCCCCTGGTTCCCGGTACTCCTGGTACTCCTCCCGGTCGCTGTCGACCTCGTCGTAGTTCTCGTCGCTACTCATGCTCGGCCGTTGGGCCGCCACGGAGAAAGGAGCGAGACTTGCCCTCGCAGGCTACGTCCGACCGGCGGTTCGGGCCAGTTGACCGACGGTTCGGGCCGGTCGAGCGGCGGTTCAGGCCAGCGCGGCCTCTATCTCGTCGGCGAGGTAGACGGCGATGGCGACGGGTTCCTCCTCGACGAAGCGGGCTACCTCCTCGCCGTCCCGCTCCACTACGACCGTCGGGATGTACTCGATGTCGTACTCCTCCACCTTCGGCCCGACCTTGCTCCCGTCGTCTTCCTTCTCGACGGCGTAGTGTTCGACGTTCCCGTCGGGGACGCCGGCCGCGTCGAGGGCCGCGCCGAAGTCCGGTAGCTGGGACCGGCAGTCCTTGCACCAGTCGCCGCCCCACACCTTGTAGACGAGTTCGTCCGAGTGGTCGGCGAGCGTGTCGACCGTCTCCGAGTAGGCGTCGGCCACCCACACCGGGTTCGGTTCCATGGTTTCGAGGGTCATGCGACGCGGTAGGTCGCCCCCCGGTATTAACCCCCCGACTGTTGCGACGACCCGAGCGGCGTCGAACCGCCGCGTCACCGCTGACGGCACACCCTGCCGGTGGCGGACAGCGTAAAGTGGAGGGTGGCGTACGTCGGGACAGTGAACTCCAGCATCCTCGAGACGATCGGTTCGCCCCTGGTCGAGGTCGACTCGCCGCCAGGGGCGACCGTCGCGGCCAAGGTCGAGTCGTTCAACCCCGGCGGGTCCGCGAAGGACCGCCCGGCGACGTTCATGGTCGAGGCGGCGGAGGCGGCGGGCAACCTGGACCCCGACGACGCCCTCGTCGAACCGACCAGCGGCAACACCGGCATCGGCCTGGCGATGGTCGGCGCGGCCAAGGGCTACGACGTCCGCCTGATCATGCCGTCCTCGAAGTCGCCGGAACGCCGTCAGATCATGGAGGCCTACGGCGCCGAGACGGAACTCGTCGACGGGGACATCTCCGACGCGCGCGAGCGCGCGGACGAACTGGAGGCCACCGGCGACTTCGTCCAGGTGCGCCAGTTCGAGAACGCCGCCAACCCCGAGGCCCACTACGAGACCACCGGCCCCGAGATCCTCGACCAGGTCGGCGACCGGACCGTCGACGCCCTCGTCGCCGGCGTCGGCACCGGTGGCACCATCACCGGCACCGGTCGCCGCCTCCGCGAGGCGTTCCCCGACGTCGAAATCGTCGCCGTCGAACCCGCCGACAACGCCGTCCTCTCGGGCATGGAACCCGGCACCGGCGAGGACAGTTTCCAGGGCATGGGACCAGGGTTCGTCAGCGACAACCTCGACGTCGACCTGCTCGACGACGTGCTGACCGTCACCCTCGACGACGCCGAGGACGAGTGCCGCAGGCTCGCGGAGGAGGAGGGCATCCTCGTCGGCCAGTCCTCCGGCGCGTCGAACCTCGCAGCGAAGCGAGTCGCCGAGCGACTGGTGGACGAGGGCGTGGCGGACCCGCTCGTCGTTACCGTGTTCTGGGACAGCGGCGAGCGCTACATGTCCACCGGTCTGTACGACTAGGGGAGTTCGTCTTTTTCCGTTCGTTCTCTCTAACTACTACTAGCAAACTAGACGACAGAGGAAGGCCCTCGGCCCGCTCTGCACGACTCTTCCGATCTAACGACAGAGGAAAGCCCTCGGCCCGTTGAACTCGCGCGGACCGCGCTGCGGTCCTCGCTCCCTTCGGTCGCTCCGGTCCTTGCGGGTCCGTGCTTCGTTCACCGAGCCTCGCCCTTTCAGTCCACCAGGCCGCCCCGCAGGCAGCCCTGCCCTTCCCCGGGTCGCGCGACGCTCACTATCGTTCGCGCACGCGCTCCCGGCCACGCCGTCCGACGCGGAGCGTCGAGAACTACGTCCGGGCGGCGGAGAGCGCGAGTTCGATGTCACCGTAGGGATTCGACTCGACGCTCGGGCCGTGGCCGGTGTGCATCACGCGGAGTTCGTCGTCGGTAACCTCTAGCACGCGCTGGATACTGTCGACGAGCGTCGGGCGGTGGCCCTCGTCGAGGTCGGTCCGGCCGAAACTCCCGTTCACAAACACCAGGTCGCCGGCGAACAGGATACCTGCGTCCTCGCTGTAGAGACAGAGGTGGTCGTCCTTGTGTCCGGGCGTGTGCAGGGCGAGGTAGTTGTCGTCGCCGATGCGGACGGTGTCACCGTCGCCGAGCGCCCCGTCGACGCCGTCGAAGGAGTCGTCGTAGGCGACCACTTCGGGGTCGAAGGCGTCCACGACTGCGTCGAGGTTGGCGACGTGGTCGTAGTGGGTGTGGGTCAGGACGACGGCATCCAGGTCGTCGACCCGCTCCTGGACGGCGTCGACGATGTCGAACTCGTTGCCGACGTCGACGAGCGCCGTCCGGTCGCCGGTCACGAGGAAGACGTTGCTCGTGAACACCTCCCGTCCCTCGGCGAGGTTGTGGATCATCGTCCCTCTCTGGCGGCGCGATGCTCTTGGGTATTGCCGTTCCGGCCCGCCGTCCGTCCCCCGTCTACCCACAGGGCTATGTAGGATGATGCTATAATCAGGGGGTAGAGAATAGAATGTCAGATTCGGACCGACCCGTGGTGCTCATCGTCGAGGACGAGCCGGACGTCGCGGAGACCTACAGACTGTGGCTTCGCGACGAGTACGAGGTCCAGATGGCCCACGACGGTGACGAGGGTCTGGCGAAGCTCGACGAGGACGTCGATGTCGTACTGCTCGACCGAATGATGCCGGGGCTGTCCGGCGACGAGGTGCTCGACCAGATCAGGGAGCGGGACCTGGACTGCCGCGTCTCGATGGTGACCGCGGTGGAACCTGACTTCGACATCCTTGAGATGGGGTTCGACGCGTACCTCTCGAAACCGATCCGGAGCGAAGAGCTCCACGAAACCGTGGAGAATCTCCTCGCCCGCTCCGAGTACGACGTCCTGCTCCAGCGGTACTACTCGCTCGTCGAGAAGCGGGCCACGCTCGAGGCGACCAAGAGCGACGCGGAGCTCTCGGAGAGCGACGAATACGATGCTCTTAAGGGCGAGATTGCCGAACTTCAGGACGACCTGTCAGATACCCTTGGCGGGATCGGGAACGACGAGGACTTCATCGCGTCCCTCCGCGGGCTGAGCGCTGATGAGGGTGAATGAGATTTCAGAGACCATGTACGATCTCTCACGTGTACTCGACTTCGACGCCCTGTCGTCGGTCCGGCCCGGAACCAGTTTACTGATCGCCGGGCCGGCGATGACTGGCAAGGACGCACTCGCACTCGAGATGTTACAGGACGGGGCCAAACACGGCGAGGGCGCGGTCGTCGTCTCGACGAACGACAAGGCGGCGGACATCGTCGACGAGTTCTCCGCCGCGGTCGCCGAACTCGACGACTCGCAACTCGGCGTCGTCGACTGCCGCGGCGACTCCGGGTCCGAGGAGGGCCAGACCGAGGGCGTCTACGTCCACCACGTCTCCTCGCCGGGCGACCTCACCGGCATCGGTATCGGCATCACGAAGGCCCTCGAGGGCCTCCACAACAACGGTCGGGAGGAGGGGCGACTCGCCCTGTTCTCGCTGTCGACGATGCTCACCTACACCGACAAGAAGACGGTGTTCAAGCTCTGTCACATCCTCTCCTCGCGCCTCGACGCCGCGGGCTACGTCGGCGTGTTCACCATCGACTCCGGCGCGCACGACGACCAGACCCTCCAGGTTATCAAGCAGGCGTTCGACGGCCTGATCGAGATACGCGAGGCCGACGGCACCCGGCAGGCCCGCGTCCTGGGTCTCACCAGCGACCCGAGCGACTGGAACGACCTGTAGCCGGTCCGTCCCGCTTTCGTTCTGCGACCGACCGCTCCACAAATATTCGCATAGCCTTTTACCGCCTCGCGTTACCTTTCGGCTATGGAAGTCCGGCTACTCGAAGCGACCGAGGACCCCGAGGAACTCATCTGCACGGGGGCCCGCAACGACTACAGCGAACCCTTCGTCGGCGACCAGACCTTCGCGGAGACGATGTCGACGGTCGAGGGCGACACCATCGAGGAGAAGAAGGAGACGCTCATCGGCCACCTCCTCAGCCACGGCCACTACGGCCCGTTCGAGCATCCGCAGGCGACGTTCGCGGTGAAGGGCGTCAGTCGCTCCTGCATGGCACAGATAACCCGCCACCGGCACGTCTCCTTCGACGTCCAGAGCATGCGCTACGTCTCGTTCGACGACGTCGACCCGGAGGACGTCCGCGACGGCGAGATGGTCGTCTTCCCGCCCTCCGCCACGGACCCCGACTGGGTCGGCCGCAACCAGAAGACCGGCCAGGTCGACGAGGAGACGGTCGCGGAGCGCGAGGCGATATTCGAGGACGCCGTCGCCGGGGCCGTCGAGGCGTACCAGGATCTGCTCGACCTTGGCATGCCGCCGGAGGACGCCCGGTTCGTCCTCCCCATCGGGACGGAGGTTAACATGGTCATGTCGATGAACGTCCGGATGCTGATGCACGTGGCCGACATGCGCGCGGCGGCGGACGCCCAGTGGGAGATCAGGGAGCTCACGGAGTCTATCCTGAACCTGGCCGCAGACTGGTGTCCGATCACCTTCGAGTACTACGAGGAGAACATGCGAAACCGGAAGAACCGGCTGGCCCCCTGACCGGGTGCGGCATCGACTAGCCGTCAACTCGTCCGACCGGTCGCCGGCAGTCCACGTCGTCCCGGTAATCGCCCGGTGTCGCCGGAGTTTTAATCCGTTTCGCAGATAAAGAGGGGCCAATGGGTACGAGTACCGACGGGCAAACCGGGGGACCAGCGGCCGACGAGCGGGCCCGGTACGACTACGAGAGCGGCGACGTCGCGCGGCCCGGATTCGTCAGGGACCTCAGGGACCGGGTCGCGGGCGAGGTGCGATTCGACGACCTCACCCGGCAACTGTACGCGACGGACGCGAGCGCGTACGAGGTGACGCCGGTGGGCGTCGTCTTCCCGCGCTCGACGGCGGACGTCGCCGCCGCCGTCGAGTACTGCGCCGAACGCGGGACGCCGGTGCTCCCCCGTGGCGGCGGCACCAGCCTCGCCGGCCAGACGGTGAACGAGGCGGTGGTGCTCGACTTCTCGCGACACATGGACTCCGTTCTGACCGTCGACCCGGACGCGCGGACGGCCCGCGCGGAGGCGGGCGTCGTCCTCGCCGAGTTGAACGACCGCCTCGCCGACCACGACCTGAAGTTCGCGCCGGACCCGGCGTGGGGCGACAAGAGCGTCCTCGGGGGTGCCATCGGCAACAACTCCACGGGCTCTCATTCGCTGAAGTACGGCAAGACCGACGCCTACGTCGAGGAGTGCGAGGTAGTCCTCGCGGACGGGACGGTGACCACGTTCGGCGAGGTGAGCCTCGACGAACTCCGCGAGCGCGCGGCCGACGACCCCGACGAGACGGACGACCTGGTGGGGCGAATCTACGCCGAAGTCGCTCGTATCGTCGACGAGGAGGCCGAGGCCGTCGACGAGGCGTTCCCCGACCTGAAGCGGAACGTCTCCGGCTACAACCTCGACAGACTGGTCGAGGAGGCAGAGTCGGGCAGCGTCAACCTCGCGCGCCTGCTGGCGGGCAGCGAGGGGACGCTCGCCGTCGTCACTGAGGCCACCGTCTCGCTCGAACCGGTGCCGGAGACGAAGGCGCTGGCGCTGCTGGCCTACGACGACCTCATCGACGCGATGCGGGACGTCTCGCCCATCCTCGAACACGACCCCTCGGCCGTCGAGGTGCTGGACGACGTCCTGCTGGACCTGGCGGCCGACACCGAGGAGTTCGGCGCGCTGGTCCGGGAGATAGTCCCCGAGGGGACGGGCGCGCTGTTGCTCGTCGAGTTCTACGCGGAGAACGACGCCGAGGGGAAACAGCGGGTGGCGGACCTGCTCGCCGACCGGGTCGGCGACGTTTCGCCCCTCGGCGTCCCGCAGGAGCGCGCCGAGGAACTGACCGCGGACCCGCTCCACTCCTTCGCCGGCCGCGAGGCCCACAGCGACGAGGAGCGAAGTCGCTTCTGGAAACTCCGGAAGAGCGGCCTCCCCATCCTGCTGGGGCGGACCTCCGACGAGAAACACCACAGTTTCGTCGAGGACACCGCTGTGCCGCCGGCGAACCTCCCGGAGTACGTCGCCGACTTCCGCGAGGTGCTGGCGGACAACGGGACGTTCGCGAGTTTCTACGCCCACGCCGGCCCGGGGTGTCTCCACATCCGGCCGCTCGTCGACCTGAAGTCCGTCGAGGGCGTCGAGTCGATGGAGGCCATCGCCGACGCGGCGACGGACCTCGTCGTGGAGTACGGCGGCAGCGTCTCGGGCGAACACGGCGACGGCCGCGCGCGCACGCAGTGGAACCGGAAACTGTACGGTGACCACGTCTGGGAACTGTTCGGCGACCTGAAGTCGGCCTTCGACCCGGAGTGGCTCCTCAATCCCGGGCAGGTCTGTGGCGACGTCGACATGACCGAGAACCTGCGGTACGGCCCGGAGTACGAGTACGACGCCGGGTTTGACCCCGAACTGCGCTGGGAGAACGATGGGGGGATGCAGGGGATGGTCGAACTCTGTCACGGCTGTGGCGGCTGTCGCGGGGAGCAGGAGACGACCGGCGGCGTGATGTGTCCGACCTACCGGGCCAGCGAGGAGGAGTCGACGGCGACGCGCGGGCGCGCTAACGCGCTCCGCCAGGCGATGAGCGGTGACCTCCCCGATGACCCCACCGACGAGGCGTTCCTGACCGAGGTGATGGACCTGTGTATCGGCTGCAAGGGCTGTGCGCGGGACTGTCCGAGCGAGGTGGACATGGCGAAACTCAAGGCCGAGGTTCAGCACGCGAGCCACCAGCGGGACGGGGCCAGCCTCCGGGAACGCCTGTTCGCCGACGTCGACCGCCTGAGCGCGGTCGGTAGCGCGCTCGCCCCCGTGTCGAACTGGCTGGCCGCGTTGCCCGGGAGTGACCTCCTCGCCGAGAAGGTGCTGGGTATCGCCAGGGAACGCTCGCTACCGACGTTCGAGCGCCAGTCGTTCACGGAGTGGTACGTCGAACGCGGCCCGCGCGTGCCCGAGGCCGAGGCCCACCGGAAAGTGGCGCTCTTCCCGGACACGTACGGCAACTACAGCGACCCAGCGGTGCTCCGGGACGCCGTCACCGTCCTCGAAGCGGCCGGGGTTCACGTTAGGGTTCCCGAGGAGGTCGGCGCGAGCGGACGCGCGGCCCACTCGCTGGGCTTCCTGGACAGGTCGCGCCGGCGGGCCCGCGACAACGTCGATGCGCTCGCGCCGCTCGTCGACGGGGGCTGGGACGTCGTCGCCGTCGAACCCTCCGACGCGGTGATGTTCCAGTCGGACTACCTCGACTTGCTCGACTCGGACGACGCCGAGTCCGTCGCCGCGAACGCCTACGGGCTCTGCGAGTACCTGAGCAGGTTCGGTCTGGACGAACGCGTCGACTGGGACGCGCCGGACGAGTCGCTGACCTACCACGGCCACTGCCACCAGAAGGCGACCCGGAAGGACCACTACGCCGTCGGCGTCCTCCGGTGCGCCGGGTTCGAGGTGGACCCGCTCGACTCCGGCTGTTGCGGGATGGCCGGCAGCTTCGGCTACGAGGCCGAACACTACTCGATGAGCAGGGCCATCGCCCGGATACTGTTCAGTCAGGTCGAGGAGAGCCCCGGCGACCGCGTCGTCGCGCCGGGCGCGTCCTGTCGCACGCAACTCGGCGACAGACCGGACGCCGAGGAACCGCCACACCCCGTCGAACGACTCGCCGCCGCCGTCCCGGGGCGATGACGCCGGTTCGTCGCGCGTCGACGACACCGATACGTCACCCGGTTAGTCATAGCGCTTTTATTCCATCCTTGGGTGATATAGCCTAGATGACTCGCTCGGTTGCCGTCGGTCTCGCCGTTCTCCTGTTCGCCAGCGTCGCCGTGGCCCCAGCGCTCGCCTCGACGGACGCGGCCGGCACGCGTCTCGCGACGCCCGACGGATTCTCACAGACGGTGTTTACCGTCCAGGTGTACGACGACGGGTCGGCGACCTGGACCTTCGAGTACTCGCGCCCGCTGAACGACTCCGAACGCGAGGAGTTCGAGGCGTTCGCGACAGATTTCGAGGAGAACGAGTCCTCGATGTACCGGGACTTCGTCAACCGGTCGCATCGACTGACGCAGGCCGGATCGCGCGCTACCGACCGGCGGATGAACGCCTCCGCCTTCGCCCGGAACGCGACCATCGACGAGGGACTCAACTCGCGGGGCGTGGTGCAACTCTCTTTCGACTGGTCGAACTTCGCCGCGCAGGACGGCGACGCGGTCCGCGTCGGCGACGTGTTCGAGGGTCGGCTCTACATCGGTTCGAACCAGCGCCTCGTCTTCGAGCCAGGTCCCTCGCTCTCCTTCTCGGACGCCGCGCCGGAACCGGACTCCCGATCCGGCCCCTCCCTCGAGTCGAGCGACTCGGTCACCTGGCTCGGGGACCGGCAGTTCACCGACAACCACCCGCAGGTGGAGTTCCGGCCCGAGTCAGCGGTCGGACCGGGTGACGACTCGACGGGAACCACCGACGCCCCAGGTACGGAGCCGACCAACCGGAGCAGCGGCGACATGCTCCTCCTTGTCGGCGCGCTGGTCGTCGTCGTCGGACTCGTCGGCGCGGCGGTGTGGCAGTCCGGCGCCCTCTCCCGACAGGGCACCCTCGTAGACGACGGCGCGGCGGAGGCCGCCGGCGCGGCCGCCGAACCGGCGAGCGGCGACGCACAGGGCGCGGGCATCCCGGACGAGGAACTCCTCTCCGACAGCGACCGCGTCGTCAAACTGCTGGAGGAGAACGGCGGCCGGATGAAGCAGGTCAACATCGTCGACGAGACGGAGTGGTCCAAGTCCAAAGTGAGCATGCTCCTCTCGGAGATGGAAGACGAGGGCGACATCAGCAAACTCCGCG
>CAZMGU010000073.1:0-11598 GCA_964565905.1 uncultured Halobacteriales archaeon
CCGCCTCCCGGAGCGCCTCGACGTGTTTCCACACCGCCGCCCGCGAGACGTCGAGCGACTTCGCCAGTTCGGGGCCGGCCACGGGGCCGTCGGCGAGGGCGTCCAGCACGCGACGGCGCGTTGCTTGCATGCGAGAGCCCTCGTGCGCGACCGTCATAACCGCGTCGGGCGAGACCGCACGTCGGGCCCGTCGTCTCACCACGGACCGGAATCATCAAGCGACGACGCGACGCTTCACTGACATGGTCCTGCTCCTGGCACTTGTCGCGCTGGCTCTCGGATTCACCGTCGTGGTCGTCGGTTCGTACGTCGGAGCGAAACTGGCGCTGCTGTCGTACTTCGAGGACGAGGAAGTCAGACCGGGAACCATGTTCCGCATCGGCGACGATGGCCGGTAGCGAAACCGTCCGATAGCGATACGGCCGGCCCACCGACGGAGACGGACCTCAGCTAATTACGAACAGGCGGTCGCCCATGTCGACGGACTCGCCCTCCGAGACGGCCACCTCCTCGACCGTGCCGCCTCGTTCGGCGACGATGTCGTTCTCCATCTTCATCGCCTCCAGCACGCAGAGGACGTCGCCGGACTCCACCTCGTCGCCATCGGCGACGTTCACTTCGAGGATGGTGCCCTGCATCTCGGCCGTCACCTCGTCGCCGGCGGCGCTCGTGCCGCCGCTACCGCCGGACGAACCGCCGCCTCCGCCGCCGGGGCGGTCGGGGCGCTGACCGCCGGTCCCGCCGTCGACGTCGCCGACCGGGACGGCCGGCGCGCCGCGTTCCTCCAGTTCCACCTCGAAGCGCTTGCCGTTGACCTCGACGGTGAACTCCCGCTCGACGGCCTCTTCGTCTTCCGATTCGGCGGGTGCGGGTTCGGTTCCCCAGCGTTCCTGGGCCTCGTCGATGCGCTCGGGGTCGAGTTCCTCGTCGAGGTACTTCGTCGTGTGCGTCCCGTTGACGAACCGCTCGTCGGTGAGCATCAGCCGGTGGAACGGGATAATCGTGGGGATGCCCTCGACGTCGTACTCCGCGAGGGCGCGCTGGCCGCGGGCGATGCACTCGCCGCGGTCGCTACCCCACGTGACGAGTTTCGCGACCATCGAGTCGTAGTCGGTGACGAGTTGGTCCCCCTGCCGGAGGGCGTCGTCGAGGCGGACGCCGATGCCGCCCGGCGGGTCGTACACCTCGAGTTCGCCGCCGGTCGCGGGGGCGAAGTCGTTCGCCGCGTTCTCGGCGTTGATCCTGAACTCCATCGCGTGGCCCTCGACCTCGACGTCGTCCTGGGAGAACGCCAGTTCCTGGCCGGCGGCGACGCGGATCTGCCACTTCACGACGTCGATGCCAGTTATCTCCTCGGTCACCGTGTGCTCGACCTGGATGCGCGTGTTCACCTCGAGGAAGTAGAAGTCCGCGTCGGGACCGAGCAACTCCTCGTCGCCGCGGTCCTCCTCCTCGACGAGAAACTCGACGGTCCCGGCGTTGTAGTAATCGGCCTCGGCGACGCCCCGTCGGGCCGCGTCTCCGATCCGTTCGCGGAGGTCGTCGTCCAGGGCGGGACTCGGTCCCTCCTCGATGACCTTCTGGTGGCGGCGCTGGAGCGAGCAGTCGCGCTCGCCGAGGTGTCGGACGTTGCCCTGCCGGTCGGCGACGATCTGTACCTCGATGTGACGGGGTTTCTCGAGGTAGCGTTCGAGGTAGACGGAGTCGTTCGAGAAGTACGCCTCGCCCTCCCGCCTGGCGCTCTCCAGTTGGTCCTCAGCCTCGTCGGGAGACTCCACTATCTTCATCCCGCGCCCACCGCCGCCACCCTCGGCCTTGATGGCGATGGGGTAGCCGTGCTCCTCCCCGAACTCGTGTATCTCCTCGACTTCGGTGACCGGGTCGGTGGTCCCGGGGACGATGGGAACGTCGGCGGACTGCATGATCCGGCGGGCCTTCGTCTTCTCGCCCAAGGATTCCATCGCCTGGGCCGAGGGGCCGATCCAGGTGATCCCGTCCGCGTCCTCGACGCGGGCGGCGAAGTCGGCGTTCTCGGCCAGGAAGCCGTATCCCGGGTGGATCGCGTCGGCCCCGGCCTGCCGGGCGGCGTCGACGATGGCCTCCTGGTCGAGGTAGGAGTCGGCGGCCCTGGCGGGGCCGACGTTGTAGGCCTCGTCCGCGTATCGCACGTGTCCGGCGTGCCTGTCGGCCTCCGAGTAGACGGCGACCGTCCCGACACCCAACTCCTCGCACGCCCGCATCACGCGGACCGCTATCTCCCCGCGATTGGCGACGAGAACCTTGTCGAACATACCACCCTGTACCGGGAGTCCGACCTTAAAACTATGCGGGACCGGTGCGTCGGAAACCGCTCCCGTCGCCCACAATTCGGGCGGTTCGAGCACCCGTCGAATCGGCGAACTGCCGACAGTCGGTGAAGTGGCGGCAATCGACGAAGCGGACCCGTCCCGGAACGGGTCCCGAAAGACCGGCTTACCGCGGCCGTCGTTCGACTCACGCGAACTTACCCCCTCGTACCGACCGCATAGCTATGGACGGCCGGTTCGTCGTCCCATCTGGCGATTTCGATGGCATACCAGATGACCTGCGACATGGGTGACGACTTCATGGTACAGTCAGACGACGAGGACGAGGTTCTCGAACACGTCAAAGAACACGCCGAGGAACGACACGACAAGAACCTGAGCGACGACGAGGCCCGGGAGAAGGTCCAGCAGGCGTCCTGATCACTCGCCCGGACTCACAGCCGGTCGGTCCGCCCCGCCGCGGACCACGGGTCCGTCGGCGCGTCGTCGCGGACGCGAACCGTCCGCTTCCGGGTCCGTTCGACGCGACCCGAGAACGTCCACTCGCGGCCCGCCCAGCGGGGACCGGACGGCCCCGTCTCGGCGGCCGCGGCGGCCGCCGCGAGTTCGCCGTCCCGCAGGTGCGCGCCGACGGCGACGGCGATGGCGGCGGCCTCGTCGTCGCTCGCGGTTGGTACGGCGTCGGCTACCGCCTCAACCAGCGCGGCGTCGACGGTAGAGTCTGGGTCGGATACCATCTCAGAGCGGGATGTTGCCGTGTTTTCGGTCCGGGTGGTCTTTGCGCTTGCCCCGGAGCGTCGCCAGGTCGCCGACGAGTCGCGACCGGGTGTCGGCCGGTTCGAGGACGTCGTCGACGTACCCGCGCTTCGCGGCGGTGTAGGGGTTCGCGAACGCGTCGCGGTACTCCTCGACGAGTTCCGCGCGCCGGCGCTCCACGTTCTCGGCGGCGTCGAGTTCGTCGTCGTAGAGCACGTTCACCGCGCCCTCGGGTCCCATGACGGCTATTTCGGCGGTCGGCCAGGCGTAGTTGACGTCCGCGCCGACGTGTTTCGACGCCATCACGTCGTAGGCCCCGCCGTAGGCCTTCCGGGTGATGACGGTGAGGAGCGGCACCGTCGCCTCGGAGTAGGCGTACAGCAGTTTCGCGCCGTGTTTGATGATGCCGCCGCGCTCCTGGTCCTTGCCCGGCATGAACCCGGGGACGTCGACGAACGTGAGGACGGGAATGTTGAACGCGTCGCAGAAGCGGACGAACCGGGCGCCCTTCATCGACGAGTCGATGTCGAGCGTGCCGGCGTTGACGCGGGGCTGGTTGCCGACGACGCCGACGCTGTGGCCGTCGAGGCGGGCGAACCCGGTGACGAGGTTGCGGGCGTACGACTCGGCCACCTCGAAGAAGGAGTCCTCGTCGAGGACGCCCTCGACGACGCGTTTCATATCGTACGGTTTCTGCGGTTCGTCCGGGACGACGTCGATCAGTTCCTCGTCGCGGCGCTCCGGGTCGTCCCACGGGTCGACGCGGGGCGGGTCCTGGACGTTGTTCGACGGGAGGTAGGTGAGCAGGTAGCGGATGTCGTCCATCGCGGCCCTCTCGTCGTCGGCCGTAAAGTGGGCGACGCCGGACTCGCTGGCGTGGGTTCCCGCCCCGCCGAGTTCGTCGAAGCCCACCTCCTCGCCGGTGACCGTCTCGACGACGTCCGGGCCGGTGATGAACATGTGGCTGGTGTCGTTCACCATGTAGACGAAGTCCGTTATCGCCGGCGAGTACACCGCGCCGCCGGCGCAGGGGCCCATGACGGCCGATATCTGCGGGACGACGCCCGACGCCAGCTGGTTCCGGTGGAAGATATCGGCGTAGCCGGCCAGCGAGTCGATGCCCTCCTGGATGCGCGCGCCGGCGGAGTCGTTCAGCCCGATTATCGGCGCGCCCACCTCGATGGCCTTGTCCATCACCTTGCACACCTTCTCCGCGAACGCCTCGCCGAGCGACCCGCCGAGGACGGTGAAGTCGTGGGCGAACACGAACACCTTCCGACCCTCCACCTCGCCGTACCCGGTGACGACGCCGTCGCCGGGGACGCTCCGCTCCGCCATGTCGAAGTTGGTGCTCCGGTGTTCGCGCAACCCGTCTATCTCGACGAAGGTGTCGTCGTCGAGGAAGTAGTCGATCCGTTCGCGTGCGGTGAGTTTGCCCTTCTCGTGCTGGGCCTCGATGCGCTCCTCGCCGCCGCCGCGCTCGGCGGCCGCCTTCCGCTCGCGCAGGTCGTCGACCCGGTCGTCGTGCGTCACCGGCTATCAGCGCTCCGGGGGTAGGTCATACACGGGGAACGGGAGGGCCGGAAAAAAGCGTTGCCCGGAAGCGACCCGGGCGGCGGGCGCGCCGGGGACTCCCGAACGGTCCGAACGGACGGCGAGCGCCCGACGGGAGACCGTCGGAGTTTTGGCGTCGACCCCCCTGCTGTCGTCCGTGAAGAACGTCGCCTCGTCGCTCTCGAACCCCTTCGGCTTCGACCCCGGGTGTGACCCGTTCGTTCCGGGGTACGGCGACGCCAACGCCCACTTCCACGTCGTCGGCGACCACCCCGGCATTCACGGGGGTGCCGAGACGGGTGTCCCGTTCACGGGGTCCGAGGGCGGCGAGCGCCTCCAGCGCGCACTGGCGGAGGCGGGACTGATCGAGGCGGCCGGCACGCCGCCCGACGTCGGGCAGACCTACTTCTCCTACCTCGACCCGTGCGTCCACGACGGCGAACCCACGCAGGCCGACTACGACGCGGTCGAACCGGTGTTCGACTCGGAACTGCGGGCCATCACGGCCCACGTCCTCCTGCCGGTCGGCGAGCGCGCGACCCGTCACGTCTTCGCCGTCGCCACCGCGGAGTCGCCCGACGACGTCGACCTGGACCGCCTCCACGCGACGGAGGTCCTCGGGTCCGGGTGGCTCGTCTACCCGATAGCGGAACCCGCCGAGTGGCGTGACAAGGACGAGTCCGATCTGGTCGCGGCGCTACGGGAACTGCAGGAGACGGACTACCGGCGGGAGGCGGACCTCGGACGGTTCGGCCCGACCGGCGAGTCGTATCTCGTCCGGTAGCGGGGGAGAACGGGCGGCGAGGGAGTTCGCGCGGCTAGAACGGCGCGAAGAAGGTGGCGTCCTCCGCCAGGAACAGGGCCTGGATGCCGAGCAGGAGCGTGACGAGCATCCCCGCGAGGACGACGTACCGGATCATCAACAGCCACCCGATGCCGAACCGTTCGAGCGACCCGGCACCGCGGCGGAGTTCGTCCAGCGCCTGGCCCGCCAGGATCCAGCCGACGAACACCAGGATGGCGAGCACCGACAGCGGCAGAAAGAGGTTGTACGCCAGCGCGTCGAACCAGACGAACCACGTGGAGATGCCGCCCGGTTCCCCCGTGTCCCACGCCGACGGCAGTCCCAGGAGGAACAGGCCGACGCCGGCGGCGACTGAGAGGTAGACGCGCGGAATCCCGTAGTTGTCGTTGAAGTACGCGACGGTCACCTCCAGCAGACTGATCGCCGAGGAGAGCGCGGCAATGAGGACGACGCCGAAGAAGACGACGCCGAGGATCCGACCGCCCGGGAGGTTCCCGAACGCGGACGCCATCGCGACGAAGATGGCCGACGGCCCGCTCGTGTCGGGGCTGACGTTGTTCGCGAACAGGATGGGGAAGACGACCAGGCCCGCCAGGACGCCGACGAGCGTGTTCGTGACGACGATGATCCCGCCGTCGACGGGGAGGTTGTCGTCCTCCGCGAGGTACGAGGAGAAGGTGACCATGATCCCCATCCCCAGCGAGAGGGTGAAGAAGGCCTGTCCGACGGCGTCGGGGACGACGGTGCCCGCGTTCGCGACGAGCGACCCGACGTCGGGCGAGAGGAAGTAGGCGTACCCCTCCGCCGCGCCGCCGAGTGTCAGCGCCCAGACGGCGAGCGCGACCATGAGTACGACGATGCTCGGGACCATCACCTTCGTCGCCTTCTCGATGCCGTCCTCGATGCCGAGCGCGACGATGCCGATGACGACGGCGAGGAACGCCGCCTGGGCGAGGACGGCCTCCGGCCCCGAGGCAACGGCACCGAAGTACGCCTCCGATTCGCCGAAGTAGGCACCGGTGGCGCTCCCGAGGACGTACCGCAACACCCACCCGCCGACGACGTTGTAGTACGAGAGGATCCAGAACCCGGTCAGGAGGCTGAGCGCACCCACGACCCGCCACTGGCGGTGGCCCAGGTCCGTGAACGCGTCGACGACGTTGAGGTGCGACCGCCGCCCGAGGACGAACTCCGCGAGCATCGCCGGGAACCCGATGAGGAAGACGGCGAGGAGGTAGAACACGAGGAACACCGCTCCGCCGTTGGTCGCGGTCTTGAACGGGAACTGCCAGATGTTCCCCAGACCGACTGCGCTCCCTATCGCCGCCACCAGAAAGCCGACCCGCGTGGCCCACGTTTCACGTGCCGCCATGAGTCACCCGCCTAGTACTCGACCCTCCGTGATAATACCTGCGGGCGGACAGTACCGACGTTTCGACACGAACTGAGAGATGCGGTGGAGTGTCCCGTTACCGACCGAAATTTCGGGCCGGTCGTCGAGCGATGGAGAACGTTATCGTATTCGAACAGATTCCGACCACCGCCGTCGGGTCGCGGGCAGCCAGCCGACGGACTCAGGCCTCCCCGTACACCGGCACTGCGGCGCCGCTCGTCACCGTCGCCGCGTCGGAGCAGAGAAACATGATCACCTCGGCGATGTCGGCCGGGTCGACCCACTTCGAGTGGTCGGCGTCGGGCATCATCTCGCGGTTCATCGGCGTGTCGATGACGCTGGGCATTATCGAGTTCGCCCGGACCACTCCCTCGTTCTCCGCGGCGACGGACTCCGTGAGCAGGCGGACCCCCGCCTTGGTCGCCCGGTAGAGGGCGTCGCCCTCGCCGCCTTCGAGCGACGACCGGGCGGAGACGGAGACGACGGCCCCCTCGCTCTCCCGGAGGTGCGGGAGGGCGTGTTTCGACGCGAGGAAGGCCGTCTTGAGGTTGACGTCGAAGAGGAAGTCGAACGTTCCGACGTCCGTCTCGTGGACCGGGTCGCCGCCGCGCCAGGTGCCGGCGACGTTGCAGAGCGCGTCCAGGCCGCCGTGGGCGTCGACGACGTCCGAGACGACGCGCTCGACGTCGGACTCGTCGGTGAAGTCGCCCTGGTGGAAGTCGACCCGGTCCGGGTCGAGCGCGAACTCCTCGCTGTCCGGTTCGACGACGTCCGCGCCGCACACCGTCGCGCCCGCGTCGTCGAACGCCCGGGCGACGGCACTGCCGAGCGCGCCGCCGACGCCGGTAATCAGTACCACGTCGCCACCGAAGTCGAACTCGACCGTCATGGCGGAGCGACGGCCGGCACCGGGATAAAATTTCGTCGCCGTGTCACGAGGGGAACGGTTTTCCACCCGGGCGACGACCGCCCGGGTATGAACTGCATCGCCCACCGGGGGTTTGCCGGCGACCACCCGGAGAACACCGTCGGCGCGCTCGTCTCGGCGGCCGACGTCGCCGACTGGGTCGAGTTCGACGTCCGCCGGTGCGGGAGCGGCGAGGTGGTCGTGATTCACGACGAGTCCGTCGACCGCGTCACCGACGGGACGGGCGAGGTGGCCGACCTCTCACAGGCGGAACTCGCGCGCCTCGACGTCCTCGGTAGCGGCGAGGGGGTTCCGTCGCTGGAGGAGGTGGTCGAGGCGCTCCCGCCCGAGACGAACCTGAACGTCGAACTGAAGGAGAACGGCCTCGCGACGGACGTCGCGGACGTCCTGGCCGCCCACGAGGGCAACGTCCTGATATCCTCGTTCGACGCGGGCGTCCTCGCCGAGATGGCCGTCGTCGCGGAGTACCCCCTGGCGCTCCTGTTCGACGGCGACCCGCGGAACAGGCTGGCGCGGGCGATGGACCTGGAGTGCGTCGCCGTCCACCCCCACTGGGACCTGTGCGACGAGTCGCTCGTCCGGCGGGCCAACGACGCAGGACTGGCCGTCAACGCCTGGACCGTCGACGACGCCGTCTCCGCGGCCTCGGCCCGCACCGCCGGCGTGGACGGAACCATCGTCGACTACCGGCGGTTCTGCGGCGGGTGACGGTTAGAGGCCGGCCAGGTTCTGCCTGAGTTTGATCGTCGCGGTCATCAGGGCCGTCGCGGTCATGATGACGAACACCACCTGGATGTGCAGGACGACGACGCGGTCCAGACCGGCGACGACGGCCAGTTCGGCTATCGGGACGAGCGAGGCGAACAGGAGCACCGGCAGGAGGTGGCGCAACAGCGTGTCGACGACGGTGCCCTGGACGCGCGAAGCAGTGGTCCCGCGTCGGCCGACGGAGAACCCGACGAGCAGGAAGGCGAGCGCGCCCGCCCCTTCGAGGGTGGCGACGACCGCGTGGTCGGCGTTCCAGAACCCGCCGCCGGTGACCGCCAGGACGACCAGCGCGCCGCCGAGCCAGAACCGCCCGTCCGGACTCCCCACGCCCCGATCGCCCGGCCCCGTCGGAACGGCGTCCTGGCTCAGAAGTCGGACGACGAACGCGAGCGAGAAGACGTGGGCCAGCAGGACGCCGCGACGGAAGGACGTGTCCAGCGAACTGACGATGTCGACGACGCCGAGGACGGCGAAGAGGGAGGCCGTCGCACCCACGAACGAGAGCGTCCGCCACAGGTCGCGCTGGCCGGCGATACCGCCGACCCGGTCGTTCCGGTGGGCGTAGTAGGTGAAGCGCAGGCTCAGCGTCCCGAGCAGGACGAGCGCCACGAAGAAGATGAAGGTGAGGTTGGCGTTCCCGCCGACCAGGTCCAGCCCCACTTCGACGTCAGTCATCGTCGCCTCCGGGGCTGAGACCCCGTAGCTCCTGGCGCAGGTGCGCGACGGACTCGTACCGCCTGAGTTTCTGCCGGGCCATCGCCTTCGTGACGACGTCGTCGACGCCGGCCGGGACGTCGGCCACGTCGCCGGGTCGCGGCGGCGGGTCGTTCAGGACGCACTCCCTGACCCGCCCGTACTCGCCGTCGTAGGGCGGCCGCCCGGTGAACAGCCGGTACAGCACCGCCCCGGTCCCGTAGACGTCCGTCGCGTGGTCTATCCGACCGAACCGCCGGTCGAAGTACTCGGGCGCGGCGTAGCGCGGGTCGAGTCGCGTCCGCGGGTCGAAGTGCCGACGGACGGCGTGGAGGACGCCGACGTCGGTGAGCAACGGGGGCTGGCGCTCCCCCTCGTCGAGGACGTTGCCGTAGTAGACGACGTTCCCCGGGTCGACGCCGCCGTGAACCACCCCGTTGTCGTGGACGTGCTCGACGGCCGACGCCAGGTCGCGCGCGTCGGCGAGCGCTGCCTCGAACGGGAGGCGACCGCGGTCCGAGAGGCGACGGTCGGTGTACTCGACGGCGGCCCACGGGCGCGGTTCGACGCCCCAGTCGTAGAGCGTCAGGACGTTCTCGTGGTCGCTGACGCCGGCCCACCGGGCGAGTTCGTCCGCGAGTTCGCCGGCGAACGCCGTCCGGTCCGCGTCGGGCAGATGGAAGAAGGCCAGCGCGACCGGTAGCTCGTCGCCCCCGACGACGCCCAGCGTCCGGTAGACGTCCGCGTAGCGGCTACGACCCCGTTTCCCCAGGATCGAGAGCCGGTCGAACGCGCTCTCCGAGACGATGACCGGGAGTTCGTCGGCGGGGTTCCACTCCGCGTCGCCGGTAGCACCCTCCTCACCGCCGTCGTCCCGACTCTCGTCGGATTCGTCACCTTCGTCGGTCCCGTCGGCGTCTCCCCCAGCGGACTCCGTTCCGTCGGCGTCGTCCGTGCCTTCGTCCGACTCGACCACGCCGGTCCCACCGTTTCCCCCTCGCCCGGGCCCCACGCCCGACCGGTGCAGGGGGCCGGTGGATCCGCCCTCGCCGGGCAGTCGCGTTCGACCGACGTCCCGCTTGCCTATCTCGGGCAGGTGGTAGTTCGCGCGCGCCAGGTTCCCCTCGATGGCGGGCGCTCGCCGCCGCTCGTCGGTCTCGCTCTCGATGGCGTCGAGTTCCGCGGCGACGGCGTCGGGGTACCGGGCCGCGACGAACTCGAAGACGAGGGCGGCCTCGAGCGCCGGCGTCTCGTCCGCGAGTCGGTCGGTCAGGCGGCGGGTGAGGTACGCCGCGGTGTCCGGAAGCTTCGCCGCGACGTGACAGGTCGTCCACGCGGCACCGATCCGGACGGTCTCGTCCTCGTCGTCGAGGAGGCCGACGAGCCTCGGCAGTCGCCGCCGACCCGCGGCCGGGTCGTCGAACGCGGCGAGCAGGGAGGCGACGGGTTCCTCGCGGTCTGCGGCGTAGTCCTCGGTCATCTGTTCGATACGTTACTCCCTGTCGAGTATCGCCCAGTATCACTGTTGCGGTGCGAGGGACGCCGACGCCGGTGGGAACGCCTGGCTACGGGGTGGCGAGCGCAGTCGCTACGGGCTGGTGACGCTGTCGTGCGAAAAAGTCGGTAGAGGGGGCTGTACTATAACTCGTTACGCCGAGTCAGTGAATTCCCATCGCTTCGATCTGTTCCTGGTAGCGGTTACGGATGGTGACCTCGGTCACCTGGGCGACGTCGGCGACTTCGCGCTGGGTCTTCTTCTCGTTGCACAGCAGCGAGGCGGCGTAAATCGCCGCCGCGGCGTACCCGGTCGGCGACTTGCCCGAGAGCAGGCCCTGCTCGGCGGTGACGTCGATTATCTCGTTGGCCTTCGACTGGACCTCCTCGGAGAGTTCGAGTTCGCTGGCGAACCGCGGGACGTACTGCTTGGGGTCGACCGGTTCCATCTTCAGTTTGAGTTCCTGGGCGACGTACCGATACGTTCGCCCGATCTCCTTCTGTTCGACCCGGGAGACGTCGGAGACCTCCTCGAGGCTGCGCGGGATGCCCTCCTGACGACACGCGGCGTACAGGCAGGACGTCGCGACGCCCTCGATGGATCGGCCGCGGATGAGGTCCTCGTTGAGCGCACGCCGGTAGATGACCGAGGCGACTTCCCGGACCGAGCGGGGGACGCCCAGTGCGCTGGCCATCCGGTCTATCTCGGAGAGCGCGAACTGGAGGTTGCGCTCGCCGGCGTCCTTCGTCCGGATGCGTTCCTGCCACTTCCGGAGGCGGTGCATCTGGGAGCGCTTCTTCGAGGATATCGACCGGCCGTAGGCGTCCTTGTCCTTCCAGTCGATAGTCGTCGTCAGCCCCTTGTCGTGCATCGTCTGCGTCGTCGGCGCGCCGACGCGGG